>QCTE01000017.1 GCA_003211275.1 Synechococcus sp. AG-673-A03 | reverse complement strand
CGACCTCAGCAATGTAAAGCTGTTTTGCGCAATGTGAACCGTTCGTGTCGCCAAAACTGGGACAGGAGTCTTGATCCCATTGATCAGCCCAGCTGATCATTCAGACGGAAGGCCATTTCTGAGGGATTGTCATCGAGCAGCCGCCAACAGCACCAAGGCAACAAACGCCAACGCGGTCAGGCGACAGGAAGGAAAGAGGGATGAACACGCAATCAGCAAGCTGAAGACTTAGACGTCTGGCGATTTGATCTCAATCAACAGCAAGCAACTGCGTAGATCAATCAACAACAGATCAATTATTTACTTTTTGATTCCACGTTTCAATATGAAGGGTCTTGCAATCGCGCTTAATAGCAGCATTGAATGCTTTCATTTTTTCAGGGTAGGAGACAAAGACAGCTCTCCAACTTTGACCTGAAGACTCGGTGGCATACGCGTATGCTTCATCCCAATTCATGCCCTGCTTGTAAGCATCACAACGATGCTCAGCATGCTCTTCTGCCCACACAGAGTAAGCATGTTTGGAATAATCAGCACCACCTCCACCTCCTCCATGGCCAAACAGAAGAGGCAGCAAGGCAAACGGGAGCAACAAAGGCATTTGCAAAAAATTTTTTGAGAACTTAAATCGCCAACCAATCTGAGCCTAGAGGCCGATCAATCGTTATTTTCGATACACCGAGAGATCTGAATCATGGGCTCCTGATGGTGAGCTACTTGCGTCGAACGATCCGCCGCACTCCATCTGAGTCAACCAGCTTGCCGCACAACCACGCAGATCACCACTGGGGCTGGATCAGCGGCAATCTCAACAAGCAATGAATCCCACCTCCCAGCACGTGCCAAGCAACAAACGGACAGGGCACGGCGACTGAAACGACCATGTCACTGCCTGGAAACGAGGCACGAGCCAGTTCTACGCTTGATTCACCGACAAGTGTCATTTGTTCAGGCATAGTGAGAATGATTCCCATTCCCAGGCCCGCGGATACCCGGGTCTGACGCTTTCTGGCCATGCAGAACACCTGGCTGATCACGGGTCCTCCCGGCTGCGGGAAAACCACTTGGATCCGCGACTCCTTTCTGAAGCACCAAGGCACCTGTGCCTATATCCGCTTGAGCGGGTCCGAACAAGACGGCCTCCAACAGGGCCATAACGCAGGCATCGACAGCACCTGGCTCCAGGACCAGATCCCTGAGCTTCTGGATCTTCGAACAACAGCGGGTGCTCCGCGGCCAACAGCGCCCCGACTGCTACTGATCGAGGTTCAGCAGTTTCAGCCACCAACCAGCAGTGGCCCGGACGGCATCGATCCGCAGGTGCTGCGGCAGCTGGAGGTCTTCAATCTGCGGCCGGATCGCTCACTGCATTTCGGCCTGGATCCAGAACTCCCGCACGAAGACGTCCTGGACTTCAAGCGTCTTGAATCCTGGCATCGCAATCTTCAAGGTTGTGTCTGGGATCCCAACAGCCTCAGCAGCTTCTGGTTTGAGCTGGTGAATGGCGCCTATGGCGATGTGTATCGGGCCAAAGCACTAATGAACATGCCGGATGGTCGTTCATTCCTGTGCAACTGGATGGTGAGCCAGCAGAGCTCTCAGTTTCTTCCCTTGGAAGCGGTAGAGCCGCCGGCAGGCAGGCCGAATCGCACATCACACCTGGTGGTGCAGGGCCGAGCCCTTGACCCCGCCGGCATTGAGTCAACGATCGACGACTGCCTGCTCACAGACGACGTGCTGGAACTGCATCAGGCCCCACTCAGAGACAGACAACACGCCCTTCAATCCAACGGATGACCATGAGCCACGCAGTGATCTCCTGCCTGCACGCCAACCTCGCAGCCTGCGAAGCCGTACTGGCCGATATCGACCAACAAGGCATCGACACAATTACCTGTTTGGGCGATCTGGTGGGCTACGGCCCCCAACCCAATGAAGTGATTGAACTCGTTCGTGAACGCTCCATTCCCACCTGCCAGGGCTGCTGGGATGAAGACATCATCGACGGACTCAACGCCTGCGAATGCAGTTATCCCTCCCAGCTGGCCGAGCGCCGTGGTCACCGCGCTCACCACTGGGCTGCTGAGCGCATCACGGAAGACAACAAGGTTTTTCTGGCAAGCCTGCCCATGACCCTGCGCAGAGACCGCTTGCTGTTTGTGCATGGCAGTCCCAACAGTCAGCACGAATACCTGCTGCCAGACATGAGTGCCTTCGCAGCACTGGAACGGGTGGAAACCGCTGGAGCGGAGACATTGTTTTGCGGTCACACCCATCAGCCCTATGTGCGAGAGCTCAGTGAAGGATCCATTCGGGTGTCGGTACAGACGAACGGCAATCACTCCGACAGCGAACAGGAGATGACACTGCCGATGCGCCGCATTGTCAATGCCGGCTCAGTCGGAGAGCCCAGGCATGGTTCGACCAAAGCAACGTATGTGGTCCATGACGACGACAGCGGTGCGGTGAGTGTCCGTGAAGTGGAGTACGACGTCTCCAAAACCTGTCGAGCCATCGTTGAGGCGGGATTACCCGAGGTGTTCGCCTGGCGTCTGAGCCACGGGTTCGAATATGCCGAGCGTGCGGAAGACGCCAGCCACGTGTGTGAGCGCTGATGGAACGTTGGGCACTGGTGAGTGGTCTGCGTGGAGACCTTGATCTGTATGAGCAGATCCAATCCGATCTGCAGAAGCGGCGCGGAACGGCACATCTCTTTGTTCTGGGCGACATGATCGGCCCCCACCCCAAGTGTGATGCGCTGTTGAAGCGCTTACGCCAACCAAAACGCGGTGATCTCCATCCCCACTGCATCTACGGCTGGCTGGAAGAGCAATTGCTGTCTCTTTACGGCTATCGCGGGGAAGCCAAAGCCGATGAATTGCAGCTTCAATCCGACGACTCCGGAGTTCAGCAGTTACGGCAGGCGGTGGACACAGAGCACCTCAACTGGCTGGCTTCGCTGCAATTTGGCTTGATTGAGCTGGACTGCGGCCTGATCCACGGCAGCTCAGCGGATGTGGGCGACGAACTGCAGGAAACGACTTCACCGTTGATCCTGCTCGACCGCCTCACTCGACTGGATGTCAATCGACTGTTCACGGCGCGCAGTGGACGTCAGTTCAGATTGCAGCTCACAGGGGGACAGATTCGATCCAGAGTCAAAGATCACGCCAGTGAACAGCTGCATGAACAGCCTGTGCCCAAACGCAGCGTGATTGGTGTGGGTTCGGGCGCCAACTACACCCTCTACGACCCGGCCAGTGATCACATCGAATTTCTGAGTGTTGCCAGCAGATCCGGGGCTTCAAACCGGATCAAAGGCTTCCAGCGCTGAGACTTGGCGCAATCTTGTTTTACGGCATGTGTCTGCCATGGCTTGAAGAGGTTCTGGAGGGGTTGTGAGTGATCGGCGGCCGAGTGTTTGTCGTTTTTGTTCTCTTCGTTGTCGTGAGCGATGGTCATCGTCACGCTTCAGAAGAGTGCTCCTCCTGGCCATGGCAGCAACACACGATGAAGCCTTGATGCGTGAAGCGATCCACCAGATGCGTGAAGCCGGGATCGTCAATCAATCAGGTGGACCCTTTGGAGCTGTGGTGGCCAAGAACGGCGAAATCGTGGCCTCGGCCGGTAACAGCGTGATCAGAGATCTTGACCCGAGCGCCCACGCTGAAGTGAATGCGATTCGAGCTGCCTGCAAGAAATTAGGAACCTGGGATCTGTCTGGCTGTGTGATGTACACCAGCTGCGAATGCTGTCCGATGTGCTACGCCACGACTTACTGGGCCGGCATTCGCAACGTGTTCTACGCGGCGTCCTGGTCGGACTACAACGATCTGTTTTCTGATGAAGCCATCAATGACGACATGCAGAAACCAAAGGCGCAGCGTGACATCAAACTCACACAAATTCTCAAGTGTGAGGCTTGCAACGTGTGGGATGAATTCCGCAAGCTGCCCGACGGGGCTCGCTATTGAGCATCAAGGCCTAAGTCGTCATGTCTGAGCAAACTGAAAATCAATTTATTTACACGATTCACAGCTCGATCGCAGCTTCACAGCGTCAGGACTACCAGAGCATTCAAGAGCGCATGAACCATGCCGCTCAGGCTTTTAACGGTTACCTCGGACAGGACGTCGTATATGAGGAGTCAGACACTGGTCCGGTGGTGAAGGTCACCACGCATGTTCGCTTTGAAGAACTGGAGCAATGCCTCCGCTGGCTGGACAGCCCGCAGCGAAGAGAATTGCTCAATCAAGCCGAAAAACTGATCGGCTATCACTATCGCTTCCGCTTGGATTCAAACTCCTTTGACCAGTGGATTCAGGCCAAAGGACCATCGCGAACACCGATCTGGAAGGTGAATCTTCTGGTCTGGCTGGCCCTTTACCCCTCGGTGATGTTGTTGATGTGGATGAGTGGTCCAACACTCGGCAACCTGCCCATGCCCCTCAACATGTTGATCAGCAACTTGATCACGGTGTTAATCACCGGCTACTTACTGGTGCCTTGGCTCAGTCGCCTGTACGCCAACTGGTTGTCAACAACGTCCAGGCGATGGGCTCTGGCAGGGTGCAGCACCATTCTTGTAGCGCAGGGACTTTTACTGATGCTGTTCTCCACGGCACCAGGCTTTCCCTGGAACACACCGGAGTTTTAACAGCAGAGCTGATTGCACAGCCAACACGTTCAGATCACCACCTGAAGATCAAGAAGTGCCAGCTCAGCACTCAGACCAGGGCCGAAAGCTAACGCAAGGCAGGGGCCTGCCACCGATCGCCGACGCAGCCGTTCGAGGATGAACAGGATCGTCGCCGACGACATATTGCCGTGATCTTGGAGAACGACTCTCGAGTCGCCCAGAAGCTCAGGATCCAACCCCAACGCCTCAGCACAGGTCGAGAGAATCTTCGGACCGCCTGGGTGCACGGCCCAGCTGCGGATCTCCGAGAGATCAACTGCCCGAGTCTGCAGCCAATCTTGCAACCAGGGCAACAGTGCTGCCCCCACCGTTGCCGGCACAAGCGGCGACAATCCCATCGAAAAGCCGTGGTCTCCAATCTCCCAGTGCATCAGATTCGCACTGTCGGGGATCACCATTGAGCCACTGCCCTGCAAGACAAGGTCTCGATCAGACCTTGGCGGTCCGGCGGAGCCGACAACGGCTGCCGCTCCATCGGCGAACAACGCATTGGCGACCACTTGTTCGGGATGCCAGCCGTACGACATATGCAGGCTGCACAGCTCAACGGCACAGAGCAAAACAACCGCACTGGGGTCCATCTCGGCAAAGGCATGGGCGACACGTAAGCCGTTGAGTGCTCCGTGGCATCCCATGAAGCCAACATGGGTTCGTTGCACCGCAGCGGAAAGTCCAAGCTTGTCGATCAGGAATAAATCGACCCCAGGCGATTGAAAGCCGGTGCAGCTCACGGTCACTAAATGGGTAATCGCTGATGGCCTGAAGCCAGAATCGTTCAGTGCTTCGCGAGCGGCCTGCAACGCAAGCTCACCTGCATGCTCGCCAAAGGCCTGCATCCGCTCTGCCGTGCCGGGACTCTCCGTGCCGTAAAAACTCAGACGCTTCCGATTCATTCCTCCATCGGCTTCCTTTCCGAGCAGCACACTGCCGCGGTTGAGCACCTTGGTCTTCTGGTAGATCCGGTCCATCAGCCTGGCCTGTTCAGGACTTTCGGCATTGATGCGATGCGCCACCTCCAGCGCTTCCGCTTGACTCAAACTCTGAGTGGGCACTGCCGTACCGATGCCATGGAGTGTCAGTGGCATGGATCAGGGCAGGCCGTGGAGGGAACAACGCGATTGAGGCCACTGATGACACGCTCAGGGATGGCGGGCCAATGGCATCCCAATCTGAACACGGCGGCTGTTGCGAGCGGTTGGCGTAACAACGTCGACAACAGGCGGCAGACACGCTGACGACTCACCGTCAGATCCTCAAGCCTCTGTTGCCAGCGCAGCTCAAGATCAGCACTCCATGCTGCCTGTGCCTCCTCCACGAAAGGGGCCACCGCCGCTCCGGCAGCGAGAGCCCAGGCCATGCCTTCACCGGTGAAGGGTTCTACGTAACCGGTGGAATCACCCAGCAGCAGAAAGCGATCACCCGCGACGACACCGGCACGGCGCGTCAGCGCCGGGGTCAACTGCCAGCGTGATGTTTCCAGAGCTCGAGGAATCGCGAATCCGGCCTGGCGCAGAACCAGATCCGACGCATGAGCCACTCCACCGGCAGACCTCACCGCAGTGGGATCGAAAGCAGCGGCCAGATTGAGAGCGCCATCCTCACGGCGCACCAAGCCGACATAACCACGCCGAGAAATGGCCATATGAATGGTTCCGCTGGCGTAAACGACCTCGTCGTCGTTGATCAGGCAGCCTGCCCCAATCCTTGAGTCCGGAGCGATCCAGGTTGTGCGCCGGTCGCTTGATGCCAAGACCTGATGCTGCAAACCAGCTGCGACCAGAACAACACGGGCCCGAACTCGCTCGGCTGGTGCACCACCGGAAGGACGCAGTCGCACCACTCGCTCATCGGCGCAAGTCTCCTCAAGAACGGCACCGGTCTGGAACCTCACCGTGGCTCCTGCCGCCTCAGCCGCATGGACCAACGCCTGATCGAAACGCTCCCGTGAGAGTGCCCAGCCTCCGGGCAACCCCAGATTCAGCGTCCTGCCATTCCAGCCGAGACGCACCTGATCGAGAGGCACTCCTCCCTGATCACGAATCAAGTCCGGCAAACCAACCGCAGCCAGGCCAGCCAAAGCATTGGCATTGAAGCAACAACCACAAACCTTCCAGCGAGGAAAGGAGCGCTTCTCAACGAGCAGAACAGTCAGACCTCGACGCGCACAGTCGAGGGCGGCCAGTCCACCGGCCACTCCCGCTCCGATCACCACGACATCCCAGCGGTTCTGCATCTCAGTGGGGTCTCCAGCAAAGCCGGTATCGCTCTGGCCAGTTGCGCTCCAGCACCGGATGATGCAATCCGGCCTGAGCGGCAAGGTCGAGGACCTCAGAGGGAGTGAATGCCGCCTGGACTGACAGTGGGCCGTCATAATGCACCACCCAGGAACGGCTCAACAAGCGAGTACCAGCCCAGGCCAGTGCATAGCCCAGACGGCTGCGGATCAGATCATCCACCAGCACAAGTCTGCGCGCCTTGGCCGACATCACGGACAGCAGTCGCACCACCTCCGGAGGGTCGAGGTGATGAACGAACAGAGTGCAGTACACCACATCAAACGTTCTGTCGTCAGACGGTTCGAGCGCATCGGCAACAAACAATTCGACACTGCTGTTCTGCCTGGCGACATTGCGACGGGCGATCCGAATGGCCTCAGGATTGAGGTCGCAAGCGTGGATCCTCATCTTCAGCTGACGTCGTTTGGCCAGCGCTGCCAGCTCGATGGCTGTGTCACCTCCTCCACAGGCCAGCTCGAGCACGCTCAATGGAGCCGTTGGAGTCTCAAGTGCGAGCGATTCAAGATGGCGAAACAAGCCTGGAACGCAACGGCTGATGGCATTGATGCGCCGCAGACCCCGAAGCGCCCGGTCGTGCTCAACAGGGTCCAGACCAGGCTGATCCATCACTTCGGGCTTCCGATCGCGCGGCATCGGAACCAAGCCCGGAGTCATCTGGTGATGTCGCAGATTACGCAAAGCTAGAGAGCTGACTGCACCAACCGCTTCCCTGGTTCGAGGCAGGCGGGGTTGCTCCGATCAGAGCCGGGGGCGACCTGAAAATCATCAAAGGCGGCTCACACCTCTGTTCACCTCAGTAATGCCTCCGCTTCCGCCCAGCTGCCCGCTCTCCTCAGGAAGCCAGCGAAAGCACCAGTCACCTCGGCTTCCGCTGCATCTCACGGCACAGGCCGAAGTGATCAGGCTCCTGCCAGTTCAGATCTCCCAGACCAATGCGTTTTCTCGGGCCACCTCCAGGATGTTGTTGCGTGCCTTTGCCTGCAGCTCGGCCGGATACCAGACACCTGCGGGAATGGTCTGCTCTGCAGACGGATGACCTGAACGCCCTCTCAGCAGCTCCATCGCGAATGCTGCTGTGGCCTGACCCACGCAATCCTCGAGATCCGCATGCACGCAGCGCAGCGTGACCTTTTCAGGGAAACCTGAACTGACATCAGCTTTGCTGAAGCCATCAACACGCATGGCATTGGTGGCGCCGACAAGCTTGTCGACCAATCTGATAACAGGCATCGAGACCACTGCCAAGCCCTGCATCGCAGCGCGATTAAGCAGCCAATCGCTCGGCAACAGTTTCATGGCGGCAAACAGACTGTTCCAGACAGCGGGTGCGGTGCCGAAGCGAGAAGCACAGTTGGCAACAGCCAACGATTCAACGGTCGTGGGCACATCGGGGTTGTCGAGCAGGAAGCAGGCGTGCCTGCCCACACCAACACCGAAGTCAACGAGCCGACGCTCAGTCCATGGCTCTTTGGGCGTGAGCATTCCATTCCGATAGGTCAGCACTTTGGTGGCCAGCAGCAGGAAGGTGGCACTCACGATGGTGGGACCGGCACCGCCGGTTCCAGCTGTAAAAAAGCTCAGCTCAATGCGTTCACAGCTCGCCGGCCCCCCAAGCTGTTGCACCGCCTCCGCCGCCATGAGTGCACTGACGCCAGGCCAGATTCCACACGACACCACCGCAGGGATCCCAGCCGCCGCGGCCTTTCCCGAGAGGTCCTTGGCAAGACGACTGAGGCTGTACTCATCACAGACATCGCAATACGGCACTCCTGCTTCGATGCAGGCACGGAGGAGATCAGGTTGCGTGCGCCCCTGGAATGGTCCTGCCGTATGCACCACCAGCTTTGCGCCACGTACCACCGCGACGAGCGAGTTCATCTCAGCCTCGAGATCCACCGGCCTGAAGATGAGCTCTGGGACATCGAGACGATTGCGCACAGCCTCAAAATGGGCCCTGCTGCGACCGCCAATCGCAAGTCTGAGTGGCGCACTCGCGCTGCAACGGGAGGAGAGGCGATGGAGCCAACGCACGGTTGAGGCGCCGACGCGCCCATTGCCACCGACGACGAGCACATCAACAGTCGATGACGACTCCATCACAGCTGCAACCTTCCTGTTTTCAATGGCTCAGCAGAACGCCTTCCTCATCTCGCGGACTGGTGTCCTGCACGAGAAGACTCAGACCTGCCGCGGCCAACATTCCCACCACCACAACCGCATATCCCTGCAGCTCCTGCATCGATGAGGGTCGTAGTCCCGACGGCAGCCCCCATTGAGAGAACAGGCCCACGGTGGGTTGCACAATCACCGGAAAAAACATCACGATGAAATTGACGAAGGCAAGCGTGATCGCGCGTGTATGCCGCTTGGCGGTGTCGGCGACCATCACAAAGGCCAAAACCTGACTTCCCGAGGTGAATCCCAGTGCGGCCACCAGCACAGCCACGAGGCTGACCGGTAGACGACTGGTGAAGCAGAGCAGCAGGGCGAAGCAGGCTGCACTGATAGCTCCTGAGGTGAACAAGACCTTGCGGTGACCAATGCGATCGGACCAGTGGCCAGCGACCACACCACCGATGGCGAAGCCGATGAACACCAGGGTGGTGATCAAGCTGGCCTGATCATCGGGAAGACCGGCCTCGATGCTGAAGAAGGACACACCCCAGAGATCACCGATCACAGAAACCGGCAAATAAACCCCCGCGGCAGCCAGCGCAAGAATCCAGAGGCTGCGTTTGTGCAGAATTCTGTTGAGCTGAAATCCCATCGGCTCGGGGCTGTCGGGATCAAAGCCGTCCTCTCGCATCAGCTCCATAAACCATGTCGGTCGTCTCGGCAGAAAGCTCCAGATCAGCCAGGCGATGACGACGCCCGCCACCGTGCAGATCAACAGCGGCATCCTCCATCCGAAGTGATCTGAAATCAGCAGCAGCGGAAACTGCGCTGTTGCCGCCCCCAGCGTGCCGATACCAGTAACCATCCCCGGGACCATGCCGTGACGTTGAGGCGGCAGCCAGATCAGTGAAAGATAGATCACACCCAGATAGGCCACAGAACTGCCAAGCCCCTGAAGGAAACGCCCCAAACCCATCAGCACAATGTTGTTTGATGTGGCGAAGAGCAGGCATCCAAGTGCAACCAGCAGCGATGCCGGAGCCGCAACAGCTCGCACACCATGGCGATCCAGCAGACGGCCAACGAGCAGCTGCGCAGGCGCATAGGCCAGGAAATACAGACTCATCGAGAAGCCGAATGCACCCTCGCTGGCGCCGGACACCTTGGTCAGTTCTGAATGCAGCACCCCGGGAGCGACCCGTGCAAAGAATTCGTAGAAGTAGAAGAGCGATGCAATACCGAACAACATCCAGGGCCGCCAACCCTGGCGGGCTCGCTTGGCTCGCAGGTGGCAGGCCTTGAGATGGCGCTGGGCCGCATCATGCGCTGGCCTGCCTCCTGGTGGGTGTTGTTGCATCTCCATCGACGCGAAACATTGTCAGCGATGGGACGTCGCTGATAAATGAGCTGCATCCTTTGCTAGCCACGGTTGAGCAGGATGACTCCTGAACATTCAGGGCGTGACATCAGCGAGCAACCGGGATCCGAACCGGGCATACAGGGCTGGAATGACCACCAGCGTGAGCAGAGTCGAGGTGATCAGGCCACCTAGCACCACGATCGCCAACGGCTGCAGAATCTCGTTACCGGCCCCGAAGGCCAGAGCCAGTGGCAGCATCCCCAGCGATGAGGTGAGGGCAGTCATCAGGATTGCGTTAAGACGGTCCGAGGTGCCGGCTCGGATCAACTCCTTGAGGCTCTCGCCCCTCTGGTGGCGTCGGTTGTAGTTGTCAACGAGCAGCAGGCCATTTCGCACTGCCACACCAAACAGAGTGATGAACCCGATCAGCGATGCCACGGAGAGCACGCTGCCACTGAGCAAAACGGCAACAAGGCCTCCAACTAGCGCGAGCGGGAGATTGAGCAGGATGGCAACCGTCGCGGGCAGAGAACGGACAGCCACCACCATCACTGCCGCGATCACCACAGCGGCGAGCAGGCTGTAGAGCACCAGAGAACGGGTGGCACGCTGTTCAGACTCAAACTGTCCGCCGTAGCGCAGCGAGTAGCCAGAGGGCAGTTTCACCGACCGATCCACTCGGCGACGGATGTCATTCACCACGGGCCCAAGAGGGCGACCGGCGACATTGGCAGAGACGACGATCCGCCTGGAGACATCCTCACGATTGACCTCGTTGGGGCCCGTCGTCTGTTCAAAGGTCATGAAATCACCCAGTGGCTTCAAGGCCCCTGATGCCGTTCGGATCGGGAGCTCTTGCAACGACTGCAGGTCGCCCTGCTGCTCAGTGGGAAGCGTCACAACCAGTGGGGCCGCAACGCCGGAGGATTCCGCTTGGCCAATGGTCGTGCCATGCAGGGCCACCTCAGCGGCTCGCGCCAGTGCGGCGACGCTCACGCCTTCCCGCAGCGCCGCCTCGCGATCAATCCGCAGTTGGATCTGAGGCACAGGCAACTGCGGCTCCAGCTGTAGATCAACCACACCGGAAACCTCGCCCACCACATCGCGGATCTGCTCTCCGAGATCACGCAGTTCCACCAGGTCAGGACCGGCGATCTTGATCGCGATGGCACTGCGTACACCCGACAGCACCTCATCCATGCGGTGGGAGATGAATCCACCCACGTTGGGTGCCACGCCCGGCAGGCCAACAAACACTTCACGGATGCGCGCGATCGCAGCAGGACGGTCTCGCATCGCCTGATCACTCAACTCCAGATCCACATGGCCGATGTTCACTCCTGCGCCATCAGCATCACCCGGCGCCCGGCCGGCTCTCACCTGCACCCACTCCACATCGTCGCTGGACTGGAGCTGTTGGGAGAGCAGTCGACCCGCTCGGCTGGTCATCTCGAGCGAGACACCGGGATAGAGCACCATCGAGTTCACCAGTGACTGCTCCCGGAACTCAGGCAAGAAAACCCGGCCGAGACTGGGAAGAATCAACAGGGTGGCGATCACCACAGACACGGCTAGCACAAGCACCCGGCGAGGAGATCTCAGAACACCCTCGAGCAGAGGTTTGTAGAGACGCTGAACACGGGATTCCACCCATGACGCGGCAGCCGGAAGGGGGGCACGACTCAGCAGCAAGGCGCAGAGTGCCGGTGACAAGGTGAGCGCGACGGCTGTCGAGGCAACGATCGACAGCACATAGGCGATCCCCATCGGCATGAAAATGCGCCCCTCCACACCACTGAGCGTGAAGATCGGTGCGAACACCACAACGATGATCAAGGTGGAAAACAGCACCGGCTGTCGCACTTCAACCGAGGTGTTGAACACCACCTCAAGGGGATTCAACGGCTTGTCCTGAAGCCGGTTGTTGCGCAGACCCCGGTAGCAATTTTCCATATCGACGATGGCATC
This sequence comes from Synechococcus sp. AG-673-A03, assembly GCA_003211275.1. Classification (GTDB taxonomy): domain Bacteria; phylum Cyanobacteriota; class Cyanobacteriia; order PCC-6307; family Cyanobiaceae; genus Synechococcus_C. Next base: position 21,645 of record QCTE01000017.1, on the reverse strand, counting down.
GTCGACAACGGAACCGATCGCCACCACCAGTCCCCCGAGGGTCATGGTGTTGAGTTGCAGGCCGAGCCCACGCATCAACAACAGTCCAACAAGCAGCGACAGAGGAATGGCACTGAGGGCAATCAAGGCCGTGCGCCAGTTCATCAAAAACAGCAGCAGCACAACAGCAACGATCACCACGCCAAGCAGGAGAGATTCACTGACGTTGCGGATGGCGATTTCAATGAACTTCGCCTGGCGGAACGTCTGAGTCACCGAGACATCCGCGGGAAGTGACGACTGAAGCCGTTGCATGCTGTCTTCAACAGTGCGCGTCAGCTGAGGGGTATCCACATCAGGCTGCTTGTTGATCATCAACACCACAGCCGGTTGTCCATTCAGGCTGGCCTCTCCGCGCCGCAGCGCAGCTCCGGATCTCACCTCCGCAAGCGAGCCCAGCGGAATGGCACGACCATCACCCGCACGCACCACGGAACGTGCGATGTCGTCGTCGTTGCTGATGGCGTGGTCGCTGAGGATCAGACGCTCCTGACCACCGGAAATCTGCACCCCGCCCCGGCCATTGAACTGAGCGTTGCCAGCTGCTTCAACCAGCTCATTCAAGGCGACATCTTGATCCCGCAGAGCCTTGAGATCAAGCTGCAACTGGGTCTGCGGATGGTCACCCCCATAGATCGTGACCTGCGCCACACCGGGAATGGCCAGCAGCGGATGTTCGTAGCTGCGCTGCACAACGGCGCGCAACTGCAAAGCCTGCTCGGGGGAGGCGCTCTCCGGAAGCGTGAAAGCGTATTGAAGAATCGTTCCCAGAGGAGAGAGCAACGGCGAAATTTCCGGAGCCTCCGCCGATGCGGGAAGTTGCATCCGCACTTGCTGCAAGCGTTCCGACACGGCCAGCCGGGCACGATCCAAGCGGGCCGAATCACGAAACACCACCTGCACCATCGACAGACCAGGCTTGGACGCGGACCGAACCAGATCCACCCCTCCAAGGCCGTTCACAGCCGCCTCGATTGGCTCACTGATCTGATGCTCAACCTGCTCTGGAGCCAAACCGGGCGCAACGGTCTGAATTTCAACCTGTGGTGGGGCAAATGGCGGGAACACATCCAACGGCATTTGCAGCACGTTGATCACACCGAGCAGGCTGATCAGCACGGAGCTGATCAGCACAAGCCATCTGCGGGCAATCGACCAGCGCAGAATGTCGTTCAGCAGATTGTTGAACATCGTTGAACTGTTAATCGCCGCAAGACAAAGAGAGAAGGACGAGATTCAGCGCTTGTTCTTCTGCGATTCAGCGAAGATCGACAAAGCACCGGAGACGACAATCTGCTCGTCTGCCGTCACACCGTCGAGAACCACCGTGCGATTCACAGAAACAGAGCCCGGCTTGATGACAACAGGGTCGTAGGTGGTTCCGCTGAAGACGAAGACATAGGGCTCTCCGTAGGCCTTGACGATGGCAACATTCGGCACGCTCAACTGACCATTGGCCTCCTTTTTGGGCTTTTCAGAGACGATCCCGAGCATCTGATCGCGGGTGGGATTGGCCTTCACCTGGCCCACGGAACCGGTCTGGACAAACTCATCGCCATGACCGGCATGAGCCAACACTGGAGCTTGATAGAAACCACCGATACCGGCCATGGCGGCGATACACGTGAAGGCGAGAGGGCGCATGCACAATCTGTCGTTGCATCCATTGTGATGAGAATGGTTATCAGTGGCCACAGTTGTGACACCACTCAGCTGCAACAAAAGAGCTCAAAGCGGCTTCAGCAACAACCAGCGCACACTCAGCGCAGGCAAACTTGATGCAGCTCAAGCTGATTGCACACTGCGAGAGGTTCTGAACCTGCATCTGAATCATGGTTTTTTCTGCCTTGGCGATTGCATGCACAACCGTTGCCTGGATCTCTGCTGTTGTGATGTCTGGCCTGGTGATGCCTGACCCTGCACTGGCCCACAGCAAAGGCCTCTACGCAACAGAAGCCGAAGCACGTCGACGCGCTGAACAGATTGGCTGCAAGGCTGTTCATGAAAACAACGGTCGCTGGATGCCCTGCGCAGATGAGCGTGAATTGCATCAACAACTGCGTCAGCAATGAAGCGCGGCCTCCATTCACAGCATCAGGCACGACGTGTTCACCGCTGGCTTGTTCCCATTGCAGCGGTACCACTCCTGCTCACCGCAATCAGCGGATCGCTCTACAGCGTTCTGCTGGAGCAAGGAATTGATGCATTCTGGTTACTGAAGATTCACACCGGCAGATTCGGCTGGCTGAACCTGCAGTCGTTCTATCCAGCGCTGCTGGGAGTGCTCACCGTTGTGATCACAGCATCAGGACTCACACTGCTGATGAAGCCCCGAAGCTGAAGAGCCATTGCGAACCAGCTGATCCATGGAGTGCAAATCTGACGCCATGACTGTTGGGACTGAATCTCCCGAGTTGCTAAGCCGTGAACGAACGAACAACAACCAACGATGAGTCGATTCGCTTACAGCTGCGCTGCGATCGGGTTGATTGCGGGCATCAGCGTTGCAGGCCTGCCAGCAGGAGCGCAGACACCGACTTATTGCGAACCTGATGTTGGATCACCGACGAATCTCAAGACCATCAAGCATGGGCTGCTCGAGGGCTATCTGGCGCCCGATGCCGTGCCCGATTCGCTGAAGCTTCTGCCAGCGCATCCAATGAAGGGGTCCATGGCCTACGACCTTGATGTGGCCAATGCCGAATCGACCTTCCCTCTGCAGGGAGGACCACGCTGGGAGGTGGCAGCGATTGATGCCAATCTGCATTTCCCTGAGGCCGCAGCGATCTACTCCTGCACTCTTGGCGTGCCGATCAGCAAGCAAGGAACACCAAGGCTTTACACCCTGCTGCAACGCACGCTGACTGACGCCGGTCTGGCGACCTACAAGGCCAAAAACAACTATCAACGCCCCAGACCCTTCATGGTCAACGGCAAGCCAATCTGCACGCCCGACGAGGAAACCCTGTTGAGAGGCGATGGCTCCTACCCATCCGGCCACACCGCTGCCGGATGGGCATGGGCACTGGTTCTCAGTGAGCTCGCACCGGAACGTCGCGATGCAATCCTGGCCAGAGGAATTGAGTACGGAAAGAGCCGCTACATCTGCAATGTGCACTGGCTGAGTGATGTACATGCCAGCCAGATCATCGCCTCAGGCACTGTGGCTCAATTGCAGAACGATCCGGTCTTCCGCGCTGATCTGCGAGCCGCAAGAGCTGAAGTTCAGGCCATGCGCCGCCAGGGTCTGTCGCCTAACGGAGACTGTGACCTCGAACGAAGAGCCTTTCAACCCTGAGGTTGGGCTCCATAGGGCCACGAATCCAGCCACTGATTAGGCCACACGCCCATTGCGGGTGGCCTTTCAGCCCAGCACTGCTGATGAAGTGGGGCACGGCAAATCTTTGCAACATCCATTGGGAGATCACTGCTTCAGAGCGAAGCTGGAACCATGCACTGAGTCCACAGACTCGACGTCACCATGAACCTTTATTCCCGGATCGGTGGTGTACCCGAAAATCTCCACGTCAACCTGAATGGCCGCGACGTTCGCGTCACGCTGGAACGTCGCGGTCCAGAGAATGGCGACCTCTGGCTGCTGCTACCAGCCTTGAGCACCGTGTCGAGCCGAGGCGAGTGGCATGACTTTGCTGATGCCATGGATGAATGCTGTCAGCTGGTGAGCTTCGATTGGCCGGGATTTGGAGATAGTGAACGTCCAGCAATGGCATACAACGCCAATGCTCTGAGTGAGGCTTTAAACGGCATTCTTCAACACCTTCAACGTGCTGGTCTGAACAAGATCAATGTTGTGGCGGCGGGCCACAGTGCTCCGATCGCTCTCGGCCTCGCCGAGCAATGCTCTCGGCAATGGGCACAGATCGTGGTGGTTGCACCCACCTTCCGAGGTCCGCTTCCAACCATGACCGGACGAGCAGGGCAGAGCTTCAACTGGGTCAGACGGCTGGTGGAACTGCCACTGATCGGACCGCTTCTCTATCGACTCAACACCAGTCGACCGATCCTGAAACTGATGCTGCGTCGCCATGTCTGGGTCAATCGCAACCTTTTGACTCCTCAACGCCTGCGTGAGCAGCAACAGATCAGTCGGCAGCCGGGAGCTCGTTTTGCGAGCGTGGCGTTTGTCAGCGGGGGGTTGGATGCGGCCTCCGACTCCCGCTGGTGGCTGGCACAGATTCAGAACTTGCACTGCTCTCTGCATGTGGTGCTAGCCAACGAAGCACCACCTCGATCGAAACAGGAGATGTTGACGCTGGCAGACAAGGCCGATCGTGTCTCTGAAATCGATGGACGCCTGGGGCTGCATGAGGAATTCGGCCAAGAACTGGCGCAGGGCGTCAGCGCCAACTGAACCAGTGGCAGGGCCCAACAGACCCTTGCCATCAGCACTGCTCAGACAAAAGCTTTAAGGTCATGTCAAATCTGCACTGACGCAGCACTGGTTCACCCTCTTCCGAAATCGCCATGGCCTCCTTCACCTGGAATGAATCCACCCTCTCCGCAGATTGCGGAACTCTTGAAGATATGGCTGAACGATTCGAAGACACAGCAGCTCTGATGAGGCGTCTTGCTCAAACTGGATTCGCTGTCAAGCAGCAAGAAGGCGCCCGAAAGATCATCCATGCCAACAACGAGATTTTTGAAAGTTTTGGATTTGTGATCGAGGAATAGGACGGGTCAGGTTGGGCAAGCTGAACAATCCATTCATTCCTGCCCTCCCAGCAGATCCTTTTTTAATGCGGCGATTCGCGCGAACACTTCTGCTCGTCCATGCTGCAGCAACAAATTCGATGTAATCAATCGCACGACAGCAACCAGGCCAATCAGCTCGGCCACGCCTTGGAACAAGCTACCGACAACCGGCAGATGATTCATTGAACTCAAAAACGTGCTGATAAACGACAACAACAAGCCGAGAATCACAGAGCCGAAGACAATCAGAAAGACCGGGTAAATCTGCTTAAAGCCCTCAAGATTCAATTGTTTCAGCGAATCCATTCCAAGCGATAGTTGTTGGAGGAGGTGAGACACCGAAAGTTCATCCCCATGATCTTCTGACGCCAAGGATGACGTTGCTTCAACAGCATCCGGTAGAGACTTTGTAATCTCAACATTTTGAACCTCTTCAGCCTCAACGGGGTGAAGACCGAGTTTCAGTTCGGCAGCGTCAACAGGCTCCTTGAATGGCAAGTCGCGACTCTGAACAGGACTTTCACCCACCTTTAGCTGAGCAATCAAGCTGCCAATATGCGGGAAATGGACAAGCCCCGAACAATAAATTCAGCAAACAAAAACTCTCACAACAAATCTCATCAAAACCTAGCGACTAAAACACAATACTCAACAATGAGCGCAACAAAGATCCATTCTATTGGTGCGAACTGCCATTCCCAGTTCCATCAGAGAGCCGTGAATGGCGACGATCAAGTCCAGATCGCCACAACAGCCATCACAGCAAAGCCGCCAACTGCGGCGACGAATTCACGCTGATTGCAGCAGCGATTGATCATCGGCGTAGAGGCGAGTCCATGCAAAGTGCCGAAAAACAGAAACGTTCCTGCTGCGGCTGCACTGATCGATGCCTCAACCAAAGGATGGGCATCCGACGCCGTGCTCAAGGCCTGGCCAACAAGCACACCCAGAGGAAACATCACAACGAACACTTGGAACAGTCGCCAGGCGGAACGCTTCGAAAACTCTGAACGACCAAGCTCCAGGCCAAGCGCAAAACTGGCAGAGCCTTTATGAGCCAGTACGGCAATGAAGATCACCACCGTCAACGCCACGGAAGACGACACCCCAAAGGCTGCACCCATCAGCAGGGAGTGAATCGACAACATCGCAACAGCCGTGAGCGGCAAAAGCTTGCTGTTGCCGGATGGAGCCTCCATCCCACGATTTGCCAGATGCTCAATCCACAAAAGCAGAAGCATCACCGATCCACAGATCACCATGGCGAACGGATAGTCGACGTGTGCCGTGTCAAAAGCCGACTGTGAATCACCAAGCATGTGAATCAAGCCGGCACCCAAAAAATGCCAGCAGCAAAAGCTTCGCCAAAGCCGAGCGCAGGCAATGCTCGATCTGAACGCATTGCCATCAGAGCCGGGCGACCAGTGGCGAAGGAGATGATCACCACGACGGCAACCATCACCAGCTTGAGAACTTGATCCGACATCTCTACAGAACAAAAGAGACTGGCCGACCTCAAGCCTAAGAATGGTTCTCATTCTCGGCCAGCAGCTTGGCCGAAACAAGGCTCAGGCGTCGATCACCAGCTCGTCATCACTCCCTCAGCGGCGCCGCGTGAAAGTTCCAGCTGTCACCGTCCTCCAGCCACAGCTCCCAGGTCATCGCCGTTCCATCACGAAGACGCAACCGCCCTCCAAAACCAGCAGGAGAAGGTTGATAGAGATCGGATAGCTCGATGACTGCGTCGCCATCCCGCGTCAGCAGCGTTTCGACCGGTCGACCGATCCGTTGGGACAGGTCCTGACGCAGCTCATCAACGGTCATCAATCAGGAACGCTGAAATCAAGCACCAGGTCGCCGAGATCTTCACGGCTGATCGTGAAAGCAAAGCCATCAACCTTGCCACGCCAGACCCCTGTAGCAGCATCCGCAGCCGTGCCCTCCAGCCGCTCAACCTTGTGATCAAAAAGAACGGAGAAACAGTGAGCCGCCACACGAGCAGCCTGATCCTCATCCATCTCATCGAGCTCATGCCCCTGAACCGTGCATCCTTCAAGCAGTTCGGCATCAATCACATTGCCGCCGCCAACGTCGGCGACGAGAGCCTGCAATCCGGCAAGTTCGCTGTTGTCTGTCATGTCGTCATTGTCCACGAAGGACAGGCCTTAACAATGAAGTGCAACAGGGTTATAGCCATCAGATGAGGCAAGAATCAGCCGGAGAAGAGCCGATACTGAGCCCAGCAGCAGAAATCCTTGATTCAGACCGTTGAACGAATCGATCCATTTCTGCAGCTCAACGCACGAACCCAAGCACACCAGCAAGACCACAGACCCCAATAAAAACGAGTGGTGAAATTTTAGTTCTAAGCACAAGAACACAAACCATTAAAGAAAGGCAGTAAGCAACAAAACTATGATTGGCTGTTTTAAGAACAGTGACACTCACAGAGCAAAGAATCCCCAAAGTCACAGGACCAAAACCCCGTTCAAAAGCAACCCTCCAGGGAGAATCTCTTAATTTATTCCAGTAAAAAGTAGCTATCAACATCACAATTGTAGATGGAAGCAAGATTGCAAATTCGGCAGAGAATCCGGTCAAAATTGCCCAAAAAGGTCCATGCTTCCAGCCAGCACCCAAGCCAAGTAATCCGACAAGCATCGAACTTGGCCCGGGACATGCTTCTGCCAGACCATAAAGATCAGAAAACTGACGAGTCGTCAACCATCCAAATCGATCGACAGCATCCTGATGATATGCCTGGAGCAAAGTGTTGCCGCTACCAATTGAAAACAAGGAGAGCTTCAAAAAAGTAATAACGACCTGACACCAAGTTTCAAAAGCAGTCATCATACTTTTCCTCGAGGCCAATATAAAAGCATTGAGAATGGGCCAGCAAACAAGACGACAGGAATCAAATTAAAATTTAAAAACTGAAGAGAAACAAAAACAACGACAGCGATCGCAATTGCCAAATAGTCTGATTTATAGACACCAAAAATCTTGACGCCCATTGACAATGCCATACCTGCAGCCGCAGACGCCATGCCTGCAAGCAGACGATTCACCTCTGCTATATCACTAAAATTAAAATAAAGGACGCCCAAGGCCATCAATAATGTAAATGGAAGCAGGAGGATTCCCGCCATTGATGACAAAGAGCCCAACAGACCTTGAAAAACAGATCCAATGTAAACCGACATATTAACTTGATTCGGACCAGGAAATAGACGTGCAACTGTTAATCCAGCAATGAAGGATTCTGAAGTCATCCAATGACGTCGTTCAACAACTAGTCGATGACTCCAAACAGACATTCCTCCTCCAAAAGAAGAGAATGCAACATGAACCATGCAAACAAAAAGTTCATGAAGACCTGGGTTTACAGCTTGACTGGGCTGCAACTCGGAGCCGGTTTGATCACTCATGAATAAAGTTCGGATCCGGCGACAACTCTCCGTGATCATGCAAGGAGGGATCGAGAGGATCAGGTGCTAAATAATCCTTAGCTTCATGCCAATCCGACTCAAAGATTTGACAACAGCGCGCAATCACCTCTGGCGCATCCGTTTCCATTCCAAGCTCTCGACGAATATCAAAGGCACTGCGATCAATATTCATGGAACCAATCACCGCCGATTGCTTATCAACAATGATCATCTTGGTGTGCAGCTTTAGATGCTTCTGCCGGCGAATTTTCACCCCAAAACGCGACATCACTCGTAAATTCCCGAATGTGTCGTAGATATCCCAATCTGAAATTCCGTGCTTGCCACCACACAACAGGTGAACCTTGACACCTCTGACACAGGCTTCAACAATCCGATCGAGGATAACAGCGTCAACAAATTTGGGATGCTGAATCCATAAATGCGTAGTCGATGAGTCAATCAATTTCGCGATCTGACCGCGACTATGAAGGTTGCTCCAGACAAGTCCGACCGTGAGATCAGGCTTGAATTCAAGGTTATTCCAGTCAGCATCAAAGCCGGCAATGACCTGCTTGACTGCATGCTGGTTATAAGTCACAAGCCCATGATCTCGGGTCAGAGTAAAATATTTTTCAGCAAGATTGAATGTGGCAACTAATGCAAATTCATCGTCGACAACAATTGATTTTTCATGCGTTACGGGAAAGGATTCACTCGTCCAGCGCACATCCAAACCTGATTTCTCAAAGGCTTCAAAGGCCTCATCGTTCCATCGAACACCACCTGATGTATGAGGGTTCAACATGATCTGCACTTTCACCCCACGCTCATGGGCGTCCTGTATGGACTTGATCACAGCAGGGGCCTGTAGCTTGAATTGCTTAATGCGCAGGCTTTTTTTCGCTGATGCAAGCAGATCCAGAACTGCTTGTTCACCATCATCAGGCATCACCAGCAAACGCTGCTGATGTCCCTGACTCGTGACTCCAGTAGCCATATCAGCTTCCCGTTAAACCAGAGAGTATTGACTCTTAAAAACTAGCCACAACAAGAACACTGGCCAAGCATCATTGGGAACTAAAGGCTCGTGGCACCCAATCGTAGGAAGAAAATTCTGAACCCTAGCTCCAACACCAATAAAATGCCATTAACACTTTGACGATAAGCACTAAACAATCCCAATTCGATCCTCAAGTCTTCAGATCAGTTCAAAAAAATATTCATCGCATTTATAAATGCATCAGGAGACATTGATCATCCATAGATGAATCACTGACACGGGATTTAAAACAACAACAGTTCCACAAGCGACAAAACATGAACTCATCATGAGCACACCACAAAGAATCGACCAGTCACGGATTGTGCTGTCAAATTGAATAAACCATTTGAAGGGACGTCATGCCCACTGTTTCCTGTCGTTATAGCGGTGAACTGCGCTGTGAAGCCACACACCATGGCTCTGGTGCCGTGTTGATCACCGATGCTCCGATCGACAACGCCGGCAAAGGCGAAGAGTTCTCTCCCACCGACCTTCTGGCCACATCCGTCGCAACCTGCATGCTCACCATCATGGGAATCACCGCCAAGAGCAGGAACTGGTCGTTTGAAGGGAGCACTGCCGAAGTGGACAAACTGATGACCCAATCAGGTCCCCGCAAGGTGGAGAAGCTGAGAGTGCATCTGAAACTGCCCCAACAGCTCAGCAACGAACAGCGCGCACTGCTGCAACGCGTGGCCGAGCAATGTCCTGTGAAACGCAGCCTTGATCCATCGATTCAGCTGGAGCTGATCTGGAGTTAATTAGAGCGCCAGACCCTGGGCCAAGACCGCCGGCAGGGCCGTGTCAACGCTGAGAGTGCGTTCACCGAGATGGACCCGCTCTGCCACGACCGACGTTGCAAGCTCGATCTCGAAAGGCACAAAACCTCCCTCTGGACCAATCATCACCAACGCAGGTCTTGCAGGTGCCTGCGAAAGGGCAGTCGCAGCTCCCTTGTCGGTGATCCAGCAAGGCCGACCGTTGCAAAGCTGAAGTAGCTGGTCCTCAACAAAAGGACGGAAGCGTTGATGACAGTGCACCACTGGAGCGATCGTGTCCTGTGCGCGTTCCATCCCTGCAATCAACGCTTCATTGAGCTTGACCTGCGACAGCAGAGGTGACTGCCAGTAACTCTTGTCGACCCTGGCACTGTTGATCAGATGGAGGTTTGAAACACCAAATTCCGCGACGGTACGCAAAATCCGCCGCAACATTTTTGGACGAGGAAGTGACAGAACGATGTCGAAGCGATGCCTTGGCGGCGGTGATTGCGTCAACTGCGCAGACAACGTCACACCCGCGTCATCAATGACATCAACACGAGCACTCCCCTGAGCACCGCCATACAACCCAACCCGAAGCGTGTCGCCGACCACCGCTTGCAGAACCGTACGGATATGTTGGGTGCGGCGACCATTCGCCAAAAAACAGCTGGATCCAGACCAGACGTCGTCGGCATAAAGCAGGATCAGATTCATGCTGCTGATCGATGCTGAACGACTTTGACATTCGCATGCCTGGTCATGAATTGCATGCAGTGCTGCAGGTTTAGGCCAAACCATCAAAGCGGTGAACCGAACATCTCAGCACGGCAATCACCCCCCTCGCTGAGTTGATGTTCTGGTTTCAATCGTAGACAGTATCAATATGCAAAATACGCAAAACAACAACCGAACCAACACGATCAACGACTCTCAGTCACTGCTGCAACTGCTCAGTGAACGCCTTCTCCTCTGGGATCAGCAGGACGCGGCTCAGGCCGCCGGTGAATGGCATCAGGCACTCGCACTCGAACAATCCATTCGGTCCATCTCGCCTCGCATCCGACAGAGCATGGGTCTGCTCGTGGCCTCAAGAGAAGGGGGCTCTGAAGCTTGAGGCTGAGTGATGTTGTCGCCAACCATGGCTTTGCTCCCTGCAACCTGGCCACGATTGAGAACGCACGTCTCTACCAACGCGAGCACGACGACGGGGTTCTTGAACTGCTCTGTGTTCAGAAAATCGGCGCCGAGATGCGGGTAGATCGCCAGCCGCTGATTCCCCTGGTGATCGATGGACAACTCACCATGCCCATCTTTCTGCCAGTAGGAAACGCCGTCTCCGATCAGCGCATTCCAAGGGATCGGCTTGAGGACTACTTGAACACCACTCTCTGAGCGCTAACGGCAATACGCCGCGATTCCTGTCGTGGGACGACAGATCGCCCTCAGGGAGGTTCCTTGTTCCAATCCCTCACGCAGTGCGAAAACAACGCGTTTAGCAATCCTGTCCAAGGTTTGCTTGCGTTGTCGTGGGTCGCGAAGTCCCCGCTCCAGAGCGCCCTCAAGCATGCCAATTTCCAACATCGACACCCCCCTGCGGGGTGCTCCCAACATGCCCCGGTAGTCATAGGGATAAGCCCCGAATTCTTTCGCCAGGGCTTCATCCATCACGGAAAAACCAAAGGCGACAGCTGGGATGATTCCTGCACCGATCCCATGGGGCGAGTAAGCGTCGTAATGGATTTCCACCACGTATCCCCCCTCCGAAGCATGCTGTTGCCCCACGGACCAGTTGGTGCGGGGATCCTGCACATTGCGGATGGTGCGCACACCAGGGTCATAGAAGCTGATGTTCAGACCCTGCTTTTTGCCCTCGGCCACCACTGCCCTGGCGGTGCGCAGGTTCCAGTAGAGCTCGTCCGTCATTCCCGATTGCATCGGAGCGGCTCCGGCAACACCAACTGCCCAGCCTGGCGTTCCAGAGCCGTACATCCGCTGGGAATCAGCATGACCTGCCAGAACCAGAATTGAGGTTCCCTGCTTGGGCATGCGGTCACCGACCCAGTTCTTGCCGCGACCAGGCGTCAACGGAAGCGGCGGAAGCTGCAGCCTTGACCGCTCAGGTCGAGCAGGCTTCATGCTGTCGAGCAGTTCCATCAAACCGGCCCCTGACACGGGAGGGGCAAGAAGAAGAGCGCCCCCGAGGAGCCAGGCGATGCGACGCATGGGATTCAACATGGTTGACCATGCTGCCTGGCTTGACTCAATCCGTCACCCCCCAATCCCTCTGCACGGCAGAACGAGGCGGTGGAGCCATCCAACCAAGCATTGATCAAGACGACCATTGCTATCTCAAGGGCAGGATGCAACCGCACAACAATGGCTGATCTGACCACGCTGTTCATGGCCTTGACCTGGCCAGCCGCCCTTGTCATCTCAGTACTGGCCATCAGCCGGACCTTGATTGTTGTGGCACGGAGCGGGATCCGCGTCGAGATCTTCACCCGTCAGCCGATTCTGATCGGCACAGGACATGCACCGATACGCGCAGAAGTGGGCAAGGTCAGGATTTGATTCAGTGGATTCGCATGGGTCACAGCCCAGCTGGAGCTGCACCGAAATCCCCAAAAGGGCGTATCAAACAACACGCATCGCAGCCACGCTTTCACTGTTATAACGACAGCAATTGAAGGTGCATTTCTGTAATCGTGCACCAGCAGCTGACATGACGCAGGCTGAAAAAAATTTGACAACACTGGTCACATCAGTCATCACACTGAAGAAATCAAGTCAACACAGGATTATCACAAATGACAGTGAAAATAAAAGCTTTCAGCTAAAGATAATCGATGGCTTTATTCGCCTTTACTGCATCAACGACATTGGAAACAATGCAACGGAATCTACACTAGCCTTAATTTATGCTGGCACCGGCAGCTCAATTTCTTGGAATAACCATCGAAGGCTGATGATTGAAGCTCTTGAAGCATCCAAAGTTGAATTCAACCCAAAAGATCAACAAGTTAGTACCAACGATTTTCTGGAAAACTGGATTCTCGACCTCTACGAAATCAAGCAGCCCGCAGACAGCCTTGAACGATTGATCAAACTGTTCTTACTGCTTGCCAAATCAAAAGGCCATCAAGATGCCAATTGTGAACAGACCCTGATTTCGGGACTATCCCACCGACGCATCGGGGAAATCATCAGCAGCACCAGACCAACGATCAGCAGACACCTTGGCTGGATGCAACGCCAGAACCTGATCGACGTGGATGCGGTGACGAAAACAATGCGACTCAATCCGGTTCAACTACAAGCCAAACAGGACGAGCTCTTCGCTCAACCTCGCCCGCACTTGCACTGACCGCCCTTCCACTTCGAGCACTTGGATTTCTTGCAACCTTTCTTTTTCTGAGGCTGATGAACCGGCACGATCCAAGCTGCTGAGAATGCATCTCATTATACAGCGCTGATCATTCACGACGTCAACAGCAATCGAAAGACTCGACAACCCATGTACATTTGATACATAGGTGACTCATGGTGATGCTTTCAGACCCCTCCAAGCGCGTTCAACTCCCGGTTGGCCCTTCTGGTCGGGCCATGGCGGAACCGATGGATCCAGCGTTGCTGGAGGGTCTTCAGGCTCACTTCAATATGGAGCGCCAGGCCCATGCGATCTATTTTGGCGCTGCCATTTGGATGGGAGAACGGGAACTACGCGGTTTCTCCAAACACTTCAACGACGAGGCAAAAGCAGAACAGGAGCACGCAGCCAAGGTTGCTGACTACCTGATTGCCAGGGCACAGACGCCCGAACTGCATGCCCTCGAAGCTCCGGATCAATCCTGGGAGTCAGTGCTCGACTTGATGAGCACTGCATTCCTGACGGAACGGGACGTGACGACGTCTCTCCAGCAATTGCTGATGGCAGCAGAACGTGTTGGAGACACACGCACCAGTGTGTTCCTTGAACCGATGGTGGAGGGACAGATCAAAGCTGAACATGAAGCCGCTCATCTGCTTGGTCGGACCAAGTTTGCTGACGGTCAAGCGGCAGCCTTGCTGATCATCGACAACGAACTGAGAGAAGGTGTCGCGCAACCTGCCCAGCTTCAGAAGTCAGTTCGCTAAGGAGCGAATTTTCAGGAGCGCCCGCCGGGCGACTTCACTGGCGAAATCCAATGCCATCGGATCTACGACAGACTCGCGATCCATCCCTGCAATCAGCTTTTGAAGAAGCTCGAGTCGTGCTGCAATCGAACATTGCTCAGAGCGCAATCGCTTGAGCAATGTTCGATTCAGGCAGAAATCGCACTGTTGATTGATCTGGAGACTCCTCCTTGAACAGCGTTCCGCTTCACGACAGAGAGCTGCCATGAGATTGCTGCCCTGGCGGTGAATCACAGCCATTCAGAGATGGGTCAGAGGTGCAGTGCTGATCATGTCGATCGAGAAGTTCATGGTGAATTCACCACCTGAACAGTTCATCTGATCCACATTTCTCCACTTGGAGACCTGACGGGTCGTGGTAACCCGCGTGGCTCCAATCAGCTCACCGAGACGGTCATGAGTCAAACGGAAAGGTAACTGGAAGCAATCACTGCAGCGCTTGCCAAGACGATTGACCAACAGAGCGAAGAGAGCATGAAGCCTCTGCTCAGCCTGTCCGAGGTGACGGATGCGCAGAAGCTGCAACGTCCACTCATTCACTGCATCCATGCCGACTTCATCGTCGGAGGAAACGCTGCGGGCGAGGCGAAGATCAGTGAGAGCTTCGACGCAGATGCCTTCGCTGCAGAGGCGATCAGTCCTCAGGCGATCACCTGCTTGAAGGAAAGCCAGAGTCATGCCCTCTGTTTCTTCACAGGGGCAGTACACACGGCAGAAGCCTTCGTGAACCTCAAGAATGCTGCCTTGGCCAGCAGAAGCCGGGTCGATCAACACGGTCTGGTGGCGAGGCATCGTCATTAATGCCACGGGAGCATCAGGGAGAAACCGGTAAGCCGAGAGAGTCATGGACGGAAAACGTCCTGCTATTGAGAATCGATCTCGACTCTAGAAGCAAAACTTGCCTTCATGCAAGCGATTCTCAGAAGCAGTAGGGGGTTCCTTTGAGCCATTTGCTACCTGAGAGCCCAACAAGACGTGGCATGCGAGGTACAGATGGCACCAGTACAACCGATCAGATCCCACTGGACAGCTGCAAAGACCAAGATCAGAGCGACCGCTGGAAGGCGATGAGCAACGCGAATGAGATCCGAACCAGAAGCCGTCGATCAGCCGTTGCACCTCGTTACATACGACTTTCGCTTGTCTGCAAATCACCATCAGCAGCTCCCTCAGCGACAACGTGAGCGCACTCGTGCTCACAGTCGTGAGCGCAGCGTCCTGGAGAGCTCTCCAGAGCAGGCATCGAGCCCAACATTTGCCAGCAATGAAGCTGCCAAAGAAGCCTTCACGCGCAGCCCGTCCAGCAGCCGCCTAACTGCCATCAGGATGACGATCAACGACTCACAACATCAACTCGAAAGAGCGCTCAATCAACAAAAGCAAATTCACACATTTGATACCGGAACAGTGCAGCTGTTCATTTCGCTACGTGCGGATGTTGAGCTTGAATCCACACATATTCATACGCACAAGTAGACAACCCGGACTGAATCCAGCTCAATGGATCTGCCTGAACATTGTCATCTCAGATGCCGCAGAGCACAGGCAGCTGCATTACAGAACTGGTGCATGGGTCAACTCTCCAAACTCACACTCCAGGGTCGAGAAAATGATGCCCGAGCTTTAACGCAAGAACACCTTGAAACCTTGATCAAGATCGATATCAGCACAATCATGTGGATGCAAATCAAGAAAGTCAGCTGAAATTGCAGGCTAAAAGTTAGACATCAAACAAAAGTCCAAACCCTTTGACTGCTTGATTGATCTTGATCAATGACTCGACAAGCCGTGAATCAGAATTTCGCCCCAGACAGTGATCAGCCCTGTTCAGACAGCATCTGAACAGGGCTTTGATGCAGCGCCACAAACCGGAGAAGGTTGTCTACACCAGAATGGATCGACAACCTTCCATCGATCAGAACGAGAAGGTCACACCAGTGCCGATGTGGTGGTTCCAGCCCTTGCCACCCTCAGAGCCCCAATCTTCGGAGCTGTACACAGGTTCCCAGTGAGCGAAAAGCGCAATGGTATCTGTGATCGGGTATTCAAGCTCAAGCTCACCACCCCAGTCGGTGCGTGATGAAAGACCTGAGTAACTACCAGGCACATAGAAACGAGGACCACCCGAAAGCGTGATGTTCAGAAGGTCAACATTGAAACCAAAACCAGGCCAGACATCGGTGTAATTACCGATGTAGGTGCTGTCGGATTCCCAACCCGTTCTGTTTTCAACGGAAATAAACACGCCATCAATCACATCTTCGAGACCATCACCCAGAGCGAAATTCACATCGCCATCACCAAATGCGTAAGTGACGTTGACGCCCACTTCGTTCTTCAGGCCTTCCCCGAATTCCTCACCCTCACCAGTGACGTAGTAAGGCATCCAGGCGATCTGGAAAGCCAACTTTTCATTGGGTTGATAACGGGCTGCTAAATAGCCCCTGATATCGGTGCGCTTGAACGGTGCGCCTGATCCATGCGCATGCCCATGATCATCGTGGCCATGATCATCGTGGCCATGATCATCATGGTCGTCGTGATCATCGTGGTCGTCATGGTCATCGTGGCCATGATCGTCGTGGTCATCATGATCATCGTGGTCATCATGATCATCGTGGTCATCATGATCGTCGTGGCCATGATCGTCGTGGTCATCGTGATCATCGTGATCGTCGTGATCGTCGTGATCGTCGTGATCGTCGTGATCGTCGTGATCATCGGAACCGTGGGCGTGAACCACTCCGTAGAAGTGTTCAGCCTCTCCATAAACAACAGAAGGTCCAAGGGATCCTTCAATGGCAAACACACCGTTGTTGGGCAGTCCCCATTCGAAGACATAGCCAAACTGGCCATCAATCGCATAGTGCTCAGGCTTGCCATCGAGGTTGGTTTCCATGCCTCCATGACCCTCAATGGTGATCACTGGAGTGACACGGAATTCACCTGCCGGCACTTGTTCACCACCACCATGTCCGCCATGGGCATGGACCCCACGGATTGCAGCATCGCCGGCCAGCAACAAGGCAAGGGCCGAGGCGGCATTCAAAAACGAAAGACGAGAAAAGATCATCAGATCAAAAATTCAGAAATCCAAAAATTCAGAAAAGAGTGCAAATCAATCAGCGAATTGAGGCCCAACGCTCCTGAAGCTGAGCTGCACCGTTTTCATCACAACGTCCGCCCTGGGCAACAACGAACGTGCAGATATTGCCTGTGGCTGTTTGCACAAGACTCTTCCCTGGAGCCTGGCCATCTGCAAACAATGGCTTGCTGGCGAGGGGAACGCCACTGGCCTTGCTGATCCGGCGCATTGTCTTGGACGGGGGCAGTGCCTCGGGGAAGATCACCTTGGTTCCTGACTTCTTGATCGCCTTGCTGATGGCACTCAGGCTGGAGGGGCGCATGCGGCCGCCGGTGGCGTATTCATCGACAACAGGGAGTTCGCGAATGCCGAACCGACGCGCCAGGAAGGAATAGGCGCGGTGCCCTGTAATCAGAACGCGCTGTTCAGCAGGAACGGTCTGAATCTGCTGCCCGGTCCAGGTTCCAAGTGAGGTGAGCACTGAATCCATGGCAGCCCTGCGTTGATCGATCGCTGCGTCCTGAGTTCCGTTGAACAAAGGCTTGAGCTTGACCGCAACCGCATTGGTCATGGACGCCGCGATCGCGGGGTCATGCCAGAGATGCGGGTCATTCATTGGATTGCTGGGAACAGCAATTTCACCCACGGACACAACCGGACCACCCGCTTTGACGCCCTTGAGGGCAGGCGTGAGGTTGTAGCCGTTCAGCACAACAAGCTTGGCTTTGCTGAGATTGCTGCGATCAGCAGGTCTGAGGGCCATGGTGTGCGGGTCTGCACCCGGCGGGATCAGGCAGATCACTCGACCCTGATCAGCCACCAACTTCTTGGTGATGTCGCAAAGAACGCCGTCAACTGCAACAACCGTTGGGGCTGAAGAGGCAGCGGCTAGCAGGGTTCCTGCTGCTGCGGTGACGAGAGGGAAAGGCAAAATGCGACAAAATATCTCCGGAAATGATAATCATTCTCATCGACTGTGCAAGTCAGGCTGAGTTGGCAGGTCGGAGGTTGGGCAGGCAGAGCAAAACCATGCAGACAACGCCGATCAGGGGACCCGGAGGAAGATTGAGCGGAACAGCCAACAGGAAGCCCACGGCACTGAGAGACAGCCCCACGAGCGCCGACTGAAGCATTGCCGCACGCAGACTTTTCACTCGCCAGAGCCCTGGGAGCACCGGTGCGCACAACAGGCCAATCACCAGAATCACCCCCACAGCAGCCATGGCACTGACGATCACCATGGAGGTGACCAACGCCTGAACCAGCTGCAGGCTCCGCACCGACATGCCAGAAGCCTGGGCACCCTCGGGATCAACACCCAAAAAAACAAGCTGTCGGTAGCGGGTCAGAAGCAACAGCAGCATCGCGGCAGCAGCCACAAGAACCCGGTAAAGGTCTGACCAGTCGACGATCAACAAATCGCCGAACAAGAGAGCCTCCAGATCAAGGCGAATGTTGAGCACAGGAATCAAGAGCACGCCGAGGCCGAGAAAACCAGCAAGCACCGTGTTGATCACAGCTTCCTGGCCCGCGGGTTGCCCCCGCTGCATGCGCTCAGCCGCCAGTGAACCCAGCAACCCGCTGATCACACCCCCGATGGCAGGGTCCACTCCGAATGCCACCGCGATGGCGACGCCCGGCAGAACAGCATGGGAAATCAGATTCGCCTGCAACACGCGTCGTTGTGTCACCAGCAACGTGCCGGTGACCGGACAAAGCACCCCAACGAGCAACGACATCAGCAGCGGCACCAACCAGAGATCGAGCTCACTCATGTCTGGACTCCCGACGCTCAGGCTGGCTGCTGAGCTTGCGACGCACCTGCTCGGGGCGACCATCCGCCACGACGCTGACATCGAGGACAATCACGCGATCAAACAGATCGAGGGAGGTCCCCCAGTCGTGGTTGCTCACCAACAGGGTGTGACCTGAATCAGCGAGTTGACGCATGAGCGCAAGCAGCTGCTCCCGCGACGGCGGATCAATCGCGGCACAGGGTTCATCCAGCAACAGCACCCGAGACGGCTGCACCAGCGTTCTGGCCAGCAAGGCCCGTTGCTGCTGACCTCCCGACAATGCATCCAAACGACGAGTCGCCAGTGTTTCCAGACCGACACGCTGCAATGCCGCTTCCCGGTCGCAACAACCAAAGGAACGGTGACCGATCTCCCCGAGTGCCACAAACTCACGCACGGTGATGGGGAAAGACCAGTCGATCCTGCCCCGCTGCGGCATCAGCACCACCCGATCACGGCAGCTCTGAATCGGCATCCCGTCGCAAGCGACCTTGCCGGCTGAAGGCGTCAATCGGCCTTGCAACAAGTGCAGCAAGGTGGATTTGCCGGCACCGTTGGCACCGACCAGCGCCGTCAGCGTTCCGGCTTCCAGCGTCAACGACACATCATCAACAACGACACGATCGCCATAGGCGACAGACAGACCTTGCGCGTCGAGGGGAGCCACCCTCATGAGCAGTGAGAACGATTCTCAGCCAACTTATCGAGATGGCATTGAAAAGTCAGTCAATGCTCCTCCTGCAGGCAGCCAACGCGCCAGCACCGCCGGTTGCTCGAGCACCTCGATGCCGAGGGTAATGCCGGAAATCAGAGCGATCCGTCCGTGGTCGGCGGCAGGCTTCTGAACCACCGTGAGCAGTTGATCACTCACGGGGTCGTAGTCGAGTTCCGACCCCGAGCTCAATCGCCATGGCCCCAGGGAGCGTCGACGGATCTCTTGCCCTTCGCTGTCGAGCTGCAGGAGCACGTCCTCGGTGCGCAGGCCGGCCTCCCGCAACACCAGCCAGAGGCGCTCGCCACCGTTATCGCAAGCCGCCGCCATCACCCCGGCTTCACCCAGCCAAACCTGCTGTGGAGGCCGGGCTGGAATCACCAGCTCGAGGGAACGGCGGTAGTCAGGCCAGTGACGCACCAACAGAGCGCGCCCGGATCCGGAGCAGAAGGCCTTCACCTCCCGACTTCCAGGCAGTGACTGCCTTGATCCTACTTCCAGGGAAGGATTGAGGGGCAGCAACTCCAAACCGTCGTAGGACGGCAATACCAGTCCGTTGCCATCCGGAAGCAGACGCAGAGGACCGCTGGCCTTCAAATCCAGAAACCGTCGTGCGTTGCCTCGAGACTGAATCCAGACGCGATCACTGTCTGGCTCAAACCCCCCGAGCTGAACCAGCAATTCACCCAGTTGATTGCTACTCAGATGAGCAAACAGCAGCGATCCCGAGTCTCCGGACTCCAGCTCCTCAAGACTGCCCAGCACTGGATCCCCAAGACCTTGCTCACGGATGCTGAGAGCCTGTTGATCCAGTTGACGCAGCAGCACCCGCTGCCGAGCCTCACTGTCGTCGCTGACCAGTGCAACTCCGGAGCCATTGCCCAGTGGTTCAATTTGCAGAATGCGTTGCTGCACCGGTGCAAGCGACTGCCATCGTCCGTCTCGCAGGCGCAACTTCAAGCGTTCTCCATCCCCGCTGGGCACCACCGCAAGCAGGTGGGGCCTGGGGTTCCACCACACCACTTGCTTCTTGAGGGGCAACTGCCGCAGATCCTGACCATGCAGTTCCAGACGCAGAGGCCCCGTAATCGGTTGGCCGGAGTCCACTAAAAGCCGCAGACGATCCTGTCGCCCGAACCAGCTGTGCGGAAGATCTGGAGCCAGTGAACTGGCTGCGACGGTGTCGCGATCCATCGGCCTGCTGAAGATCACATCCAGCGCAGCAGCTCCGGAACGCAGGGGCTGAATGGCCACGGATTGAAGCCAAGGTGGTCGTCGCAACAGGATCTGTTGCTGCACAACAGCCAGTCCGGCCAGAGCCGCGAGACTTCCAAGCAACAGCCGCGGCCATGCCGATGAGGCCTGGATGGTCATGGTTCGAGAGGGCGCTCAGGCCTTGGAATCAGTGTCATCTGAGTCGGCTTCACCACACTGACCGGCACCCCATTCCGCTCCTGCACAATCATCGTCCCCTCGATCGAAAACCATTGGTCCGCCTGAGGGTTCGCCTCAGCTGGCCAGTCCACGGGCAGGCCGGCTGGCGTTGCATCCGCGAGGCAGCAACGCACCGTCAAGCGAGCCAGTTGCAAGGGTTCACCAGGTCGATCCAGAACAAAACCACTGATCCGCACAGGATCTCCTGCGTGCAACTCCGGGTCGGGTTGACTGCGAAGCAGCCGCACCCACTCCGTCAGCGTGCGCTGCTCCGGAGGCAGGAAAAAACTCAGACTCGGTGCCGCCGGAAGACTGTCCGGACGGCTCGCGGCAAGGTCACTGAACGATGGTCGGGGAGGCAGAAGCAAAATCAACAACGCCACTGCTGCGGATAGCAACCAGCCGAGAGGAGCAACAGGCTGGCGACGTCGACCGGCCAGCCGCAGCTGGATCAGT
>QCTE01000016.1 GCA_003211275.1 Synechococcus sp. AG-673-A03 | reverse complement strand
ACGGTGATTGGGTCAGGAATCCAGGCCCAGGATGTAGTCCTTCACCTTGGATCGCAGCTGCGGTTGGCGCAGCTTGAGCAAGGCGCGCGTCTCGATCTGGCGAACCCTTTCCCGCGACAACGCCATCGCTTCACCGATTTCCGCCAGGGTGCGCGGGTGATCATCCTCGAGTCCGAAACGGCTGCGGATCACTTCCGCTTCCCTTGGTGTGAGCTCATCCAGCAAGTGCTCCAGGTCGTCATGGAGGGAATCGCGGGTGAGGGTCTGCTCAGGGGTGGCACTGCCGTCTTCCAGCAGGTCTCCCAGCTGGGTGTCCTGGTCCTTGCCAACGCGAGTCTCCAGGGAGACGGAGCGAGGAACCCGCATCAGCGTCATGCGCACGGTTTCTTCGCTCAGCCCCAGTTCCCTGGCCAGATCACTCACCGATGCCAGTCGTCCCTTCTCGGTGGCGATCTCCTGCTGGACGCGTTTGATGCGGTTCAGTTTTTCGGTGACATGCACCGGTAGGCGGATGGTTCGGCTCTGGGTGGCGATGGCCCGGGTGATTCCCTGTCGGATCCACCAGTAGGCGTAGGTGCTGAAGCGGAAGCCGCGGGTGGGGTCAAACTTCTCAACAGCCCGCTCAAGGCCCAGCGTGCCTTCCTGAACCAGATCCAGCAGCTCCATGCCCCGTTGCTGATACTTCTTGGCCACCGCCACGACAAGGCGCAGGTTGGCCTGGATCATGCGGTCGCGGGCTCTGCGGCCGTCACGAAGTCTTTGCTGCAGTTCCTTGGCCTCAAGCCCCACCTCGTCTGCCCAGAGGTTGTATCCCTCATTCAGCTGACGATTGAGTTCCTCCAGGGGCAACTCAGCCGCCCGCGCCCATTCCTGACGTGTGGGCCAATGGCTTACCTGATTGGCTTCGCGCAGCTGTAGTTCCTCCAGATCCAGCAGGATCCGAATTGCGGCATGGCGATTGCTGAGGTCCCGCTCCTGCACCAGCAGTTTCTCTCGTGCCTGGACCAGACGCGAGAGAGTGACTTCTTCCTCGCTCGTGAGCAGGTCGACTCGACCGATGTCCTGCAGGTACAGGCGCAGCAGGTCGTTTCCACCGCTCCAGCGGATCGGGGCATGCCCCGTCGATCGCGCGTGTTTGGCCAAGAAACCCTGAATGGCTCACTGTCCTTCCAGGGTTGATGCTCTGACGGTCCAGTGCTCCGAACCGCTGGTTTCTGTTCGGGTTCTACTTCGCAGACTCGTCGTTCTCGTCCACCCAGGTGCTGGCCACATGCAGCTCCTCAAGCTGTTGGTCGGCAACATCGCCGGGAGCGTTCGTCATTAGACAACGCGCTTGCTGAGTCTTGGGGAAGGCGATCGTGTCACGGATTGATTCCTCGCCGGCCAGCAACATCACCATCCGGTCGACGCCGAAGGCCAGGCCTCCGTGGGGAGGAGCCCCCACATCAAGGGCGTCCATCAGGAAGCCGAACTGCTCCTGGGCTTCCTCCAGTGGCAGACCCACGGTCTGCAGCACCTGTCGCTGCAGGGCCGAGTCATGGATGCGCAGCGAGCCACCACCGAGTTCCAGTCCGTTGAGCACGAGGTCGTAGGCCTGAGCGCGGGCTTGCGGCAGTGTCTTGGCCCACTCCGATGGGTCGTTGCCCAGATCTTCGGCGTTGGGAGCGCAGAAGGGGTGATGCAGAGCCTCAAAACGATTCTCATCGCTGTTGAACTCGAACATCGGGAAATCCACGACCCAGAGGAAGTTCCATTGGTCGTTGTCCCGGTCGGCTGGGACCATGCCCAGCTCTTTGGCCAGATACTGACGCACCCGGTCGAGGGCTTTGTTCACCGTGGTGGTGTCACCGGCACCGAACAGCAGCAGCGTGCCTGGCTGGGCTCCGGTGCGATTGAGCAGCTCCTGCTTTTTTTCCTCGCTGAGGTTGTCTTTAATCGCGCCAATGGTGTCGATCTCGCCTGCTTCGCGCACGCGGATGAAGGCCAGGCCTCCGGCTCCAGCGGCCTGGGCCTCACTGAACACATCTCCACCGGGCTTGATGCGCACATTGGAGAGGGCGTCGTTGCCGCCAGGCACCGCAATCACCTTCACCGCACCGCCGGACTTCACCGCACCGCTGAACACCTTGAACCCCATGTCCTTGACGATGTCCGAAACGGTCACCAGCTCCATGCCGTAACGGGTGTCGGGCCTGTCGGTGCCATAGCGTTCCATGGCGTCATGCCAGGTCATGCGCGGGAAGGGTCTCGGCAGCTCGATTCCTTTCACCGCCTTCCAGATGGAGCAGATCAGCGATTCATTGAGCTCCAGGATCTCTTCCTGGTCCATGAAGCTCATCTCGATGTCCAGCTGGGTGAATTCAGGCTGGCGATCAGCGCGCAGGTCTTCGTCGCGGAAGCAGCGGGCCACCTGGTAGTAGCGCTCGATGCCGCCCACCATCAGCAGCTGTTTGAACAGCTGGGGCGACTGGGGCAGGGCGAACCATTCGCCGCCACACACGCGGCTGGGCAGTACGTAATCACGAGCGCCTTCCGGTGTGGAGCGCGTCAGCACGGGAGTCTCCACCTCAATGAAGCTTTGCTCCTCCAGGAAGCGGCGCGCGGCCTGGATGGTCTGAGCGCGCAGGCGCAGGTTGTCGTTCATGCGCTTGCGGCGCAGATCCAGATAGCGGTGGCGCAGGCGTAGCTCCTCGCGTGTGTTCTCCTCGTCGTGCACCGAAACGGGGAAAGGAAGGTTTCCTTTCACGCTGTTTAAGACCTTGATTCCGCTGGCCAGCACCTCCACAGCACCGGTCGCCAGCTTGTCGTTGAGAGATTCGGCAGGGCGGGCTCGCACCTTGCCATTCACCTGCAGCACGGTTTCGCTGCGCAGATGTTCGGCCACAGCAAAAGCTTCAGCGCCCAGGTCGGGGTCCACGGTGATTTGCACGGTGCCGCTGCGGTCGCGCAGGTCAATAAAAATCACACCTCCGTGGTCGCGGCGTCGGTCCACCCAGCCGCAGAGCTGCACCTGCTTATCAATGTGCTGCTTGCGCAGGTCGCCGCAACCGTTGCTGCGCATTTGAACTATCAGCTGGTGACAGGCGAGTTTCCCATAGCCCGGGACCCTTTATCCACGTCGGTAGAAGGGCCGCTTCACCACTGTGGCCGGTTGCACTTGCCCTCGGATCTCCACGCCCAGTTCGCTGCCGACTTTGGCCAGTTCCTTGGGCACGAGGGCAAGGGCGATGGCCTCCTCCAGGGTGGGTGACCAGCTGCCGCTGGTGACTACCCCCACTTTTTCTCCGTTGTGCAGCACTGGGTAGTCGTGCCGGGCAATGGCGCGTCCTTGCAGTTTCAGTCCCACCAGCCGCTTGGAGGCTCCCTCGGCGACCACTTGCTCCAGGGCCTGACGTCCAATGAAGTCTTGCGGCATTTCGAGGTGCACCAGCCAACCCAGGCCTGTCTCGAACGGGTTGGTGCTGGCGGTCATGTCCTGGCCATAAAGGTGCATGGCGGCCTCCAAACGCAGGGTGTCTCGTGCTCCTAGACCACAGGGCGCGACTTCCAGTTCCAGCAGTTGCGCCCAGAGCTGGCGACCGTCTGTCCGGCTCAGCAGCAGTTCAGCACCGTCTTCTCCCGTGTAGCCGGTTCGGGCGCAGAACACTTGGTCGCTCAGCCCTTGCAGGTGCAGCAGGCGATGGCCAAAGCGGGGCAGCTCGTGCAGAGACTCTCCGCTGAGTGTCTCGAGAATTCCGATCGCCTTCGGACCCTGTAGGGCGAGCAGCACGCCATCCCGCTTTTCATCTTGAACACTGAAACCTCGCGGTTCCAGCTGCTGTTTCAGCCAGGCCGTGTCGCTGTCTGCGCAGGCGGCATTGATCACCACCAGCAGGGTGCCGTCGCCGGATGCAGTTTCCCCCTGGTCGTAGACGATCAGGTCATCACGAATGCCGCCTTTGTCGTTCAGCAGCACGGTGTAGCAGGCCTGCCCCAATCCGATCCGGTGCAGGTCCGTTGGCACCAAAGTCTGGAGCGCGTCCTTGGGGTTGCTGCCTTCGATTCGAAGCACGCCCATGTGGGAGATGTCGAACATCCCCACGCCTTCACGCACGGCTTTGTGTTCGGCGATCAGCCCTGAGAACTGCACTGGCATCTCCCAGCCTGCGAAAGGAACCATGCGGCCCTTGGCCTCTCGGCAGAGGTCATGGAGTGGCGTGCGTTGCAGATCCATGACGGAGATCAGGCGTTCAAGCGGATCCTATGGATGTTGTTCCGGTTTGCGTTGGAAGTGGAAGTAAAGCCGCAGATTGCACCTCCAGCGTCGACCGCTACTCAAAGCGTCCTTAGCTTGAATTACCTCGTTCAGACAGCTCTCTGTCCAAGTCTTCCTGCCAGTCCTGTCAGCACTGCATCCCTGCACAGGGCGGCGGGGGTGGTGGATGGTGCAGGTTGCGCAATCTGACGGTTCACGTTGAGCTTGCCCGCGTGATTTGGTGCCATCACTGGACGGCTCGTGCCCCAGTGCTTCCTGGCCTCGTGCCTCCCGACCAGCCTCTTGTTGGAGGAGACCGACAGTTGGATCTTGGATCTTCCGTGGATGGTCTTGGTCAGTCCGGAGAGCCAGCGCAGGTGTTGTGAACCAACAGGGTGTGTCGTTTCAATTACGACAACCCTTGAATCGGTCGCGACAATGACGAGACTGATGCTGATACGCGTTTCCCTTGTCGGTCCCCACCCCTATGCCGACCGCTGTTCAGCTGATTGCTGAGCATCGCAATGTTGAGCTATTGCTGCTGCCGACGGGGAGCATCCTGTTTGAGCGTGGTGAGTCGGTGAGTGCTCTTTACGCGATTGAGCGTGGACTGGTGGAGCTCACGACCGGTGGTCGTGACCGCCTGCGCTATGGCGATGGAGAGGTCTTCTTTTATGAGGACCTGGTGGTTGATGACGCACATCACAGTCGAACAGCGCGTGCGATCACCCCGGTTCACGTGCTTCGGCTGGATCGCAACAGCTTTTTAGAGCTGATTCACAGGCATCCCACACTTGTGCTCAGCCTGCTCAGTGGCCAGCACCGACGACTGCGGGAGCAGCGTCTTGGCGCTGCTCATTTCTACTGAGCCATTAGCAGCAGCAGGCTGCGGGTCACCTTGGCTGCCAGAACGCTGCTGATGCCACTTCGGTCCAGTTGAGGAGCCAGTTCAACAACATCGGCTCCAACAAGGTTGTGGTGGCGTAACTCGCTCACCAGTTCAGCGAAATGTTGCCAGAGGAAGCCTCCTGGTTCGGGGGTCCCTGTGCCCGGCATCACGGCCGGGTCAAACCAGTCCAGGTCAACGGTGAGATAAAGAGGTTGCCCCCGCAAAGTCTGCAGCCGGCAGACCATCTGATCGATGGGCACCAGGCGATTGCTGCTGCGCAGTTCGGAGAACTCTTCCCTGGTGCCGCTGCGAATCGCGATCTGCAGCAGCTCCCGACTGGGAAGCACGTCCAGACAGCGCCGCATGGCACACGCGTGGCTGTGGCGAGATCCCAGCCATTGATCGCGGAGATCCGCGTGGGCATCCAGCTGCACGAGCGCCAGATCAGGATGCCGCTTGGCGACCGCGGCGACAGCTCCGGAGCTGATGGAGTGTTCTCCGCCCAGCATCAACGGCTTGAGCTGAAGGTCTTGGACATGGATCGTGGCGTTATGCACGGTCTCCAGCACTGGCTCAGGTGCACCGAAGGGGATCTCGACCGCTCCGAGGTCGGCGTAGGCCATGGTTTCGAGGTCAAGGTCGAGCTGTGGGCAGTAGGTCTCAAGGCCAGCACTCACCTCCCGTACGGCTGCGGGTCCGAAACGGGTGCCGGGCCTGAAGGATGTCGTGCCGTCATAGGGCACGCCGAACAGGCCCACCTTGCAGCCGTCTGGATCCCGGCTGGCGCCCATGTAGATCGCCCCTTCTCGATCAAACAGTGAGTGGCCAGGGATGCTCACGCCAAGAGCTCCCGTTCGATGAAGGCAGGCATCGCTTCAAAGGCACCGGATTGCCAGCGTGGGCTCCAGATTTCGCAGCCTGAGGCGATGCTGGCCGCTCGCTCCAGGTCGGGGTTTCGGTAGCGGGGGCCGTCCACCGCTGCGAACGTCCAGCTCCACCAGCCGCTGGGGTACATCGGCACCCAGCCGTAAAGGGGGTCGGCATGGCCGAAGACATCCTTCAGCAGACGAACAGTGTCGATGTGAACCTGCCGGAAGGCCTCCGGCGATTCGCTCTGGGTGGCGAAGACGCCTCCCGGTCTGAGGATGCGCCGGCAGTGCTCGAAGAAGCTGCGGTTGAACAAACCTTCCGCCGGACCTGCCGGATCGGAACCATCCACGATCACCACGTCGTAGCTGGCGACGGCGCAGTTCGCGGCCCAGTCGATGCCATCACCCACCGTGAGGTGAAAGCGGGGGTCCTGCCAGCAGCTACCACCCAGCGAAGCCAAATGCTTCTGACTGAGTTCCACCACCCTGCCATCGATCTCCACCATGTCGAGATGTTGGACGCCCGGATGGCGAAGGCATTCGCGGGCGGTACCGCCGTCTCCTCCGCCGACCACCAGGATTCGTTCGGTGGCCGCGGCAGAGCAAAGAGCCGGATGCACCAGTGATTCGTGGTAGTGCCGTTCCTGGTGCTCCGCCGTCATCCAGCAACCGTCTAGTAGTAGCCCTCTGCCGTAGCGCTCGCTCTCAATCACAGTGATGCGCTGAAAGTCGCTTTGCTCTTCCACCAGCACTCGTGCTGCGAGGCCATAACGAACTCCTTCATGGTGTTCATCGATCCAGCCGCCAGTGGCCGCGGATGCCTTGGTCATGAAGGTTGTGGAGGATTCCTTCCTCCAGCTAAGAACAGCGTTGGTTCATCGTTGCCCCGCAACGGACCCAGACTGCCTTCATCACTTTCAGTGCTCGTTGGAGTTGGAGCGTGGTTCAGGATCTGCCGATCAATGACCGTTTGGTGATCCCAGCCGCTGAGTTGCAGTGGCGGTTCTCCAGGTCCTCGGGTCCTGGCGGGCAGGGAGTGAACACCACCGATTCGAGAGTCGAGCTGAGATTCGACCTGGAGAGTTCCAAGGCCCTGGGTCCCTTTCGCAAGGCCCGGTTGCGGCAGCAATTGGCATCGCGACTGGAGGGGAACTGTCTGAGGGTGGTTGCCGCTGAGGAGCGTTCCCAGTGGCAGAACCGTCAGAGGGCCATGGCGCGACTGGCGGACTTGCTGAGAGAGGGACTCAAGCCGCCGCCTCCGAAGCGCAGGCCCACACGTCCGGGGCGTTCTGCTGTTCAACGCAGGCTGGATGCAAAAGGCAAGCGCAGCGAACTCAAACGTCGCCGGCAAGGCCGGCCCTCACTGGATGACTAGTGCAATGGTCCAGATAAATTCCCTGGTTAAGGTGTGGTTAAGCAAGTTGTCTTGGAGGTGGATTGATGAATCAAGCGCATGCTCACCATCCCTCAGCTGATCTGGTCAATCTGATGCGTCTGGAAGAAGGGGCAAGGAGCTGTACAACTCGTGAACAGGCCCGCGTGTTCATCCGCGAAGCCGACCAGGTTAAGCGCCTTCTCTGGGGCACAACCGAAGGCACGATCGCAGCTCACGACTGATGCCGATCAGCTGATCGGCGTTCCTGATCCTGAGACTCGTTCCGGATCGCTTGCTTGGCCTGCTGCCACAGCCCCTCCAGTGTCTCAATGCTTTGGCCTTGCAGATCACCTTCCAGAGCTGCTTCGACCCGTGAGAAGCGATCCAGGAAGCGTTGATTGGTTCCTGCCAGTCCTTCCTCCGGGCTGATCTCACACCAGCGGGCCACATTCACCAGGGTGAACAACACATCTCCAAGTTCCTCCTGTGCATGGGCTTTGTCGCCTGAGCAGATGGCGTCCTTTAGCTCCTCGAGTTCCTCATTCACCTTGCTCCAGACGCCGGCGATGTCCTCCCATTCGAATCCAGCCTTTGCGGCTTTTCTGGAGATGGTCATCGCCGCAGAGACGGCCGGCTGTCCACGCACCTTGCTGGCGAGTTGATCGCTGAGGGGAGATGCCGAAACTGCAGCAGCTTTGGCCCCAGCTCGTTCCTGCGCCTTGATGGCTTCCCAGCTGATGCGAACAGCTGCGCTGTCGCGGGCTTCGGCGTCAGCAAAGACATGGGGATGGCGACGGACCAGTTTGTCGCTGATGCCCGCTGCCACAGCATTCAGATTGAAACGGTTGTCTTCCTCGGCGATGCGTGCATGCAGCACCACCTGCAGCAGCAGGTCGCCGAGCTCCTCCTTTAAGTGCTGGTCATCGCCATGACGGATTGCATCGGCCACCTCATGGGCTTCCTCCAGCACGTAGGGGGTGAGGGATTGGTGGGTCTGTTCCAGGTCCCAAGGGCAGCCTTCTGCGGGATCGCGTAACCGTGCCACCAAGTTCTCCAGCCGGCGCAGGGGGTCCTGGTGCTGGAACACTTCGGAGCCTGAGGCCATGGAAATCGCACACGTTTGTGGTCACCCTCTCACCGACGTCGACGCCTTCGCCAGGGTTTTGCGAACTCTGCAGGCAGTGGATCGCCATCGAGGACCAGATGCAGCCATACGCTGCTTTCCAGACCCAGCAGGACGCCGATCAAGGCCCGGGGATGTTGCCTGAATGCCATCACCAGGTCTGGCCATGCCTGGGACGGGGTTGGGATGGCAGGTGCAAGCAGGGACGCAGCGCTGATCCAGACCAGCAGCATCAGGGCCGATAGCCATGCCAATCGCAGTGCCATGCCGATTAGGGGGCCGTGGGATAAGAGAGATCGATGCGGAAGCAGGCGTCGATAGGGCCACCAGATCGCACCCAACACCCCCCAGCGCCTGAGTGCGGCGGAGCGCACGTCAAGGTCTGGCGATAGCCAGAGGCCTCCCACTAGGAAGGCCAGCGCCGTCAAGACACCGTTGATCCATCCCAGCCACCATCCCGTCAGCAGGCCCATGGGCAGGCACCAGGCCAGGGTGGCCCTGTCATGGTCTCGGCCTGAGGCCACAGCAATTCGTGTTGAGCTGTTCCAGCGTGCCTTGATCAGGCAGAATCGGCTTCTCGGGCGATTAGCTCAGCGGTAGAGCACCTCCCTTACAAGGAGATTGTCACAGGTTCGATCCCCGTATCGCCCATCCCGAGCCACCACCTCAAAACGCAGTTCTGTAGCGGGAACAAGGCTTTCATCTGGGAAGCGGCTTAGGCAGGAGCTGAGTCAAGTTCTGGCTGCTGGATGGAGTTCATGGTGTTGTTCAGCTCGGCAACATCAAGTAACCCTTCAGCGCTGAACCATGGAGAGTTTTCCCAGCTGAAGCCTTCGCCAAAGGTGTTGTCTGGAGCGACGACATACCAGTGGCAGTCAACGTCTGGTACGTCCACCGAGCACTGCGACCAATCGGCTTGCCATTGCGGAACCTGCACCCACATCACAGCTGCAAGGACGACTGAAAACAGGCTTTGCAGCATTGCCATCTCGATCAAGGAGGCTGACCTTACTCGTAAGTGAACTCAGACCGATGTTCAGATTTTGAATGGCCTGATCGAGTCCCACAAAAAACGCCCCTTTCTCAAGGGGGCGCGAAGTGAGGGTCCGTGTCATGGCTATTCAACTTGAGATTTCTGTGCTGTCCAGCCGGTCAGTGATGACCAACCATGACTCAAGTCCGACGGCTGACCATCTCATGAGAAGCCCAAAGGAAAGACGGCGTATCTGAGCAGCGGCAAACCACAATCAGTCGCGCCTCAGCCAGAGGGGTTTCAGCACCTTGTCCAACCGAATTCAGCTGAGGTCAGTTCAGTCATCGGAAGCCACGCAAGCACCCATGCGATTGCCATAATTGCGCCGCTGGGAAATGAAAGGTCCATGCGCGTCTCGACAAACCCGGCGGCGTAATGCGGATTGCAGCGTCGGGTTAGTCAACGTTGATCATGTAGTTGAAACCTTCTTCATCAGTGAGATTCTTTCGCTTTCTCGGAG
The DNA here is from genome assembly GCA_003211275.1 of Synechococcus sp. AG-673-A03. GTDB lineage: Bacteria > Cyanobacteriota > Cyanobacteriia > PCC-6307 > Cyanobiaceae > Synechococcus_C. Next base: position 24,731 of record QCTE01000016.1, on the reverse strand, counting down.
GTTGACGAAGGCATCGACCAAAGCATCTCGACCCGTTGTTTGGACTCCTCTACTGAATGCTGTCGAGATGTCTGCCATGTGGAGGCGGCTGAACATCGTGTTGGGCTCTTCAGCCAACTGCTTCTGGACATTGGATCCATCGCGGTTAAAGCCACCATCCCGGAAATCTGTTGTTGTGTCTGTCAAGCAGGGGACACATGTCTCGCAATGCTCAGCTGCAGGGCCCCATCGCTTTTGACAAAGCAATCAGGGCATACATGAGGCTGCTGCTTGCTGGAGTCGATCCAGCCTTTGCTCACGGGAGCCCCAGAGTTCGATCAGCTTTGGCCGATTTTTGTCAGGTATGACTGAAAAGCGTTCATCCCGATAGATCTGTTTAAAGATCGCATCGACTTCTGCTCGGTAAGGAAGATCGACGGGTCTGATGCCGTCATCCTCCATGTCCACTGGCCAGCGATCAGTCATGGGGACAAAGACAACTAAATCAAGCCTCTGAAGCGTCTCTCTAACTCTCGGCACCATTGCTTCCACAAATGCATCATCAATATCGGTTGTTTGTTTGTCGGCTGTGTATTGCGAGTACGCGATGTAATCAACCGGAGCGCGATCGAAAATCACACAGTCGTTGATTGATGAATAAAGATTCACGCGACTAGCGTTATAATACATCTGTATTCCGTTGTGCAAACGGTTGCTTTCCTGGCGGAATCGGATGTCATACATTTCGCTATCGAGGGCACGGAACGGTTCCTCTTCGCGCGTGTATTGGGGATGCCGTTTCACCCAGTCCCAGACCAAGGTGCTTTTGCCGAGAGAGTGAGATCCACTGATGGCGATGCGCATGTTGAGATCGGTGGTCGAGGCCCGTCATTCATTATGTTTCGCCCTCAATGCAATGGGGCATGGCTTCATTGCCCAATGCGAAGTCAGATGTCACGAGCGGGCCAGGCTTTGGTTTGTCCTGGCCCCTCTATTGGGGGATTCATTGGCCTGAATAATCACACCTTTGGGTGATGCGAGCTCAGCCTGTTTCCGCGATGGTGGAGTGACCGGAGGGATGATCTTCATGACTCGAGGCTTGCCAATGCAATTCTTTCCTTTCTCAGCGCGCACTCCCGTCATTGCAGAGATTGCCGCTGATTGCAAAAGCTGAAACATGGTGGGGTGGTTGAAAACCTTTGCTGATCTGGCTTCCAGCAATCCCGTTGAACTAACAGAATGATTTGAATGAGACAATCAATGTCAGGAACAAGTGCCAAAGCCCATTTGCTTGAGCTATTGCTCGAGCCACTGAAAGGTTGCAAAGGGCTCTATAACTACAGGCAGGATCTCATGACAAAGATCATGCAGATGCCAGATCTACAAGTAAGGGAGTATCTCGATTATCACGAGCGTTGTGATGCTTCTGGATAATGCGCCAGCATTCTCGTGGCTGGTGAGTTTGCAGATCTGATGCACAAGAATGCTGATCGTTTGATCCTTGATTTTGCCGATCTTGGCATTGATGTTGTCTGTACTTGATTCAGCCCAGCCAGTGAAGTGTGTTACCTCTTTGATCCCGATCAATACGCTGCGGGTTCGGCAGCATTCGTGATTGATCAGCCAGACATCGTCGCTGCGACGATGTCTGGCTTGGATCACAGTTAAAGGCCAATGGTGTGGAGTAAGCCTTCGCCACTGATCAATTCCGTTGCGATCGCAGCAATGAATCCGAGCATGGCGAGACGCCCGTTTAACTGCTCCGCCCTTGCGTGGAACCCCCAACCAGCGTCAGGTCCAGCAAATTCCATTTGTGGTTCCTTGGGGTAGACGTTGTCGTGCCCCTCAAGATCGTGAGTCACCAGTCCGGTGGGTGCCTGAAGTGTGGTTGCTGTCATGGATGTCTCCGAGTGGGACCTCTTCGGTCTACGCCTGTTGTTGGCTGCGTGGGAGGCAGGACAGCCGCCCATGCAGGTTCGGTTTCAGGACCTTTTCAGACGGGTTCCACGGGAGCACATTCACCGATTGGTTGTCCCAAGTGCGGGACAGTCTCCTCCGCCTACTCAGGCAAGTTTTCGACCGCACGGTGCATGAAACGTTTCACCAGTGGCATGGGCCAACCTTCGCGCTGCAGTGACTCAGCAATGTGATCAATCTGGAGGGCAATTTCCTCTGCGACGAGATCCTCCAGCAGGGATTCGGAATGGTCAGTGCTGCTTGTCATGGGGATGGATGGCATCCATTTGCTCTAGCTCTGGTTCAGACAAGCCCGCAAATGCTTCAGCAATTCAGGAAACAATTGCGCATTTGCTTGCCCAGGTGATTTGGGTTGGCCAGAACTGAACCATCCGCGCAGTCTTGATGGCACCGAGCTCACCCCAGCGGCATCCCGACGACATCACCCATCATCTGCTTCGAGCGTTTGGGGTTCTGGTCGGGGTCAGCGTCGTGGCTGTGGTGGTCTGGCTTGTCACTGCTTCGCAAGCCAACAGCTCCAGACTGCCTATGGACACTGGGCTGGATCGTGTTGACTCTTCCGAGAGGAGTTTAATTCGAGTATCCGACTAAATCCCCTGGTCTGGACCTGTGGAGAGTCACTGGAGAGTCATGGTTTCTGTGGAGAGTCACATCTCCGAGTCTCTAGTGCACGGGCGGTGAACAGCGTCGCCAGCCTGTCCTCAGCATCGTCTCCCAAGCTTCGATGGCGTTGTGTCTGAGCATTCGTCGTCGTGACTGGGGCTCGGGCGGATGCGGTGGCACCCATCCGTACGTTCTCACGGAGACCCACTGCTCCTGGGCCGATGGCGTGTCGGGCTTGAACTGCACCAGCAGCTTTTGTGCACCGTTCACCAACCACCCCTCTCCTCCGGACTTCACTGGGGGTTCTTGGCTGGTTCGATTGCGGTTCGGCATGTTCAGCAGTCTGATCACACCCTGCTCAGAAGGATCACCAGGCCCAATGGTGGCTTGATCCGGTCTTGGTGTGATTCAACTCTTAGGACGGCATCTGTTGCAGATCCCGAAGAACTCCAGCGTGTGAAAGATCAGCTTGAAGTTGTCCGTTTGCGGAGTTTGCACGTTCATTTCATGAATAGGGCACTGCTCCAAGGTCTGCGTGGTGCCGCAGCTCACACAGGTGAGATGGTGCGCATCACGATCGACCGGTGCGTAGAGCGCTTCGCCTGTCGGCAGATGCCGGCAGCGCACCTTGCCCTGTTGATGGAGTTTGCGCAGATTGCGATAGACGGTTGCAAGCCCCATGGCGCCCGGTTGCCCTTCCAGGCAGCGATGCAGCTGCTGGCCGGTCATTTCGGACTGACTCTTTTGCAGTTCCTCCAGCAGCAATTGCTGCCGTTGCGTGCCTGTGGATCCTTGCTGCTCCATGCTGAAATCTGACCTCATGCCGTTGCGCCTCTGCTCTGGATCAGTTCGGCACTGATTGCCCAGAGGCGGGATCTCTGTTCTTGGCTGCGAGCGGCGCGAGCCACGGGCTGTTGTTTCGGAGCACCACGCAGTCCTCCAAACTGACTGGGGCCATAGTGCTCTCCACCTTTTGCAGATGGCGATGTTGCCGCCAGTAGCTGCGGTAGTGCCCCCTGGGCTGCGCTCTGGAAAATGGGATCCATCAATCGGTAAGCCAGGGCTTCCTGCCAGGCACCACTGGATGCCACCGAAAGCGGTTGAAGATTCGTCCGCGCCAGGCCTGGATGGGCCGCCAGCGATCTCACGGTGCTTCCCGATTGCTCGAGACGCTGATTGAATTCCAGTGCAAACATCACATTGGCCAACTTGCTCTGGCTGTAAGCCTTCCAGCGGTCGTAGCACTTTTCACCGCTCAGGTCATCCCAAGCGATCGCTCCGAAATATTGCGCTCCCGAGGTGACGGTGACGACTCGAGCTTGCTCACGGCCCTCCATCAGAGGCAGTAAGGCCTGTGTCAGAGCGAAGTGGCCAAGGTGATTCACCGCGAACTGCATTTCATGCCCCTGCTGACTCAGCAGCCGTGGAGGTGCCATCAATCCCGCGTTGTTGATCAAAAGATCCAACCGCTCGTAGCGCGACCGAACCTCTCGGCAACAGGCATCGACACTGTCGAGATCAGCGAGATCCAGGTCGAGCAGGTCCACGCCTGAGGACCCCAGCTCCAGCAGTTCCGCGCGGGCCGCCTCTCCTTTGCGGCGGCTGCGACAGGCCATCAGCACAGTCGCTCCCGACCGGAGCAAGGCCCGCGTGGTTTCGAGGCCGAGGCCGCTGTTGGCACCTGTGACGAGGGCGATCCGTCCTCGCAAGTCAGGCATGTCGTCGATGGTCCAGCCCATGCGGCGAAGTCAGCGCCAGATCAGTCTCGCGGGTTCGCTCAGTCTTCGGGGAAGAGCAGGTCAGCAAGTTCGTCGGCATCCACGTCATAGACGCGCGCCAGCGAAGTTTCGATCGCGCTGGTCACCTCGCCAGGCAGGAAGCGCATGGCATTGAGAGCGTCTTCAGCGATCTCGTCGGTGAGCAGGACGTCTTCGGAATCCAGTTTTTCGTCGTTGATGATGGCCATCACCCAGCTCTGATAGGCATAAACCAGATCCGAGAACTCGAGTTCGGGATCATTGAGATCCAGGGTCATGGTCAGGCGTAGACGCGCAACACCAGTCTGACCCCCGGGGGAGAGGATGTCTTCAAGTGAGGGTCAGCATGAGCCGTCCGGATCCCGAACAGTTGCAGGGCACGCTTGTGGACTTCGCCCTGCTGGAACTGATTCGCCAGCACCGTGAGAGCTTTCAGCCGCTCTGGACCGTTGATAGCTGGGCCAAGTTGATGATCTGGCTTTCGCTCAATTGCGGTTTGTCCGGAGAACGCGATGCCCTGGAGCACTTCGCCGCTGCCCTTGGTGAACGGATTACCTCGCGGTTGCGTCGAACCTTCTTTGAGCGAGAGCTGGCGGATCTGGAACTTCAGGTGCTGGCTGATCCGGCTGAACAGCAGGTTTTGCTGTTGTCGCAGGTTCCCCAAGACCTCGCCGTGCTCAAGCCTGATCGACTCTCAGCAGCTCTGGACAGGGTGGGACTGACCGACCGTGTTGTTGCAGATCGCAGTCGCTGGCAACAGCTGGAGGCCGTGGTGGCGATTCCCTGGAAGGGCTGATGTCTGAGAACAACGGCACCAGCCTGATCGGTCGTTACAGCAATGCCGGCTATGAAGCCGTCGCCGATGCGGTGATGGCATTTTTTGATCGACGCACCGACTTGCACCGACCTGGTGTGGCCTTCGGCCCTGCCGGAGATCAACAGCCGTCGAAGCTGAGCACCGATATCAGCCTGGTGGCCATCGATCGAGAGGATCCGGAGTCCTGTGCCCTCTCGGAGGTGATTGTCCGGGGTGTTCGTGCGGGTTTGGATCGCTACTTGCAGGAACGCCCCCTATTGCGTGAAGTCTGCCCTGATCAGGCTCTGTTCGTGTTGCCGATTTTCAATCTGCAGCGCTACGCGCCCGGTGAGGGATTTCGTCAGTGGCACTGCGACTGGACCATCAGCGATGAGGCGACGGAACCTGTTCATCGCGTTCTGGCTTGGATCCTCTACTGCGACACCGTGGCTGAGGCCGGTACGGAGTTTCACTGGCAGCAGCATCACGAGCAGGCGGTGCGCGGAAAACTGGTGATCTTTCCTGCTGGCCCCAGTCACATTCACCGCGGCAGGGTGACGCAGAAGCACAGCAAAACCATTGCCACAGGTTGGATCAACGCAGGGACACAGGAGGGTTATCTCCAGCGCCTGGCTCGCTCCTGAACGGTGGGATCTCACGCACGGTGTTGACCTGCTGTGGGAAAGGAATTTCAATCCCTTCCCGTTTGAACGCTGTCCAGATCGCCTGGTTCACTTCACTCACAATGCCGATGTTGTTCATGGGGTCAGAGATCCAATAGCGCAGTGAATATTCGATGGCGGAGTCGCCGTAGTGCACCTGCAGCGCCCTCGGCGCTGGATGATTCAGCACTCTGGGCACGTTCAGAGCTGTCTGCTCCAGGAGCTTCAGCACCAGCTGGGGGTCATGGCGATAGGCGGCACCAACACGGATCTCACTGCGCCGCATCCGGTCGGTGGCGGTGTAACTGGTGGCTTGTGCGGTGAAAAACATCTGGTTGGGAATCAGCAGTTCCGCGTTGTCTCGATCTCGCCATAGAAGGGTGGCGCGAAGGCCCAGCTTGCGCACTTCGCAAGGATCTCCATCCACCATCAAAATTTCGCCTGGACGCACTGACCCTTCAAACAGCAGCCAAATGCCGCTGATGAAGTTGGAGAACACCTCCTTGATGCCGAAGCCAAGGCCCACGGAGAGTCCACCGGCGATGGCGACCAGAGCCGTGGAGTTCAGCCCGATGTGAAATCCCACAGCCGTGATGCCAATGCCAACGACCACATAGCGGACGATTAGCTCAAGAGCCTTGCGGCTGCTGTCGCTGCAGTTGAGCAGTTTCTGCAGCATCCAGGACAGGCCAGCGGCTGGAAGTTTGGTGCCCACCAGCAGCAGATAGGTCACCAACAGGGCGACGACCAGGTTGTTCACGGTGAGGATCTCACCGAAGAGGCTCCCCAGCTTGATCACGCCCAGATCAGCGGGATTGTCGAACTTGCTGATCAGGTTTAAGCCCACCAGAACCAGGAACAGTGGTCTGAGCAGACGACTTTCAAGTTGATGAACGCTGGAGGCAGGCAGCAGCCGCTGCAGCAGTTGGTTCAAGAGGTTGAGCAGATTCCAGCCCAGCCAGCAGAGGCCTGCATAGCTCACCAGCCCGCTCTTTCCGCCTGGGAGCACGATCAACCAGGCGATGAACAACATGGCGATGGGCGCCACCAGCAATCTCAGTGCTGGATGGAGGTTTTCAAGCCGCTGTTGCGGGCTGCTCAGGTGCCATCCCACACTCAGTCCAAGGATCAGCAGCACTTGGGCGACGACAGCGCTTCGCTGCAGATAACCCAGCCAGCCGAGGATTTCCCAGAACAGTTGGTTCATGATCCACTCCCCAGGGCTTTGAGCAGGGAATCCAGGCTGGACCGCGGGTTTGAGGTTCCAAACACCAGTGGAACCAGCACTTGTGACCCATCGCGATCGAGGTTGCGATGGTGAGCCAGCCCTGCCAGGGCTGATTCATGCAGCATCGAATCGTCTCGGGACTGCACCAAAGTATCCAGCGTTTGCGAACTCCGCACCGGCACAGACACGGCAGGGTTCACTGGCAGGAAAGCAAGGGAGCGCAGCGACAGATTCCTCTGCACCATGGGGTTGGTGATGAACTGGGCCAGGCTCACGGCCACTTCACGTTGGCGTGGACTTGAATTCGCTCCGAGTGCCAGCACCCTCACGGCATTCATGGGGCTAGCGGTGCCGGCAGGGCCTCTGGGAAGTGGTGAAACCCCGAGGTTGTCGCCCATCAGCTTTCTAAGTCGCAGCAGGCTGTTGGAGTTGCAGCTCACCCAATCGAGCTCACCCTCATTGAGCAGGTTTTCAAGTTGCCCCTGGTCCTGGAAAAAGGAGATGTTTTGCTGGGCACTGGCCCGTTGCAACCAGGTCAGCCATGCCACCAGCGTTTCGGTGTCTTGTTCACTCAGGGTCTGGTCATCGTTGGCGCGGGCCAGGCTTTGCATGGCTCCCAGACTCCCAGCAGTCCAAAGCACTTCCGAAAAATTCACCGCCAAACCGATGCGTGTCCCGGATGCGCCCTGTTGGAGAAGCTCCTGCAATGTTGTGGGAGGGCTCTGAACGGTCTCGCGGTTGAAGCAGGCGATCTGTGGGTAGATCACGATCGGCTGGGCCGTGATTCGCCCGTCATTGAGTTTCACCCGCTCCCACAACGTTGTCTCAGTTTGTTGGAGTTTGAAGTCCTGCAAAGGAATCTCTTCCGTCAGCCCGTCACTCAGCAATTGATTGGCCTGAGGGGCATCCGTGACCACAAGGTCAGGGCCTAGATCTGAGGCGTTGCGGCGCTGGAGTTCCTGGTTGAGATTGGCGCGCTTGTAGAGCGCAACCTGCACTTCCACGTTGGGTTTGATCTTGCGGAAATCGCTGATGATCAGCTGAATTCGCTGGCGGAAGTCGGTCTGAGTGGCGGTGTCGATCGTGCTGTCCTGGTCGATCACCATGGCTAGGTAAAGCATCACCGGCAGCTCATTGCCGAGGCGACTGCAAGCGCTGACGCTGAGCAGCAGGGTGGAGAACAAGACGCTGGCTGCCAGCCGAGCACGCACGATGGAGAGGTGATTGACCGAGCCATTCTGATCTTCAAATTCGTGGCTGTCTCCCCACTGTTCTTTCAAGGGCCATCCGGCTCGCCCGCTGGCCCAGCTTGTTGATCTTGCGGCCTAAGTTTTTTTGGACAGCTGTTTTGCGAGCATGGATCGCTGTTGTTGAGCGCGTCCTGTGTCCGAGCTGGCCAAGACCTATGACCCGGTGGGCACCGAGGCCCGTTGGCAGCAGGCCTGGGAGGACCAAGGTGCTTTTCATCCTGATCCCAAGGCGCCTGGGGATCCCTTCTCGGTGGTGATTCCGCCGCCGAACGTCACCGGCAGCCTGCACATGGGCCATGCCTTCAACACGGCCCTGATCGACACGATTGTGCGCTATCAGCGCCTGGCAGGAAAGAACGTGCTCTGCCTGCCTGGCACCGACCACGCCTCGATCGCGGTGCAGACGATCCTGGAGAAGCAGCTCAAGGAAGAGGGCAAGACCCGCCATGATCTCGGTCGTGAGGCGTTTCTGGAGCGGGCCTGGCAGTGGAAGGCCGAAAGCGGCGGGCGCATCGTCGATCAGCTGCGCAGACTTGGCTATTCGGTGGATTGGCGTCGCCAGCGTTTCACCCTGGATGAAGGTCTCAGCGAGGCCGTCAAGGAAGCCTTTGTTCGTCTGCATGAGCAGGGTCTGATCTACCGGGGCGAGTACCTGGTGAACTGGTGCCCCGCCTCCGGTTCGGCGGTGAGTGATCTGGAGGTGGAGATGAAGGAGGTGGATGGTCACCTCTGGCATTTCCGTTATCCGCTCAGCAGTGGTGAGGGCCATCTGGAAGTGGCCACAACCCGGCCCGAAACGATGCTGGGCGACACGGCTGTGGCGGTGAATCCCAGCGACGACCGCTACGCCCATCTCGTGGGCCAGAGCCTGACGCTGCCCTTTGTGGGGCGGGAGATCCCGATCGTGGCTGACGACCACGTGGAGAAGGACTTCGGCACCGGTTGCGTCAAGGTGACGCCGGCTCACGATCCCAATGATTTCGCCATCGGTCAGCGCCATGGTCTGCCCCAGATCACGGTGATGCGCAAGAACGGCACCATGAACAAGGAGGCCGGTGAGTTTGAGGGGCTGGATCGCTTCGAGGCGCGCAAAGCGGTGGTGGCTGGTCTTGAAGACCTTGGTCTGCTGGTGAAGGTGGAGGACTATCGCCACAGTGTTCCCCACTCCGATCGTGGCAAGGTGCCGGTGGAGCCTCTGCTGTCCACGCAGTGGTTTGTGAAGACCGAGCCGTTGGCAGCCCGTTGCCGTGAAGCGTTGGAGAAGCAGGATCCACGCTTCATTCCCGAGCGTTGGGAAAAGGTCTATCGCGACTGGCTCACGGACATCCGAGACTGGTGCATCAGTCGTCAGCTGTGGTGGGGCCATCGCATTCCGGCTTGGTTCGTGATCAGCGAAACCGGTGGCAAGTACACCGACACCACGCCTTATGTGGTGGCACGCAACGAAGCGGAGGCTCTGGAGAAGGCCAGGGAAACGTTTGGTTCAGCCGCCGTGATTGAGCAGGACGAGGATGTGCTCGACACCTGGTTCTCCAGCGGCCTCTGGCCCTTCTCCACTCTGGGTTGGCCTGACGCCAACAGTGCGGATCTGCAGCGCTGGTACCCCACCAGCACCCTGGTGACAGGTTTCGACATCATCTTCTTCTGGGTGGCCCGGATGACGATGATGGCTGGCGCCTTCACCGGCGAGATGCCGTTCAAGGACGTCTATATCCATGGCCTGGTGAGGGATGAACAGAACCGCAAGATGAGCAAGAGCGCCGGCAACGGCATCGATCCGCTGCTGTTGATCGAGCGTTACGGCACCGATGCTTTGCGTTTCGCGTTGGTGAGGGAAGTGGCTGGCGCCGGTCAGGACATCCGGCTGGATTACGACCGCAAAAAAGACACCTCCGCCACCGTTGAAGCCTCACGCAATTTCGCCAACAAGCTTTGGAACGCCACCCGTTTCGCGTTGATGAATCTGGATGGTGCGACTCCGGCTCAACTGGGAGAGGCCGATCCTGCTGCCCTGCAGTTGGCGGATCGCTGGATCCTGTCGCGCCTGGCCAGGGTGAATCGCGAAACTGCAGATCGCTACAGCCGCTACGGCCTGGGGGAAGCGGCCAAGGGGCTGTATGAGTTTGCTTGGAACGACGTTTGCGACTGGTATCTGGAGCTGAGCAAGCGCAGGCTGAATCCAGGGGACGATGCCAGCGCTGAGGCACTCGCTGACCAGCGCACTGCCAGGCAGGTGCTGGCCAAGGTGATCAGTCAGATGCACCTGATGCTGAATCCGCTGATGCCGCATCTCACCGAGGAGTTGTGGCACAGCGTCACCGCAGAGCCTGAGACCACGTTTCTGGCACTTCAGGCCTGGCCGGCTGTCGATCAGGTCGCGCTTGATGATGATCTCGAGGCCTCATTTGCCGAGTTGATCGCCGCCATCCGCGTGGTGCGTAATCTGCGGGCGGTTGCTGGCCTTAAACCATCCCAGACCGTTCCAGTGCGTTTCGTGAGTGGCCGCGGCGATCTTGTGGATGTGCTGCAGCAGGGGATGGCCGACATCACGGCGCTGACCAGAGCTGAAACGGTTCAGGTGATGACGCCTTCTGAGGCAGATGCAGCACCGGTGACCAAGGCTTTGGCTGGTGTCAGCGGTGAGCTTCAGGTGCTGCTTCCGATTGAAGGCCTGGTGGATCTCGATGCCTTGAAGGCACGTCTGGAGAAGGACATCGCCAAGGCCGAGAAGGAGATCAAGGGTCTCTCCGGTCGACTGGCCAATCCCAATTTCGCTGACAAGGCACCGGCTGCGGTGGTGGCGGAATGCAAGGCCAACTTGGCTGAGGCTGAGTCACAGGCTGATCTGGCCCGCAGGCGTCTGGAGGATCTCAGCTGAGTCGCTTCCGCCGCTTAAATCCTTAGCCTTCACGAAGCTCTGGTTGTGACCGCTGAACTCTCCGTTGATCACGGTTGAAAGGCTGAGCAAGACGTACCGCGTGGCTGACAAGCAGCCTGGTCTGGCCGGCACCCTGCGTCATTTTCTGCGTCGGCGTCAGCGGGATGTGTCGGCGGTTCGGGATGTGTCGTTCGCGATTGCTCCCGGAGAGATGGTGGGTTTTCTCGGAGCCAACGGCGCCGGCAAGACGACCACGCTCAAAATGCTGTGCGGCCTGATCTATCCCAGTTCCGGTCAAGTGCTGGTGGCTGGCCATCAACCCCAGCGACGGCATCCCGATTTTCTGCGGCGCATCACGCTGGTGATGGGCCAGAAGCAACAGCTCATCTGGGATTTGCCGCCGATGGATTCGTTGCGCGTCAACGCGGCGGTTTACGGCATTCCGGATCGCGTTGCCAGCAGACGGATTGCCGAGCTGTCGGACCTGCTTGAGCTGGGCGAAGAACTTACCCGTCCGGTGCGCAAGTTGTCGTTGGGTCAGCGCATGAAGGCTGAGCTGCTCGCTGCCTTGCTGCATGAACCGGAGCTGTTATTTCTGGATGAGCCGACCCTGGGGCTGGATGTGAACGCCCAGTTGCGGGTGCGCCAGTTTCTGGCCGAGTACAACCGCCGCACCGGTGCCACTGTTTTGCTGACCAGTCACTACATGGCTGACATCACGGCTCTTTGTCCCCGTGTGTTGCTGATTCACCAGGGTCAGTTGTTCCATGACGGTCCCCTGGATCGCCTCACCAGTCGTCTGGCGCCGGAGCGCCATGTGCGGCTTGAACTGGAAGAGCCAGCTCCTGCCGAAGCCTTCTCGGGGTTAGGTCGTCTCGACAGCCTTGAGAACTGCGAGGTCAACCTGCGGGTGGACCCGGCATCACTCACCAGGGTTCTGGCACAGATCCTGGAACGTTTTGAGGTGCGCGATCTGGAGGTGAATGACCCTCCGATTGATCAGTTGATCGGCGAGTTGTTTCGCCAGGGAAGCCTCTGATGCGCATCTTCGGGCTCAATCGTCGAATCGTGCGTGCTCTGTTGGGCAGTCAGTACGCGCACATGCTCGAGTACCGCGCTGAGATCGCGCTCTGGGCCTTGTCGGGAGTGCTGCCGTTCATCATGCTCAGCCTCTGGAGCGGCAGTGACGCGCGGTCTCAACTGGGTTTAGACGGGGTGGCTCTGGACCGTTATTTCCTCAGCGCTTTTCTGGTGCGTCAGTTCTCGGTGGTCTGGATGGTCTACGCCTTCGAGGAAGATGCGCTGCTGGGCAGGCTGTCGCCCTATCTGCTTCAACCGTTGCATCCCCTCTGGCGCTACGTGGCCTCGCATCTGGGTGAGCAGCTCACCCGGCTGCCCTTCGCTGCCGGCATCGCCGGTGTTTTTTTTCTGATTCAGCCGCAGGCCTTCTGGATTCCATCGCTGGGTGGGTTTCTGTTGGCCTGGCTCGCCACCTGGATGGCCTTTGCCATTGCCTTTTTGCTCCAAAGCCTGATTGCATCGCTGTGTTTTTGGAGTGAGAAGGCTACGGCGCTGGAGCGGTTGCTGTTTTTGCCTTTTCTGTTTTTTTCCGGACTGCTGGCTCCCTTAACGGCCTTCCCGCCCGCTGTGCAGGACTGGGTGCGCTGGACACCATTCCCCTATTTGATTGATTTTCCAGCTCGGGTCTTGTCGGGTGATCCGGTCAATCTGGCCGCGGGCTTTGGGGCACAGCTGGCCTGGGTGGTGTTGCTGCTGCCGCTGGTGTTGTTGCTCTGGCGAGCCGGCGTGCGGCGCTACAGCGCCATGGGGGCCTGAGATGGGGCGCTATTGGCGAACCCTGCGCCGTTTCTGGGGCACCGCTCTGGCGACGCAGCTGGAATATCAGCTGAATGTGGTGGTGGAGCTGCTGGCCGTGGTCCTCAGCCTCGGCGGCAGCCTGCTGCTGTTGTCTCTCTTCTTCGGTCCCGGCAGGGAGCTTGGGGGATGGAACTGGAACCAGGCTTTGATCGTGCAGGGTTTCTACACCGTGTTCGACGGCATGACGACCGCCTGGCTGAGGCCCAACCTTGGAGCGATCGTCACCTATGTGCGCGAGGGCACCCTTGATTTCGTGTTGCTCAAACCGATCGACAGTCAGTTCTGGGTGTCGCTGCGAACGTTCGCTCCGGCAGGTCTGTCTGAAGTCGTTCTAGGCCTTGGCCTGGCCGCCTGGGGTGCGCACCAGTCCGGTGTTGTGTTGACTCCAGCGGTGCTGCTCACCGTGTTGCTGATGCTGATGGTGGCTGCGGTCATTCTTTATTCGCTGTGGTTTCTGATCGCTGCCACCAGCATCTGGTTCGTGAAGACTTGGAACGCCACGGAAGTGCTGCGGGCCGTGCTGGCGTCGGGGCGCTATCCGCTTGAGGCTTATCCCGCGCCGTTGAGGCTGCTGTTCACTTTGGTGGTCCCTGTGGCGTTTCTCACCACGGTGCCTGCTGAAGTGCTGCTGGGCCGGGCTTCACTCCCCTTGCTGGTCTTGGGTTTTGTCTTGTCAGCAGTGTTTTTTGCCGCTGCCCGGAGCTTTTGGTTGTTTGCACTGCGTCACTACACCTCTGCGTCCAGCTAATGGAGCTGATTTGGCTCTCATGATGTTGGGTTGCTTCGATTCAGTGAATTGATGAGGGTATTGGAATCGGAGCCTGGTGCTGGATACAGCGTGGTGCAATCAAAGGCAAAATCAGCATCACTTTTTTGAACAATGCCAGCGATATCAAGAAAAATGGATTGTTGAATATCAAGCCAGTCTTTCCATACGGTTGTTTTGGTGAAGCAGTAAACCATCATGTTGATGGATGATGCATCCCATTCGTTGAAGTTTACAAGAATGGTTTGGTTCTGATCAATGTCTGGATGATGCTGAAGGTGCTTGCGAACTTGCTTGGAAATTCCATCAATCTTTCCTAAATCCTCATAGCGCAAGCTGATATTAGCTCGAATTCTGCGGTTATACATTTCGCCTGGATTTTCAATCGGGTTTGTTGCAAACACTGAATTCGGTATATATAAGGGTCGGCGGTCAAAAGTGCGAATTCTGGTGTAGTACCAGCCAATGTTTTCAACCGTCCCTTCCAGGTTGTTTGCGTTGATCCAGTCGCCTTCGCGGAATGGGCGGTTGAAAAACAGCATGAAGCCAGAGAGAAAATTCTGACTGATTTGTTGGGTCGCGAAGGATAAGCCGATGCCTGCTCCGCCAAGCATGGTGGCAATGGCTCCCGATGGAACTCCGAAGTTCACCATCAGAGCCGCGGTCACAACGAGCAACACAGCAATGGTGTAAAGCCTGCTCATCACATTGATCAGCATGGATTCATCCTGCTGATCTTCGATTTGAATCCATCGCCTCATCGAGGCAGATCGCAGCACGGTCTGGCCGATATTCATCACGGCCCAGGTGATGCTGGCGATCACCAGGGTTGTTGAAATTCTGTTCACCTCAGTCTGAGCCAGCAGCCCCAGCTCAAGCCCCTCGTTGAGTTGATGGATGACCCAGCTGGCGTAGAGCGAAGTGCCGAGCCCGAACAGCACAGGGCGCCTCAGTGCTGCGGCGAGATGGCTACCCATGTTGCGTCCATGGCGGCTCAGCAACTGCAGCAGCAGCCAGGCGCCAAGAAGAACCAGGGTTCCCACCAGTAATCCTGTGTTGGTTTGCAGGAACTGAAGGTGTAACTTCACGGCCAAATGAGACTCAGCCACGAGACCCGTGCGTCGCAGTCGCGAACCTAGCTCATGTCTCCTGCAGTGTCCTGATCGATCACCTGCTCAGCCTGCAGCTGGGGCCTGAGGCTTTGTTGCGTTTTGGGCGGCCACTCCATCGGGTAGATCTGGCGCTGAGGGAATGGAATGGTGATCTTCTCTTTCTCGAAGCGTTTCCAGATCGCACGACGCAAATCACTGCCCACATTGAAGGCATCAAGCGGATCTGCGACCCAAAACAACATCTTGTAGTTGATCGATGATTCCGCAAATTCAGTTACAAAAGCCGCTGCAGGCGGATACTTTTTCACCTTGGAATGGTCTGCCGCGATCTCCAGCAGCAAGTCGATGATCTTGTCGGGGTCATGTCGATAGGCAGCACCGACCACCACGCTGTCGCGTCTCGAGGTTTCTGTCGCCGTATACGACGCAGCTTCCTGAGTGAAAAAGTTCTGATTGGGAATCAGCAGTTCGGCTCCATCGCGACCACGCCTCAGTTGTGTGGCGCGTAGACCCAGTTTGCGCACGGTGCAGGGGTCACCATCGATCATCAGAATCTCCCCAGGTCGAACGGATCCTTCGAACAGAAGCCAGATGCTGCTGATGAAATTGGAGATAATTTCCTTGGTGCCGAATCCAATTCCCACTGACAATCCACCGGCGATTGCAATGAAGGCGTTGCCATTGATGCCGATGTAATAGGCCACGCCGATGATCCCGATGCCGATCACGCTGTAGCGGAACAACAACTCCAGACCGCGCTGGTTGCGTTTCCGGACCCCGAAGATCACACCGCTCAGCCAGGCCATCAGTGCTGCTGGCCTGGAGGCAATGGTGACGATCAGATAGATCGCCACAATGGCCGTATACATTTTGCCGAGAGTGATCTCAACTCCGAAGAGATTGGCGACTCCAATCCTCGCGAGGTTTTCGCGACTACCCAGCAGGCTCACCAGCGACAATGTGGCTGTGAAGACGTAGATCGGTTTGAAGAGGGTGGTTTCTATTTCTGCAATCGGGAAGCGGGGATCAGTTTTTTCCACCAACATTTTCAAGGGCGTGAACAGATTCCAGCCCAGCCAAAGCAGTCCGAAGTAACGCAGCAGTCCGAAGGGAACCTGGATCAGTGCGAAGACTCCTGCCATCAACAGCACCATTGCGGGTCCCACCAAAACGCGGATTGAATCTGGGAAGCGTTGATGCAGCCCTGCCCGGTTCAGCAGGCGCTGCAGGCGTTGGTTGCGCTTGAGAAGAATGCTGCGTGTGCGTGCAATCAGAAGCACGATCAGCACCAGGAACAGCTGAATCAGAACAGGCCAGCGCTGCACAAACGACAGCCAGCTGACCATTTCAACCAGGACTTCTCCGGGCGCCACCGTGATCAGAAGATTGGGGAGGGTCGTCATCATGAGGATGGGCTCAACACGGTCTGCAGTCGCTCAGCGGCCTTGGTGGGAGTTTTTGCACCAAAGATCACATCATTGATGATGTTTTGAATGGTTTTGGCGAGTCTTGGATTTCCATCGATGGCAGCAACAATTTCGTCGCCAATTTTGATTTCTTGCTTGCCTTTGAAGATGTAGAGGTTCTCGATCCCAGGAATCTGTCGATTGATGATTGTGGCTGCTGCTGGATTCACCGGGTAATTGGTCCGGTAACGCAGAGACCAGGTCTTCTGGGCCCAGGGTTGAACGATGAATTGCATCAGTTCCACAGCGGTCTCTCGCTGTCGCGCACTGGAGTTGCGCCCCAGACCCCACACCTGGAGTTTGCTGATGGGGGTGGCTGGTGCTGCGGGTCCAGCGGGCAAGGAAGTAATGCCGAGATTGTCTTTCATGGCTTCCCTCAGTTGAGGTAGCTGCGAGGTCCAGCAGCTGATCCAGTGGAGTTGGCCTCCAATCAGTTGCTTGCGCAAGGTGGCCTGATTCCTGAGGAACATCACGTTCTGCTGATAGCTGGCATCCCGCAGCCAGCTCAGCCAGCGAACCAAGTTCTGGGTTTGTTCCGCAGTGGGTTGTTGGCCACGCAGCGAACTCACCAGTGCACTGCCGGCCTTGTAACCGCTCATGCTCCAGTAGAGGTCTTCAAAATTCTGGGTGATGCCAAACACCTGACCCTCACCGCTCTGCTTGGACATGAGTGCCAGCGTTGCCGGCGGCTCCTTGAGTCTGCGTTTATCGAAACAGGCGAGCTGGATGTACTGGGAGACCGGAAGACCTGTCACTTCGCCACGGGAGTTGGTGACTCGTTCCAGTAAGCCTGGTGCGATGGCGTTGCGTTGCTCCGGCGTGATCGGCACCGTGTCCAGCAGCTTCGCTTCGGAGAGTTCCTGGATGACCCGGGCATCGCCCATCACCAGATCCGGACCCAGTCCGCTGAAGGTCTGGCGTTCCAGTTCCGCTTCGACAGAAGCTTCTGAATAGAGAGCGGGTTGGATGCGCAGGCCTGGAACCACATCCCAAAGATTGTTCTGAAAGCTGCTCAGACGCTTTCGGCTCCGGGAGCTTTCAACCGGGGTGACTTTTTCATTGGTCGGCAGGATGCGTGCGACCCGCAGTAATTTGATCGGGGTTCGACTGTTGTTGCTGCAGGAGCTCAGCAGCCCAGCTGTGCAAAAAACCCCAAGCAGCAGCAGGCGTCGACAGACTGGTTGTCCTGAAAGGAAAAGCGTCATCAGCTGTTCATCTCACCGGTCGATTAGCGGTTAATTGGAGGGGAATTGCTTTAGCCGGCCAGAATCGCATCGATCCGTTGACAGGTGTCGCTTTCAACAGACGACGCTAAAGCCTGACAAGGCTTTGGTCAGTGTTCTGATGTCACTGTTGCCTGACCCCTTGTGGTGCGGTTGTGTTGTGGCTGTGGCCCATGGAACGGTGATGGCACCAGGTGATCGCCGTAATGGATGAAACATGGACGTCATCGCACAGCTGATCGATACCGAAGCTCTGTTCGCATGGCTGGAGTCGCCTGCGGGAGCCCTGCTGTTCATTCCGCTTTACGCCATCTGGGTGACCCTGCTGCTGCCGGGGATCTGGGCTTCGATGCTGGCCGGTGCGTTGTACGGACCCTGGTGGGGCAGCCTGATCGTGTTTGCCGGGGCAACACTTGGGGCGGAGGCTGCGTTCCTGCTTGGTCGGCACTGGCTTAGGGGCTGGGCGCAGCAGCGTCTGAGTCGTTTTCCGAAGTTGCTGGCGATTGAGAAGGCCGTCAGTCGGGAGGGGTTTCGTTTGGTGCTACTCACGCGCCTTTCACCCGCTTTTCCGTTTTCTTTGCTGAACCTGGCTTACGGATTGAGTGAGGTGAGCCTGCGTGATTACAACCTCGGCTTGATCGGGATCATTCCCGGCACGATTTTGTTCTGTGCTCTCGGTGCTCTGGCCGGCAGCGCTGCCAGGTTTGGTGAGGTGCTGGCTGGAGAGACCTCTGCGCAAGCCTGGGTGCTTCGGGTTGTGGGAGTGCTGGCCACGGTGGGTGTGGTGTGGCTGGTGGGACGTTCAGCTCGCAAAGCTCTTCAGGACGCAGGCGCGGCTGCTCAGGATCCTGAGGTCTGATCAGGATCAGGCAACCGCCAGTCACGCAGAGCGGCGATCACAACAAACCAACTCAGCCTGGCTTTGGCGGTGAATCCGCTGCGGCTGCTGAGATCGGCATATTTGGCTCGGCCGCACTCCGTTTTGATCCAGCGGAAAACGGGCGGATGATGGTGATTGGCTTGGTTCATCGGCTTGATGGCAAGGTCATGGCATCGCTGAATTTGTTGATCTGATTCGGAATCACGCTGATCGTGATCTTGATGTCATCCAGGCTGAATTCCTCTTTCCCGCGCTTCACGAAGGCTGCAGAGAGATTGTTAGCGATATCGTCTGTGAGCACTCCCTTTGGCGCGCTGAAGACCAAGTCCACAGTGGCGTTGTTGTTATTGACGCGAACATTGCTGAAAAGTAGCCGAACTCTTTGCCAGAGATAGGGGTTTTCGCGGGTGAGTTTGAGCTGACGGACCTGCCCGGCTTTAAAGGCATCGAACTTGCTTTCAATGTCCTGCTTGATACTGAAGTCGTGCAGAGATGAGGACAGGGGAATGCATAACAGCCCTAGAAGACCCAGCCACAGCACCAGATTGCGCCAGCACTGCAGGACGCTTCCGTAGCGCTGTACGAGGAACACGAACAGGCTTGCCACCGTGATTCCGATCAGGTTGGCGAGGAACAGCAGGAAGGAGCCTTCGGAGATCTGATTGGTGATGCCGGCCACCGTGCCGCGACCAAATACCGCCACCACCTCATTGCCCATGCTCAGGCCAATGCCGCAAACGCACAGTGGTGGAACCAGCGCCACGGCGATGGCAACACCGGCCAGCGAATTCGACAACCGTTCGCGGGTCATGCTGAAAGATCCGGCCACAGCCGCCGCCACGGCGACGCCCAGGTCGATCAGGTTGGGGGCTGTGCGGGAGGTCATCTCCCGGTTCACTTCACTCACATCCAGCAGGGATGCGAGCAGTGCTGAGGTGGCGACCACGGCGAGCACGCCGATCACCACCGTCAGCAGCGAACGCTTCGCCAGCTTGTTGTTGCTGATGGAGAGTGCAAAAGCGAGGCTGAGGATTGGATCCATCAGCGGCGCCACGATCATGGCTCCGATCACCACTGCAGTGCTGTTGGCGATCAGTCCCAGCGTGGCGATCACCGCTGCGCAGAGCAGCAGTACGAAAAAACCAAGAGACGGCTTCGATGACGCGATGCGGGCCTGGTAGAGCTCCTTGCGTGGGATCCGGCTTTCCAGGTTGATCTGCCATTCACCGGACAGATTGTTCAGAAAGCTTCCAAAGGGAGATGAGGAGTCCACTGGGGCTAGACGCTGAACATGACGGCCTGTTCAGTCTCCGCCATCACAACCCGTGATCGGATGCATCGATCACGGGCAACGCTGTTCAGGTTTCGATCGATTGCAGCAAGGTGACCAGTCCCGCTTCATCGATCACCTTGATGCCCAGTTTGTTGGCCTTCTCCAGCTTGCTGCCGGCCTCTTCTCCAGCGAGCAGGAAGGAGGTCTTTTTGCTGACGGAGCCGCTGACTTTGCCGCCTGCGGCTTCAATCAGCTCTTTCGCCTGGCTGCGGCTCATTGAAGGAAGTGTGCCGGTGAGGACCACGGTCTGACCGGAGAGCACTCCATCCGAGTTGCTGCGACTTGCCAGGTCTTGACGCTCTTGCTCACTGGTGGCCAGCGAGAGGCCCACGTCTTGAAGTTGCTGAATCAGCGTCTGATTGGCGCCGGTGTTGAACCATTGCTGCAGGCTCTGAGTGATCTCAGCACCAATCCCATGCAGTTCGCTGATCGCTTCAGGGTGATCAACGGCTGCTTGGGAGAGCGTGGCAACGTCTGGAAATGCCGCTGCGAGAGCTTTGGCGTTGACCTCGCCCACGTGGTGAATGCCGAGCCCATAGAGCTGGCGTGCCCAGGGCTGGGCACGGGATGCTTCCATGGCTGACACAAGGTTCTCCGCACTTTTCTCCCCCATCCGTTCCAGGCTGCTGAGCAGTGCGGCATCGAGGCGATAGAGGTCGGAGATCGCATTGACAAGACCCCTCTCCACAAGCTGTTCAATCAATTTGCCGCCCATTCCCTCCACATCGAGAGCTCCCTTGCTGACCCAGTGACGCAGAGCGCCGCGCAGGATTGCCGGGCAGCTGCTGTTTACGCAGCGGGTTGCGGCTTCACCGCTTTCTCGAACCAGCTCGGAGTTGCAGCTTGGGCACTGATGGGGAAGGTCAAGGGGCTGAGCGCCTTCAGGCCTGAGTTCGGGAAGCACGCGCAGCACTTCCGGGATGATCTCGCCGGCCTTGCGCACCACGACCGTGTCGCCGCCGTGCAGATCCAGTTCCGCAAGTCGGTCGGCGTTGTGCAGTGTGGCCCGACTGACGCTGGTGCCAGCCAGAGCAACCGGTTCGAATTCGGCCACTGGGGTGATCACGCCGGTGCGACCGACTTGGCAGGTGAGGCGTACCAGCCGGCTTGGAGCTTCCTCGGCTGGGTATTTCAGAGCGATGGCCCAGCGCGGTGCTTTCTGCGTGAACCCCGCTGTGTCCTGGAGGCGCAGGTCGTCGAGCTTCACCACCACTCCGTCTGTGGCGTAGTCAAGGTCGTGACGGCGGCTGTCCCAGGTGTTGAAGAAGGTCTCCACCGCAGCGAGATCCGGCAGCAGAGCTGCATTGGGATTGACCCGGAAGCCAGCGCTTTTCAGCCAGCTGAGGCATTCCCACTGGCTGGTCGGGCGTGGCCCATCCCAGTCTTCCGGTAAGTGCAGTGTGTAGGCGAAGAAATCCAGTCGACGGGCCGCCACGACTTTTGGATCGAGTTGGCGCAGGGTGCCGGCACAGGCATTGCGGGGATTGGCAAAGAGCGGTTCATCTCGAGAGGCCCGTTCGGCATTGATGGCAGCGAAAGTGCCGTCGGGAATCAGGGCCTCGCCACGAACTTCCACCCAGGTGGGTGGGGGATCAAGGTGCAGCCTCAGCGGGATCGACGCGATGGTGCGCACATTGGTGGTGATCTCTTCTCCCTGTTCCCCATCGCCGCGGGTGGTGCCTCTGATCAGCACTCCGTTCTCGTAGCTGAGAGCGAGGGCATTGCCGTCGATCTTGAGTTCACCGACCATGGCCAGTGCCGGCACGGGTGCACTCGCTTGTGGCTCTCTGTCCAGCACCTTCAGCAGGCGTGCGTACCAGCTGCGCAACTCTTCGGGGCTGAATGCGTTATCGAGGCTGAACAGCGGGATGCGGTGGGTCACGCTGGTAAAACCCTCGGAGGGCGCTCCCCCTACGCGCTGGGTCGGACTGTCGCTGATCACCAGTTCGGGGTGAGTTGTCTCCAGATCCAGCAGTTCGCGGTAAAGCCTGTCGTAGACAGCGTCCTCAAGTTCGGGTGCATCCAGCACGTAGTACGCGTGGGCGGCTCGGGTGAGCAGCTGCCTCAGTTCAGCGGCGCGCTCGCTGAACTGATTGGGAGCGATGTCTGGAGCTGGAGCTGTCACGGGCAGGACAAATCAGCTCTTGACGGGGGTGATGCGCTCGATTTTCCAGCTGTCTTCCGCCTTGGTGAAGGTGAAGTCGAGGGGCATCTCTTCCTTGTTTTCCGCGATTAGCTTCACGGTGAGAATCATGTTGCCCTCTTGCAGGCGGGGCCGACCCGATTTGAGGTTGCGAAAGCGGTTGAGTTTCAGGCCAGCGAGGAAGCGAATGAACTGCTGTCGGTTGACGTGCTGCCGGTACGACTTGGTGGTGAGCAGATAGGCCGCATCCACTCGACCCGCCGCCACCTGCGTGAAAAACTGCTTGATCAGCGGGTTGATGCCGCGGGCGCTGAGCACCAGCTTCACGGCGGTGATCGTCCAATAAAGAAGCAGGGCACCTCCCCCGGCCAGGAGGGCCTTGCTCCCGATCTCCCGCACCAGACCCAGATCCATCAGCTGATTCCAAGTGAGTGCAGAGTCTGACTGACGGACCGCTGGATGGAGGCAGACTGGGCCGACGATGTTGTTCAAGGCCACCGCCACTCATGCCGCTCGAGCCGCTGCTCCCTCTGTTTCATCGCCTGAATCGGGAGCATTTCGAGGGAGCTCTCTGCCAAGGACATCAACCCTTGCTGGCGTTGCGTTGGAGTGATGGTCGCTTGCGTCGCACGGCCGGTCTTTACCGGCGAGGACCTGCTGTCGCGCCACCCTTCGGGCGTGAAATTGTGTTGTCCAGGCCCTTGCTGGACCCCCTACCGAGAGAGGCCACTGAAAGCACCCTTTGTCACGAGATGATCCATGCCTGGGTGGACTTGGTGCTGAAGCGCGAGGAGGGGCATGGACCCTGCTTTCGGCAGCGCATGGAGACCATCAACGCCGCTCAGACACGATTTGAGGTCAGCGTGCGCCACCGCTTTCCTGTGCCGCAGAGCTCTCCGCGCTGGATCGCGATCTGTCCTCAATGTGGGCATCAGACTCCGTATCGCCGCAGGATGCGTCAGGCGGCCTGTCGATTGTGCTGCGATCGGCTTCATGGGGGTCGCTGGAATGCCAGTTGTCTGCTTCGCTACGAACCTGCAGCGGAGCTGAGCTGAGCGCAATGGAGGTGTTTCTCTGGGTATTGGAGGCAGGCGGCGTTTCGATCGTGCTGATTGGCTTGCAACGGGAACGTTGGTTGCAGCACAGACGTCGGTAACGTCGGTGCATGGATTCACCTCGACAACGCTCGCAGCGCAGTCCTGATCCCTTGGACCGGCGGCTTGACCGCTGGTTGGATACCGGACGTCAGCTTGTGGATGGTGTCTCCGGAGCCAGACCGGGGCGACGCAGTTTGGATCGCCTGGATGGTGCCTCCCGCTTGGATGCGATGGGTCGTTGGGTTGGAGATCGAATCGACTGGCTGTTGGATGAAGAGGATGATTGGCGTGAGGTGTCTGAGCGGCCGCAGAGCCGGCAGTCCGCACGCCCTACGCCTGGGGACGTCTCATCATCGGTTGAACGCTCAACGCCTTCAAGACGCAAACAGCCACTCCAGGCGCTCTCCCGCCGCCAGCCGGTGTTGCCTCCGCCAGTGACCTCAACATCGTCTGTGAGTCCGTCTGGTGAAGAGGATGTCTGGCCAGAAGACGACAGTTTCCGGGTGGAGCGCTGGAAGCGATCCGCCAATCGTGATGCTTTGGCAGATTCTGGTTCATCGCCAACAGCCTCTTCTCCAACCCCTCGGTCGTCATCCCGACGCCCCTTGCCACGTTCCAGTCGCCGTCGCGATTGAGCGGCAGCATTTTTACTTATGATTGGAGTCGTTGCATCAACACGATGAGCAATCTTGTTGTGATTGGTTTCCCCAAGGTTGAGGAAGCTGAGCAGGTACGTCTGGAGTTAGTGGCGATCCAGGAAGAGCATCTGATCACCCTTGAGGATGCTGTGGTTCTCGAACATGGCAGTGATGGTCATGTGCACCTTCGCCAGGCCATCAACATGACCGCAGCAGGTGCCATGGGCGGAAGCTTCTGGGGACTGCTGATCGGACTGATCTTTGCCAACCCGCTGCTTGGCGTGGCAGCTGGTGCCGGAGCTGGTGCTGCGTCGGGTGCCCTCAGCGACATTGGCATTAACGACAAG
Organism: Synechococcus sp. AG-673-A03; assembly: GCA_003211275.1. Classification (GTDB taxonomy): domain Bacteria; phylum Cyanobacteriota; class Cyanobacteriia; order PCC-6307; family Cyanobiaceae; genus Synechococcus_C. Next base: position 718 of record QCTE01000016.1, on the reverse strand, counting down.
TTCCTCAAGGAGCTCACGGAAACCCTGCCTCAGGGCAGTGCGGCACTGGCTCTGCTTGTGCGGGACTCCACCCCTGATCGTGTAATCGAGCGGCTGCGTCGTCATGTGCCCAATGCCCGTTTGGTGCATACCAGCCTCAGCCACACGGATGAGGAGAAGCTCAAGGAACAGTTGGAGCAGGCTCGCAAGCAAGCCGAAGCCTTACGGATGGCCTGATCCGAAAGCTCAGTGCCGGTTGCTCATTGCCGGCACACTTGATAGCCGCAGCCTCGTCTGTTCAGTTGATGGTTGACGTCTTCCACAAGATCGGTGGGTAGCTCTTCAGCCATCTGATCCGCTGTGGTGGTGATCGAGGGCGAGCCGGCGGTCATGGCCTCCAGCAGATCTGTCCATTGACTGATGCGCTCAGATCGCGTCACTGGCCTGTAGCCACATCGCTCCAGGACGTTTGCGCAGACTTCAGCGTTCCAGAGCACCGAACGTCCACTCCGATGTGGCATGAGTTGATCAACGGCACCTGCTGCGAGCGCTGCGTCTGTGGGACGTCCGTGTCGGTCACGCCACCCCTCCTGTTCGAGGGCTCGTCCGCAGTGGATTGAAGAGATGCCGAAATTGCGGCCCAGATCGTTGAGGGTGATCCAGGTGGAGGTCGCCATGGAACCATTGCCGATGTGGCCATGATTGCTCCAGCACAACAGCCAGCAAGCTGTCAAGTGAA
>QCTE01000015.1 GCA_003211275.1 Synechococcus sp. AG-673-A03 | reverse complement strand
GGGAAGGCGAAAATTGTTGGTAATCAAATCAATGGTCAAGCCTGCTATCAACTAGCAACTCCGGCCAATACTCGTTCAGCGGCAGCCCGATTCACCGGGACGCCCGAGCACCGGTGAATCGTTATGGCCTGCAGGGATCCCCAGGCACTGCCTTATGGACCGGCCCCCGCAGTCACGCCACCAACTCCCTGTGATTCCGCAGTATTGACTCCAGCTTTTGCTTTCCCTTGAGGGTTCGAGCTCGCATGGGTGTGTGAATGATTCCGGCGAGCTGTAAAAACTGTGGTCAACCGTGGGCTTCCAAACGGCGCCGGGCATCTGCCTGCGAGCGGCTGATGGCAGCCGTCACAGGGAGAAGACAGGCGAACACATTGGCCGCCATCAACACCAGGCTCACAGCAACCTGAATCCAGACGTTCACCGTCTCGGCATCTGACAGCCCACCGAAACCGAAGACCAATGACTCAGGGTTATAAGGAAACAACTGGGCAGTCATTACGGACACGCCAATCGTGATCAGCAGCACGACAAATCGTGCGACGGCATCCCACAGCAAAGGTGTGATTGTGCGCCGGGTGATTGCGTAATAGATGCCAGCAAAAGGCAGAACTGCATGTGCAAACACCCAGGGCATACACGATCGCGGAGGCGAAGCTCCAGAGCACGCTGTCGACTTGATAGCTGAGCATCCTCTGCCGAGCGTTTCTGCAACGCACGGTGGTCCGCACGAATGGAGGGGATCGACTCCACGATGGTGCCCCACACGAGCAGGGTCAATCCGAATTGCAGGATCGGATCCAACCGCCAACCCTGAAAAAACATGATCGAACCGACCAGCGGCAGGGCGAAACAACGTCCAGCCAGGGTGACCAGAAGCCAAACCAGCCGGAGCCCCTGAAGCGACTCGCGCGGTTGACCCAGATCCATCGACACATCGAAGCGACGCAACGACACCACGAGGGCAGGAACCCAGAGGGCCATGAGCAGCAGCCCCCAGATTGAGGCCCAGTTCAGACTGGCATTCACCATCCACAGCTCCGCGTTATTCCCATATTGCTATCCGCGAATCTCAGGCTTTTGCCTAGATGCAGACAGCTGCTGACGTAGTGAGGAGTAGTGCAAGAGCTGGGGCCATGCCCGAGGCAAGGGGGTAGGGCTGCCTAGTTAGTGAGGTTGTCTCAGGCGGATCCATCTCTGAGTGACCCCCTAACGCCGCTGGCCGCGATTCGATCGCCTCCGTGGGGGCGGGGCAGCGGCCTGGCCGGGTGTCACCAACCTCCAAGGATTGCGATCGGTCGTTGTTGGTTGCTGTTTCGCTAAGTGATGCGAACTGCCCAGCTGCTGCTCGCTGCTCTTCGATGCTGTGCCTGGTCACTACCGTTATGACCTCTCTGTAACGGCCTAGGGAAGCCCCGCTCACGAATGGGTTAGGTCTCACCACCTAGGCGGGCACCGCTTGCAGCCGCCTGACTGCTGCATGGTCCCCCAGGCTTCAATAGCGGAGGGTGAGTCAAGCAAATAAAAAACCCACTCTTATGAGTGAGTTATGTTGAAAAGCATTTTGGTTTTGATCATCCGTGGCAAACAGATGAAAAAGTAGAGATGTTTGGCTATTCAACAAAAGCCGCTTTCAGTCAATGCATAAGATTTTCCACCTGCCTGTCAGAAATTATCTATAACTGGAACAAGCTCTAAGATCGAATCCTTGTTAACTTCATCGAACGAGCACTCAGCCTTTGATCCGACGGGAGTTCCAACGTTTAAGACTGGCCGCATATCGGTGTGGTAGTCGCCCCAATTTACTGAAGGGTCAATAATGTTGCCTGAGTTAAAGTCAGGCGCAGTTAAGTTACCCCAGCCAGTGCTTTCGTCACCCCAGTTGATGTATTGGTCCCTCAAAGCACTAGGATCTGGCGATGTAACTTTGTCGTGATACTGACTTGCATAATCGCCATCAGGGCCAGGTGTGCTGGAAGGATCAATGAAATTCTTGATCTCTTCAATCATCCGCTGAACTACCTGAGGATCAGCAATGTCTCCAGTTACGTTATCAACTTCAGGGTTTGTACAACCTTCTTCAGTTGGAACTGACATAGGTTCAGTGGAGTCAGTCTGCCCGGCGGAGGTCGCATCTTTGGATTCTTTAGGGTCCTCCGGGTTTGTATTTTCATTTTCATTTGCATCGGAACGCTTCTTACGATTTTCCCAATAAACCTCATTTTGTGCTGGAGTTGCACTTCCAGTACTTTCTCTGTGACTTTCATCCATCGTCTCATTCACCCAAGCATCAAGCCATTGGCATGCACGACCTGCGGCATAACCAGCAGAAGGACCATAAACACCTGCACTGCCCAAATAGCCAACATAACTAACTGCTAATCCAGTAAGAGCACAGCCCTCATTTCGAGTCATGGCTCTCGCTTCAGTAGCTGCATTTCTTAGCTGCTGATCGAGGTCGTTATTAGACCCACTGCTTGAACCAGTTAAAGAATCAAACCCATCCCGTATCGATTCTCTTGTTAGGCCCGATTCTTGCAGAATGGAGACCCCCTTTTGAATCCCAGATTCCCCCAACACCGAGTGCTCACGGACCAAGGAAAATTCGGCAATACGTGCATCCATGGATGCTGCTTCTTTTAGATCGCTGGTGAATTCCTTATATGATTTAATCTGGTGGTCGTCAATGATTGACTCGTTTTTGATTGTTGGTTTAAAGGTCTTTGACTTGGAGATGAAGTCTTTCTTGCTGAAGAGCTTTTTAGCCATTGGTTGGGAAACGGTAGAGGGGTACACCCTCCGGTTCACACACCATCTCCGAGTTCAACGCCTGACTTGATGACCTGCCTCACGCAGGTCTGTGAGGTTGGTCACATTGGCGTCACCACTTGAGTTGACACCGCTTCCACCCGCCTGATTTCTGCATCGTTTCCCAGGCTTCAATGACGGCGCTGATGCTGTCGATTGGTTGGAGCTGTACGGGCAGAAGTGAGACCACTAAGAACTCTTTCGGTCCTCGCGGAACATCCCAAGAGCCGCAATAGCGCCAGCGACAAAACCACCAAAATGCGCAATCCATCTGATGCTGCTGGAAGTAACTCCAGGCATCAATGTCGGCACGTAATAGCCATACGTGATTGCTGTAAACACAGTCAAGCCAATAGAGATAAATCTCTTTTCCAGAAAACCAATAAAAAGCAGATAGCCAACGAGTCCATAAAGAACGCTTGAAATACCGTGATAGCCCCGAAACCAGAAAAACAGAACAAAGAAGTTCGACAAAATCACGCACATCCAAACCGCTATGTAGTGCTTCAAAGCATTTGCGAGCACCAAATAACTAAGGGGTATAAACGCCAAAGAATTATCAATAAGATGCTGCCAATCGGAATGACTAAATGGAGCTGTAATCACTCTCCACCAGGGACCTCCTGGATAAACTGTTAGCTGAAAATGCCGTTCAAAAGGTATTGATCGACGCCTTTTTAAAGCCATGCAATGCCAATCAATATCCATGGCAAGGCAATCTTGACCCGCAGATTTTTGTGAAGTACGGCTTCCTTGAAGCCTGCTTCTTGTGCGGCTTTGAACTGGAACCTCCACCATCATTGAGCTGCCTTTTCAAGCGGTCAAATTCAGATTCTGCAGTCATCAAAACTCCCGACTTCAACAGTGTGTCCTTGAGGAGCGTGAACTGACATCCCCCATCCGAGGCAAAGTCACCACCTGGGCTGGCACCGCTTCCACCCGCCCACTGCAGGCAAACAAAAACCCCACTCGTGAGAGCGGGGCTATTAGTTGATTGTTCTGCCGGGGGATAGATCAGCCTCGCTTCATAACCGCCCTGCTTTTCCCTTGTGGGTTTTGTATTGCTTTCAGCCTTAAGGCATCAGGTTCCCCGACATTGGCATCAGAACAGAGTGGTCGTGCCGTCGCTGTTGTCAGATGGCTGACCAAAGGAGTTTTTGCTGAACGGATCGCCACCTTCATCCATACCACCTTCGCCGCCATTGTTACCGCCTTCACCAGGATTAATCAAGAAGCCAAGAGATGGATCAGCAATAAAGATCCGCTCCATTTCAAAAGGATCGATAATTGTTTCATCAATAGGGCAAATAGCTCCTCCTTGATTCGTCAACCAATCATCAGCCTGAGCGGATCCAGCATCATTATTCTGGTTGTCGCCCGGATTAATAAGGGGATCTTTATTTTCCCATTGCTCTTTGGCAATCTCTGCTGGATCTTTGCCGTTATACAAGTAATCCCTCACTGCCTCCATCTTCTCAGCACTCCATGGCTTTCCATTAGGCCCCCAATTCAGGCAGTCTGACCGGCTATTACCGCCATAGGCTGTACCCACGAGTGATAAGCAAATATTTTGCTTAGTCTGACTGGTTTCTTTGTGCACTTCATTGGCACCAGAAAGACCAATTGAAACAGCTGCCCCCCATATACCGTTAACTACTCCTACAGCAGTGCTTACAGCCGATTCAAAAAGAGACTTCTCCGTATCTTCAGAAGTAGCCACTTGCGCGCCAGAAATAATACCACCTGCTCCATTTTCAGCTGCCAATTTCACGGTACTCGATCCAATTTCAGCGGCCTCAACAGCCTCTTTAGTCTTCATGCCTGCACCCATTCCAATAATTGAGGCGGCAGCATTGATTAGGAAGCTGGCAACACTTCCTCCTTCCTCTCTTTGCTCTCCATTAGAACCAGAGCTAGCCGAACTATTAGTGCCATCACCTCCATTTGCAAGAGTTGAATCATAAAAGCCTGCAAATGCTTTTTGCATATCTGAACCCCCATCATCCTTTCGCTGCCAAGGAATCAGGGTATCTTCCTTGCTAGCCGTTTTAGAGCCTGTTAGCTGATCTAATTCAGAGACATTAGTGCCAATTCCTAGGAGGCTTTGTTGTTTAGAGTTAAGAGTCCCGAGTATTTCATCAGCAGTAGCTATCTCAAAATCCTTTGCTGTACTGTTTTTACTTGGTTTGGAATCCTCATTAATACCAAGAGGGTCAATTTGATCACGCTTATCTAAGTCTGCAACCACTGATCGATCTTGCTTCCCAGACTTTTGGTCATGCCACATAAACTTTGTTTTGTTGTAGCCAAGGCTTTTTAGAGTGTTTGAGCTACCAGTAAAAGTTGGCTTGCGAAGATTGGGATGGCGAGAGACAAATTTGATTGCGAAGGTCATGGTTCTTGGAAGCGAAGTGGTGGGCTATCAAGGGATCTCTCCCTCCGATGTACACACCATCTCCGGATTCAGCGTCTGACTCATTGACCTGGCTCAAGAAGTGCTGTGATCTTGCTCACAGCCCTCTCGGATCGATGGGAGTGAATACGGCATCTAAAGAGCATTCATCTCTGACACCTCCCCCCATGGCATCGCAGCCATGTCGATCCTTTCCCCGGGGGGAGGGGGAGAAATAGACCTTGCATCTCCTGTCACCATCCCCGGGTTCTCAACTGAGCCTTCCTGTTGCTTTGCAATAAGGCCCGAAACCGGCCGGACTTGGGGTGCTCTGCCCGGATCTGTTGCTGTCACTGCTTGGTTGCTCTTCTGTCGATAGAGCAACTAGGATCAAGGCTGATTCGAGCTCCCTTTGAAGGTCAATCGCCACGGTCAAGCGACGGTGCTCACCACCGTGCAACTGGATGAGCTGTTGGCCGCTGCGCCGTCTCCTCGTTACCGAGCTCTGTGGTCTTTACAGCGATGGTCAGCAGCTCGCATCAGCGAGACACTGGCCCTGACTTGGGGTGATGTGGCAGCTGGTCACGTCACCTATCGGAAAGCCACAACTAAGACAAAGACCACCAAGCAGATCCGCTGCGCCGACAGGCTTCAGGCTGCCTTGGATGACTATCGCCAGGCTTGGGCTGAGGAGCATGGCCATGCTCCTGCTTCTGGTGAGGTTCTGTTCCCTGCCTCTGGGAGCACCCAGACTCCGATGAGCCGACAGGCTGCTGACAAGGCCCTGCGCTCGACCGCCAAGCGACTCGGATTTGAGGGTGTCTCGACTCACAGTTTCCGTCGATCCTTTGCAACTGGAGCCCTGAAGCGCGGCGCATCTTTGCCTGCAGTGCAGCGGGTTACGGGCCATCAATCACTTTCCGGGCTCACTCCTTACATCGAGGTTGACAAGGTTGATGTGATGGCCGCCCTGGCTGGTGCATAACTAAGTCCGACAATCTGATCAACTGCCCGGCCGATGTTGCCGGGCTTTTTGTTGCCTTGCGGGATTGGCGGTGGATCTTGCTACAGAGATTTGCTGATGTTGGTGAGAAATAGAATGGAGTTAAGTGATGCTTTCTCCCCTCTCGATTATTTTTGCCGCCGCCTTCGGGGTGCCGGGGGGTTGCGATATGTGGGAGACGATAATCCTGAGATCAGTTATCACGAGTGGTGATCTGAAGCAGTTTGGCCTGCAGGTTCACAGCGCCGATCGCGTTGCTGTGCTGGTTTGTTTTGATCGAGAGCTCTGCAACCCGCTCCATTTTCTCCAGGGCACTAGCGACAAAATCCTTGCGTCCTTGGTTGTTCCAACGCTCTCGGATCACTGCTCTGGCCTCGTAGAGATAGCTTTCAGCCTGTCTTTTGCTGACCCCCCACTCAGACGTCGCGAGTCGCAGCATGTCTCCAGTGGGTTTGCAGAGGCTGATCCACTCGACCATGCGCTCAATCCTGTTGTCTTTTACTTCTTTGCTGCATCGAGCAGTATGTTTTTTATCGAGCGATTGGTGGCACCATCCGCAGTGCCACTTGTCAGACGGCTCGGGTGAGCTGCCGATACCGGATGCCCGCTTCAACTGCTGCATCAACGGTGTCCTGATCAACCCATGCTCCGTAGTGCCTGAGGTGGGTTTCGGTGCTGTGACCCATCAATGCAGATGTAATCCTCACGCTGAGGCCGTATTGCTGGTGAGCTCTGAGCGCGAAGCCATGACGGAACCCATAACTGGTGACGCCAAGGGCCTTCATCGGACTCCAGCCCTGCTGCCTGTCGAGATATCGCCTTGCAGCATCAGCAACACCACCTCCGAAAGGAGGGAACGGTTCATCTGCTGCGATCCGGTCGAGCAGATTCCAGTCGGTTTCCCACTCAGGGTGCAGAGCTTTGAGCCGTCGGGGCTTGGTGACACCACCACCTGATCGCTTCTGGTAGTTGCACCACAGACCATCCGGCCGGATCTCAAGATGCAGAACCTCGACAGGTCGCAAGCCATAGGTGGCCAACAGCTGGAAAACGAACTGCCACCGTTTGCCTGCTGCATCATTCGGCAGTGACTCCATCAGGGCCAGGATCTGGCTGTCTGTCAGCGGCATGGATTGAGAACTGCTGCTGAGCTTGGTGCCTACGAAAGGCTTTAGATCGAGAGGCGGTGTCCACCGCTCAGCAGGCAGCAGCTTTTTACCGACGGCCCACTTGAGCATCGCGGCAATGTGTTGGCAAGAGATTTGCCTGCTTCTGGCTCCGGGGTCCCATGCTTTGCCAATTTCAAGCAGGAGAGCCTCAGCATCTTTCGCGCTTTGGGCCTTCTGAAGCTGCTGAGCAGTCTTCCCGTAGATGGTGTCCCACGTTGATTGCTTGATTTCGCCGGTCTGCTGCACCTTGTACTGGCCGAACGCTTCCCAGATATCGAGAAGTGGGTCGACAGTTTTCAGCCCTGGCTGGCTTGGGGCTGCTTTTGATTTACCCGCATAAGAATCAACCGCCTCGTTGAGGGCGCTGCCGGTGGCGACACTCCGGGCGATGGTCTCCACGGCATCCTGAATTGCCTTGGCTTGAGCCGGAAGCCATGAAATCGGCAGGGTTGCGTAACCCCTTGAGCCGTCATCGAAGCGAACATCGAGTTTCGTTTTCCCTCGGCGCTCCATCACTCGCCAGGCCGGGCCGATTGATGACTTGAGCTGCAGCCTCAGACCTTGCACCCACAGAGGTGAAGCAGAGCGGCTGGAAGTGGCGGGCGAGGGGTTTGGCAAAGCGGGCGAGGAACCGGGCGACGCGGGCGACAGGCGGGCGAGGGATTGCCTCTAGATGACACCATCTGAGCACATATGGCGCAAGAGCTGAGACCCACTGCTGCAGCTGGTTTCGGCGAGATCCCCGTCAACCACTACTATGTGGAGGTAACGGGGCGTGGCGCAGCTTGGTAGCGCGGGTGCTTTGGGAGCACTAGGTCGCAGGTTCGAATCCTGTCGCCCCGATTGATGACTGAAAATCAGACGACAAACTTCAAGTAGAAGTTTGATTTGCTCCAGGAGAAGTCATGGAAAAACTTTTGAAAATCATCGCCGTGATTTGCGCAATATCAGTGGCTGTCGTGACAGGATCTCTTTATGTGAGGGGGATCCGAGACGACATTGATGAGCAGGAACAACTCAATCAACGCCTGAAAGTGCTTTGCGAAGAAGCAAGAAAAGCCGACTGGAGCAATCAACAACGATCTGATTACCTTCAGAGACACTGCGAAAACCTCTCATCCTAGACACATCGACAATCAACTCAGGACTTACAGAAAACCATCAATCATCTGCCGGCAGGATGATTGAGTCAAGCAAAGGCTTCTTTTTTCTTTTCTAATATTTAGAACTGTTTGTGACCACTAATGAAAGGGCAATCAATGATCGAAGAGCGTCGACTATCAGCCTCAGCCATGGGTCTTGGCGAAAGGGTTAACCAGAATAGATAAATCAAATACTTTCGCATTGGAGAGATCGAATCCTCGTATCCCGACGTTGCCACCAGCAGTTCAATTCAATAGATTGATTTACAGCACAATTTCAACAAACACTGAAATTGTTGAAAAGCTGAGTTTTTGGACATAGACTATCGTTAATATTAAGATTAAGAATGAAATCACCAGCCAACACTCTCTGCATCGATATTGGCGGCACAGGGGTCAAGCTTATTGTTCTAGACCCCAAAGGAAGTGCATTGTGTGATCGACAACGACAAGAAACCCCTCACCCTGGAACTCCAGAATCAATTCTCGAGGTCATTGAAGGATTGACCAGCAAAGTGCCCGAATTTGATCGTGTTGCCGTTGGATTCCCTGGTGTCGCACGCAATGGAATTATTGAAACGGCTGCCAACTTAGACAGCCATTGGTTAGGCATTAATCTTGCTACTCAACTGGAACAGCGACTCAAAAAACCGACTCGTGTGGCCAATGACGCTGATGTTCAGGGGTATGGATGTGTTTCTGGGGAGGGTGTTGAAATGGTACTAACCCTTGGCACAGGAATGGGCTCAGCCCTGTTTCTTGATGGACATCTTGTCCCTAATCTAGAACTTGCACATCATTTATTTAAAAAGAACAAGACGTATGAAGACTACGTCGGCAGACCAGCCCTTGAAGATGTTGGCAAAGAAAAATGGATTCAGCGTGTCAAAAAGGTGGTGTCTACAACAAAGAACATCTGGAACTGGGATTTTTTACACTTGGGTGGTGGCAACAGCAAGCTTCTTAAAGAAGTGCAATTTTCCAACGACGTCATTTTGCATTCCAACAAAGCTGGTGTGTTAGGTGGTTATTTTTTATGGGAAAGCAAGTAATTATTCAAACCTCCACATCAATGGGCTGATTCAATAAAAAGCCTTTAGAGATACTCACACGACATCATTTTGATGTTCACTACAGTTTTCACGTTTCATGATCTGCCTTTCGACCAAGGATTAGATCTGACAATCATTCTCTCGTTCTAATTGTTTTTGCTAATTCGAGCCGTTGAACAACGAGGGGGTGCTGTGGGTTGTAATTCCCCTGGTAACTGTTGAAACCACAGCAGTTCGTTACACACCGCAAGCTTCCTCTAACTCGAAGATCACTGGTGGAAATTCTCACAGCCCTTGCGGTTCTGCCGTTTTTCGCTGCTCTGGTCGTTGGAGCCAGAGAGGCCGAGCAGGATCCACGCTGAAGCGTGGCATTCGAAGCAGATCCATGGCTATGCCTGAGGAAACGGGCTCGGTTATGCGCTGGCTGCTGGTTATTTCCGGACTCATCATGTCCGGTATCTGGGTTGATCTCAAAGCGGAGCAACGTCCACCTGAATTGCAGGCAGGGCAATCGATTTTGGATGTCGACCAAACCTTGACTTCAACAGGCTGGAATCCGGCTCCTGAAGGACAAGTACAGACCTTTGAGCAGAAGCTGGCGGGCAATCAACTGTCGTCACTGGCGTCTTGCTCAGGGACGGGTGTTGGATACTGCCGCTACGACTACCAACGCAGCAACAAGCGGCTCGTAGTGGTCACGGTGCCAGCGCGTCAACCCCACCAAGCTGGACGAGTGGCCCGTTGGTGGATGGAATCTGTAACGCTCAACCCAGCACATTGATCAATCTCAGGGTTCCCCAGAGGTCAAACACGCAGAAAATCAACCCAATCACAATCAGGTCCCAGGCACGGTGACGCAGCGCCCAGGGAGCCAGAAAGACTTCGGCTACGCCGTGCAGTGCTGTTCCCAGTGCGATGTGCTCAAGCACCAGCAGTCCATGAGCCAACAGGAAAAGGCCGCTCGCGACGAAGCGCATTAGCACCGACCAGGAGACCGACACTCTTTTCATCGAACGTCAAGTCAGCCTATCGGGTTTGCCGGCTTGAACCTCGGCAGGCTGTTGAGGCTTGTTAAGGCTGATGTCAGATCAATCGGCATGAGCATCCGCAAAGATCGGTCCCAAAAATGCACCAATTGGCGATTGAGGTCCGAGCTGGACTTGTGATTCGTATCAGAAGTGACGCTCACGACCAGCCAAAGGAGAAAACAACTCGTCAACGAGCACTGGTGATGACTCTCAATAGTGCGTACTATTGAGAAACACGCATTCCGTTTGCATGTCGCCTGCAACCTCTTCTGCTGAAGCGACCGGAACTCTGAAGAAGGGGCTGCACCAAGAAGGGCGACGGATGACGCCGCAGAGGCGATTGGTGCTGGACCTGTTCGAACAAATCGGCAGCGGCAGTCATCTCAGTGCAGAAGAGGTCCACCGTCAGCTTGTCGACAATCAGTCCAAGGTCTCGCTGGCAACCATCTACCGCACCCTGCGGTTGTTGGTGGAGATGGATTTTCTTCAGGAGCTGGAACTTCGAGATGGAGGAAGTCGTTTCGAGCTGGCGGATGAAGAACACATTCACCACCATCACCTTGTCTGCGTGCGCTGCGGCCGTACGGAAGAATTTGAAAATGAGCCGGTGCTTCAGGCAGGGCGTGATGCCTGCAAGCAATTCGATTTTGAACTGATCGATTCCAGCCTGAATGTGCGTGGCATCTGCCCAGCATGCCGCTGATTAAGGGCTTTCTAGTGATGGCCCGTTGAATGCTCGGAACAAGCCATCCAGTGACTGCCCATCTGGTGGACTCCCTCACAGCCAATCAGCTTGGCCTGTGCTTCAGCTTCAGCCTTCGTTGGGAAGGCCAAGAAGCGTGGATCGTCCTCTGACTCAGCCTGAGCGTGGCTGTTGTGGTTATGGCTGCCGCGCCCGCCGATCTGGACCAAACCCATGCTCATCGGTCCAACCGTCCAGACCCCCATGGTGTTGGCTCCGATTGCCAGCAGTCCCATGCCCACAATCGAGAGATTGATCACGCCCATGGCCACCACACCGATGGACACCACCCCCATCGGAACGATGCCGATACAGATCACGCCCATCGGGACGATTCCGATCGAAACAGTGCCGAGTGGAGCAATTCCCACAGCCAAGCGCTTGGGCTTACTGCCGCAGTGAGCCGGCGCCGAATCAGGTGAGGAAGATTTAGTCATCTCTGCATGGTGACGGTTGCTGCGACATTCCTCCAGCCTCGCCAGGCTGAGAGTAATGAATCAATTCACTCCAGAGCATTTACGGGAACTGCTTGTGATCCGCCCGCAAGACGTGACGGAAGGGATGGCAGCTGTTCTGGCTGTTCGCAGTCAGAAAACGGTGGTCCTTGATCTCACGTCCATGGAGATCGCCCAGGCACAACGCACCGCTGATTTCGTGTCCGGTGGTGTGAAGGCCGTCGACGGTGAGGAACATCGGATCGGTGAGAATGTGTTCCTGTTCACGCCAGCTGGCGTGCAGGTGACGCTCAACTGAGCGAACCACCGCAGCTGGATCCATTGCCAGCTGTACACCCAAAGCAATGGTCTGCGACCGCAATCGGTTGATCCATCAGTCCATCCGCAGCAATGAGTAGATCAGCGAGCACTCGCGGGCCAGAGTTGGATGCAAGATTCAACTGCTGATTGAAATCGCAGTCATACAGGGCTCCGGTCCAGCTCACGCTGATCAGGCTTCGGCACATGACCGCAGGGATGTTTTCTGGTCGGTGTGCCTCACGCAAGATCTGCTGGTAAGGCTCGAGCTGACCCTGATGCTGCAAATCTCGCGCGAACCGCTGAATCGGCATGTTGGTGATCGTGAGCAGGTGCGAGAACGTAATTCCGTGGCTTGACGACAAGGCCTGCCGGTATTGGGCCTCAAGGGGCTCCTGAGCCGGTGGAAGAGAAGGACCTGAAGGGTTGAACACCAGATCCAGTTGCAAAGGTGATCCGGGTTGGGCATATCCCAACTGATTCAACTGCTTCAGACCAGCAATGCTGCGCTCATAGACGCCCTGGCCTCTCTGTAGATCCACCCTCTCCTGTTCGTAACAGGGCAGAGAGGCAACCACCCTCACACCCATCACCGCCAGGAATTCAGCAAGATCCTGATGTCCGGGTTCGCTGAGGATCGTGAGGTTGCAGCGATCAATCACCTCCACGCCAAGAGACCTGGCCGCCGCAACAAGCTCACGAAACTGAGGATGCAATTCCGGTGCACCGCCGGTGAGATCCAGACAGCGAAGATCAAGACGGGCGAGCACCTCAGGGATCAGATCAATCAGCTCGTCAGCCATCATTTCCTTCCTCCAAGGGCCGGCATTCACATGACAGTGACTGCAGCTCTGATTGCAGCGATAGCCGAGGTTGACCTGCAGGGTGGTCAACCTGGCTCGGCTAACGGGGGGGAACCTCAGTGTTTCGGGAAAGGTTGATGTCAACGTCGGGGAGCGATCTGTAAGCCGTGACCTGTTGGAATTCTGGCGAAAGACCCACAGAGTGAGGGAAAGGACTGTTCAACCAACAGCTCACACCGTGTTCAATCTGACAAAGGCGTTTCAGGGTGTGCGCTTGGTCCGAGCTTCCGACAAACCGATGAACCAATTCACATAGGCCTCAGGACCGCCAGGAATGCAGACATCGAAATGCAGAGGGTCTTCAGGGTCACTGATCCCAGCAAGCGAGCCATCGGCCAATGACGGTCGGTCAACCTCTCCGCCACTGCTGTCGACGAGCACAACCCGGTTTGGACGGCCAAAGCTGGCCCCGAGTTCCTGAAGGAGAGTGAGAAAGCCTCGATCACTGCCTCCTCTCAACCAGCCTTCTCCAGAGGGATTGATCGTTGAGGTGACCGTGTCACCAACGCCGACGAGGTGAGGCATCTGTTCAGGAGGTATCCGTTGCTTGCAGAGAGCCAGCAGCGCTTCGTGGTCACTGGGTGCGGTTCTGACGTTGAACTCTTCACCGAGAGGTGCCGTACCTGTGCATGCTGCGATGTGGCGATTGATCAACACCAGCAATCCCGCTTCCTTGATGGCTCCTCGCAACATGAACTGGATATCGGTACTGCCGACGTCCCCCTTCACGGCAGGCTTGAGCCGTTCACAGCCAAGGGGGTCACGCCCGAGATTCGGCGCAACATGCAGAAAGAAGGAGTCGTGAAGCCCTTCGGACACGGCCATCGTCATGAGTTGCTGCATCAGCGACTCCAGCATCAACTGCAATTGACGCTGACGGTCGACATCATCAGGCATTCGACTGAACAGGTGGTTGAGATTGATGGTTGGTGAGAGCTGAGTGTCTAGAACCGCCAGATCAACCTCAAGGGATAGCTCCTGATCGCTCAATTCCGGCATCCAGGCAGGGAGCATGGAACACATCAGTGCCTTCATCCGCCCGGGAACCGATGCCAGGAATCTGATTTCAGCCTCACTGACTCCTGGATGCGTGACGTTGCCGAATTCATCCTGCAGCTGCACACCACCGGCAGCGAGCCCGGGGAGATAGAGGCCTTGACTTCGGGCCTTTTCGCTGTCACCGATTGCTTTCTCAACGAGGCGATTCACGCCGCGATGACCTTCGTGTTCGCCATTGGTGAGAACGACAAAACTGCCACGTAATCGGGCAGCGGCATGCACATAACCTGCAGAAAGGCTGCGGGTGAGTGGATCCTTCACCAGAGGTATGCAGACCCCATCAAGGTCCTGCACGATTAAAAGGTCTGGACTAGCGACGAGTTCCTGATGCAGTGAAGCGAGATCCATCCCAACCATGCTGTCGCGAGCTTGGTTCTCACCCTCCCATGCAGCGATTGAATCGCCAATCAGCGAACGGCGGAACGAGTATCAGACTTCGGTCAAAACCCATGACCAACCTGAAGGCAGGCCGGAGGTGGGTGCGCTTTATCACAGCCTGAATCACTGGATAGGGGCTGAGATCAAGCTCTGGAAAAACAATGACAGCGCACTCAGGATCCAGTTGACGATTGAGCACCTCCATGAGTCGTGGAAATTCACGATCACGACTGGAGGGAACGAATCATGCAATGGAAAGGGTTGCGTTAGCGAACAACACCCAATGGCTGGTCAAGGCACACTGCGAGGGAGTAATGACATCGCCGCTATAAGTCTCGGCAAGATGCAAAAGGATTGAACCACTTTCGAACAACTTGAGTGGAGATCCAACCTCAAGCAGGACATCACTATCGATCAAAGCAGGAAGCTTTCCAAATAGGTTGGTGCCAAGTAAATCAGCATGGCGATGCTGATTTGACTGCAGGTCCAGGTCAACCAGTTCATCGTTGATCGCTTTCTCTTCCATGAACCAGCGGGGCATGCTTGCTCTTGTTCTTGGACCACCTAAGAGCTTCAAAGCCACTTGATCACATCACTTGCGGATGAATGCTGGTAACGGGCTAGGCCAGATTCAAGCTGCCTAAAAGATCGCCATCAGTTCTGAAGATGTCTTGACAAAAACCGATCCTGTGATTCCGTGTTCTTAGGCTTCAAACATTTAGACAATTCAGCTATCATCGAAGCTTCAACATTGATCAGTGAACATTTTCATATGACATTAGATTTGAGTTCGCCTGAACTATTCGGCTTCGCAGCAGCAACACTTTCAACAATCGCATTTCTGCCACAAGTGATCAAAACATGGAAAACGCGATCTGCTAAAGACGTTTCTTATGCTTTGCTGCTCACGTTCAGCACAGGCTGTTTTTGCTGGGTGATTTATGGGTATCAGACAGACGCCAAACCGGTAATGATCGCAAATGCGTTCACATTGACACTTAACCTAGCAATCTTGGCAATGAAGTTTACCTTCGAAAACGAAAGCAATGCAATGTCAGCAGAGGATTAATAGTGACTTTTTAAAACCTGAAGGATATC
The DNA here is from genome assembly GCA_003211275.1 of Synechococcus sp. AG-673-A03. Taxonomy (GTDB): domain Bacteria; phylum Cyanobacteriota; class Cyanobacteriia; order PCC-6307; family Cyanobiaceae; genus Synechococcus_C. The sequence continues at coordinate 20,448 of QCTE01000015.1, read as the reverse complement.
CTTGAGCTCATCAATTTGGACAGAATTTCTATCCTGATCATCAAGTAATATCATCTCAAATCCATCCCAGTTTTTAATTAAGTCAACTTCAACAAAATTTTCATTTAATGTCATTCTGATATTCACGCCCCAATCCGCCGAATCCACCAAAAGACCTTCCAAAGCTCCAATCTCTCCACTTCCGAGCAGAACACGAATTTCATTTTCCATTTCCAGGCTATTCATCGCTCAGAATCTAAACAAAAGAAATAAGGCTTGAAATAAAGGTAAACCATCAACACCATGATCGCTCGAACAAAAGCAACATTCTCTGGAGCTGTCTGACGCACAGCAACTGATTGTCAACGCAGTTTCAGTCTTCAATGATGCACATTCCACCAATCGATTCATCCATCTGTCGTCAGACAAACCATTCACGAACATGGTCCACGAGATTGTCGGCTGGTGTTTTCAGCCATCGTCCCTGCAGCGTTAGCGAAGCCCCGTCTGACCTAAGAGCAGATAATGGATCAATGCTGAGGTTGAACAGGTTGATCCGACGGTTTGCTTCGAACTCATGAATCTGCCGAAGACAGCGGTGTAACTCGGCTGCCAGCCCAAGCTTTCCATCCTTTGTTCACCTCATCCTCCCCTTCATTGCAATGAGTCTCAGCACTGCAGCACTGTTGAACTCAAACGGATTTTTTCCTCCCAGCCTCGACAGAGATCAGCTGCGTCAGCGGGTCTGGGAGCTGGAGACCGGAAAGGTCGGGTTTTACAGCGTGGGGCTCTATCCCGCGTCCCTTGCCTACAACTGCGCCATGCAGCAGAAGGACGAAGAGAATCTGCTGTTGGCACCCCGACCCGATCGCGAGCTTCTCGGTGCGTTCACGCAGTCGGCCCTCGACGGCATGGACCCAAAGCACGTTGCGGTCATGGAACGCATGGGCAGCCATCTGGTTGAGGGTGTGCGTCAGCCCAACACCCTGGCTGACCTGCTCAAACGCTGTGAGCTGGTAGTGCTCAGTGCCAACAGCAATCATGTTGAAGAAGACCTGATCGAAGCGATTCAACTGCGGGATCAATTGGGTCGGCAACATGTGGTGCTGGCCTGCCTGGCCGGATCGTTCAGCCATGACAACCTGATTAACGAGTCATATGTGCTGTGTGAAAAAGTCCCGAGCCTGGGCTTTTTCTCGGGCTTTCACCGTCATGGCGCCCTGCGCAATCCACTCGACAGCTTCACGGCCAACTTCTGCCATCCCAATGCACTGACAGCTCTCCTGGGAGCGCGAATGCTGGATCGACTGTCGCCGAACATTCAGGTTTCAGCTGGGGTTCACAACATTGAGGGGCAATACATCAAGGCTGCGAAAAACATGTCATCGGTTTTTGCAGGGTTTGGCTACGCCTATCACCAGGACAATCCTGGTGTGCTTCCAACTCTGCTGACGCTTCTGCTTGACCAGTGCCTGGACCAAGCGGCAACGGTTTCGATGGCTCGGCGAAATCGCCAAAGGCTTTACAACCGTCAGCCTTTCGCACTGACGGAGCTTGGTTATGGCGTTCAGAGGATCGAAGCGGCTTTAGTGCGCGGGGGAGATATGGAGAAGGTGCGCGATCACACTTTTGCGCAACTCACCGCCATGGTGGCTGACGTGCGCGGCAGCATGATGTTGCCGGTTTCCGGCACACCGACCCGAAATTTCCATGCAGGTCAGGTGTTGGCAGAGCACATGCTGGGCGAAAAGCGTTGTCCGCACTCCATGGAAGAGCTCGAAAACTGGTGCGAGCAGGCAGGCCTGCGTAAAGGTGGCCTGGAAGGTCTCAAGTCATTGCGCTACTGGCCACAGATCGTGCGCAAATACGCCATTCCCGTGCACGACGCATCGATGGTGAATCTGCTCTACATGGCCATTTATGGAAATTCCACCACCAAAGATGTGGCGTTTTCGGTGATGACTGAAAGCCGTGAGCTCTCCAATTACTGCCAAGAGTCGGTGCGACCTACTCACAGCCGGAGGTACGCAGAGGCACTCCAGAATCTTGACCAGCCTGAAGCGATGGATTTGTTAGTGAATGCCGTGATTGCCGATAACGCCCGCCGCCTGATTCGTGATGACAACGGCATTGAGGAACAGGACACAGTCGATGAACCACCGGCCTATCTCAAAGCCATGAACGTGATCGAAAACGCACTCTGAACTCGATCACGCCAATCCAGAACATCAGTGATGGTCGAGGTCGATCACCGCATCGGCAATTCCTCGGTAGGGATCGGGGTCACAACTGAGAAGCACCACCTGCAGACCCAGATCAACAGCCTGCCGGAGCATGCTCCCAACCGCTTCAAGTCGCGAGGGATCGCTGTTCGTAAAGGCGTCATCAAACAACAAAGGAAGACAGCCGTCATGACCATCGCGCAGTGCCTCTGCGATCGCCAAGCGAACAGCTGCGTTGAGCTGTTCCTTGAGTCCTCCGCTGAGTTGTGAAAACTCGAGGCTCTGACCTGAGCGCTGAAGCCGCAGATCCTTAAGGCCATCGCTGGCATCAAAACGCAGCTCAGAGCTGTCGCCGGCTTGCTGCAGGAACGGAGCAATGAAACGATTGATGCTGGTTCTCAGTGGTGATGAATAGCGACGTGAAAGGTCCGCACGCGCATCCTGGAATCGCTTGAGAAGCAGAACCCGTGACTCAACCAGCTGGGTTTCCTGTTCTTCTGCCTGTTGAGCCAGCTCAAGACAATTGGACGTTTCCTCAAGTTCGGCATGGAGTTCACGGCTTCCAAGACGTTCACAGCGCTCGAGCAATGAACCCCGTTCACGATTGAGATCGGTGCGTTGCCGATTGAGCTTCAGCTCACGATCATCCAGCTCAGCCAGGGATGTCTCCACGTTGGTGCCAGATGCGAGACCACAGTCGTCGATCAGCGTGAGCAGTTGGTCCTGCAACAGCTCACACTGATTCGAGAGCATCTTGAGTTCTCGATCGATTGATTGCGCTGAGCCATGCCGCGATTCAATCTCGTGTTGTTGCTGAAGCTGCTGGGCATGCTGGGCTTCATGGCGCTCCAGTCGGATCTGGAGATCCTGAAGCTTCTTCGTAAAAACCTTCTGTTCAAGTTCAGCGCGGTCGTAGTCGGCACGCATTGAGCGAAGCCGTTCCTGGACCGATTGATAGGTCTGGCGGCAGTCGCTTAAAGCCTTTTCAAGGTCATCCTCACCCGCAATCTCTGGATCAACTGGATGTTGTCGCAGTGCAGAGAGCTGCTGATCGAGTTGTTCGAGATCTTGATCACCCTTCAGATTGCTTTGCTTCTGCTCCATGAGCTGGCGAAGACCTGCATCAAGAACAGCTAGCTGCTGTTGAAGCTGCGTACGCGTCTGCAACTGAGCCTCTGCAGCTTCAAGGCTGCTGACACCCCAGTGCTTGAGGTTCTGCTCCAACAACGATAGACACTGTGTCTTCTCGGAAATCAGTGCTGAAAGGCCGGTCCCTTCTCCGGGACTGACCAACAAGGTGGCGTCCTCACCCACTTCAAGCCGAAAAGCACCAGTCCTTTCAGCAACGTCGCCAATTCCGAGCTGTTCGCCATCGAGGCGCACAGTCACGTTGGAGGACTTCAATTCGATCCGCGACGCCATGCTTTGAAGACGGATCTCCAGCTCACGGAATTGTGACTGCTGAGCTTTCAGGGCCGCCAGATCGCTGGCATCGCGACTCGGCAGTGCCATCAGCTGATTTTTGAGCTGGGATTGCTGCTGTTCGAATTTGGCGCGTTGATCTTTGTCCCGACGCATCTCCTGGATCCGTTGTTCAAGCCGTTCCTGGTCCTGACGACGTCGAAGAGCATGGCCACGCTCTTCAAGCGCCTGACGCTTCAGATCGAGTTGTTCACACGCATGTCGTTGGTCAGCGAGGGTGCTGGAGATGGTCTCGGCGGACTGGTTCATGAGCCTGAGCTCTTGTCGCAACACCTTCATCGCCGTATCAGCAGCCTGCATCTCCTTGATCAGACGACTTAGAGCACTGAGTTGTTGTTGCCATTGGGTCTGTTGAAGGCGAAGAGGAGCCAGCCGTTGTTGCAGATCCTTGAGAGCTAAAAGCTGTCGACGTCGCTTCTGCACTTCCGGAGCACGGCACTCCAACTGATCAAGAGCCAGCTCATTGGCGTCTAGCTCGATGCAGGCTGCTTCATAACTGAGCAGTCGCTCCTGTGATTCGGCTTGTTGCTCTAAAGCTTGTTGAACGTCCCGCCGGCGTTTCCAGAGTTCACTGTTTTGTTTCACGCCTCGACTGGTGAGGCTGGACGCCACAAGTTGCTCAAGCTGGTTGTAAACCTGCTGATCCATCGGCGACTGGAGTGATTGCTCAGCCTGGCCTTCCAGAGCAGTGATTAATCCCTTGAGGTCGTAGTGATCGCCGCTGAGATCCAGAAGGTTGCGACCGGCCAGTCCTTGCATCACCCAGAGATGAGCCCAACGGGTGGGTAGAACACGGTTCACCTGACGGCTACCGATCATCTCCTCGACTCCCAAAAGAACAGCCAGCTGATCCTCGGCATCGCCGCCGAGCAAAGCCTCCTGACCAGCTCGGCTTAGGCGGCTGGTTCCACCGGCACCGTTAAAGCATTTCAACAGTGACCAACGATGCCCAGCAGCATCGAAGTCGATCTCGACCTGGGGATGACCTGCATGTGTGGCCGAGCGCAGATCACGAATTGCGGCTCCCGTGGCAGAGGCACGCAGAAACAATGTCCGGTGCATCGCGTCCACAAGCGAGCTTTTACCGGATTCATTGGCACCACCAATCAAGGTGAGCCCAGGAGCAAAGGACACCTCAAGAGCTCGGTGCCGGCGAATGCTTTCCAGTCGGCAACAAATCAGGCGCATGGATCCATGGAGCCAGATTCAGTGGCGTATGAACACGTGGTGCAGAGACGGTGCAACTCGATCAAGGCCTGCTCAACCAGAGGATCATCATTGCTTTGAAGCTCCTCCTGAAGACCTGCTGCGATTGTGCTGACCAGGGGACTATCCATCCGAAGCAGAAGCTCATCCCTCTCCTGTGCGGTTGGTTGGCGGTGCAGCTTGCCTCGCAAGCGGAGATGAAGAAGCTGTTCTCCGAGCAACGCCAAACGTTCCTCAAGTTGGAGATGCCCCTTGAGACCCAGTTGTCCGTTGAGTTCAAGCCGCATCAGGTCACGCCCCACGCGACTGCCAACAGACTCGACCAGTTGTTGCTCAAGCCGGGGCAGATCGGCATCACCGTTGAGCGTCATGGTGATCCGATGCCAGTGCAGACGCCCCGTGGGTTTCACCATGACCGATGGCATCTGGGCCCTTTCCACATCAATCACGAGCACCTGTGATCTCAAGTCATCGGGGCCTGTGGGGAAGCGGTCGGGTTCCGGTGTGCCGCTGTACCAGGTTCTGCGATCAACCTCCATCAGCGCATGCCAGTCACCCAGGGCGATGTAATCGATTTGATCGCGAGGCAGAGACTCGAGACAAAGCTGATTGACCGGTCCCTCAGCGCCGAAGCCCTGCACCGAGCCATGGGCCAGAACAACACGCGGTTGGACTGGATCGAGTTGTGTCCAGTTGAGCTGATCGAGCCAGAGAGACGGACTCTGGCTTGTCCGCTGTCGTTGCAGGGGGCACGGCAGAAGAGTGACTCCAGCAACATCAACCGGTTCCGGCGTGAGCAGCAATTGGAGGTTGCCAGCACGCTGCTGCATCTGCCGGCGCAGATCCTCACGCCTCCAGATCCCACCGGCACCACCGTGATCATGGTTGCCAGGGATCACGACCACAGGTGATGGGATCGATCCAACCGCTTCCAACACCTCCATCACCATGGCAGCAGCCACCGTGCTCGAGTCGAACAGGTCGCCGGCAACCAGGACAACGTCCACCTGCTCCTGGCTGGCCACTTCAGCAATCCTCAGAACGGCATCAACACGCTCCTGCTGCAAACGAGCCTGTTTCTGAGAATTTTCAATCCAGCGATAGGGCTTGCCGATCTGCCAGTCAGCGGTGTGAAGGATTCGTGGCACCCGTGCCGTTCAGACAACGATCACCATGCTGCCGCCTTCCCGCCTAATTTTCCGCACACTCATTGCTGGCAAAGGGCAACAAAGGCGGCATGTTTCGTGATGAGACCCATGCGATTCGCCATGTCCTCCCCGTTCTCCAGCTCCAATTCGATCCTGGAGACCATTGCAGGACTGTTCCATCCACAGGAACAAATCGATGGGATCAGCCAGCTCGGTTCTGGAAATGTCAACGACACATTTCTGGTGACACTCAATCCCAGGGCCTCACGATCAGCCTTCGTGATGCAGCGTCTGAACACGGAGGTGTTCGAGCAACCTGAATTGGTGATGCGCAATCTGCTGAAACTGGGTAGTCACGTTGAGCAGCGTCTTGCACAACAACCGCCAGAACTGTTGGGTCGTCGCTGGGAGGTTCCCAAAGTTCTGCCAACCCTGGATGCCGATGGCCACTGGGTGGAGCATCAGGGTGAGTTCTGGAGGTCCATCACCCACATCGGTGCAGCCACCACAACGGATGTCATCCAAGACGACCTTCATGCCCGTGAACTGGGCTACGGCTTGGGAATGTTTCATCACCTGATCAGTGATCTGGACACTGACGAACTGGCAGACACGCTTGAGAATTTCCACATCGCGCCGGCTTACCTGGCTGAATTCGACCTGGTGTTCTCCAGATCGAATGATCAGATCAGCCATCGCACCACTCAGGCCGTCTCCTTCATCGAGGAGCGAAGACATGGAGTCGATGTTCTTGAGCAGGCCTGTGCGCGAGGTGAACTGAAACGACGACCAATCCATGGAGATCCGAAGATCAATAACGTGATGATCGACAACGCCTCCGGACAGGCCGTCGGCCTGATCGATCTCGATACGGTGAAACCGGGACTGGTTCATTACGACATCGGCGACTGTCTGCGTTCCTGCTGCAACAGATTGGGCGAAGAGACTCTCGATACCGAAAAGGTCAGCTTTGATCTCAACCTTTGCCGAGCGATCCTTGAGGGATATCTGTCGATCGGTCGAACATTCCTCACGCCAGAGGATTTCCGCTACCTGCCTGATTGCATTCGCCTGATTCCTCTTGAGCTTGGAATCCGTTTTCTTACAGATTATCTATCCGAAGATCGCTACTTCCGAACATCTAGGCCAAATCACAATCTCGACCGCGCTGAGGTTCAGTTTGCCCTAACTCGTTCGATCGAGAATCAGTGGACAGAGCTCAACGTCCTGATCAAAGAACTGTCGCAAGAACGCTAAGACTCAAACATGCGATCTCGGTGCACTGAAGAGAATGAGAACAAACATCACGACCAAAGGATAAAAGGTTAAAGCAAAACCAAATGCTCTTGAAACGGCTCCTTTGTGATATCCCCTAACAAACAAGATTCGTCCGGCCAAGAAGCAACAAGCCGACAGCGGAAGTGCTGATAACCAGGCCGAAGGAGTCATCAGGATCCACAGCAGATAAACCACCATGGCCAGCACCGTTTGCTCCAGTGTGTTTTGAAGAATCGCTTGGAGGGATGCCAGCTTCAGCGAGGAAGGCGTCGCTGCAGAAGAATCAATATCTACAGAGGAGAAGAAACGGTGCTTATCAATTCTTGCAATCGATCCAATCAGTAACAAACAAGGAATCAGCAAGCTCCAGCCAATTACAACAAGCTTACTATCCATTGCTTGGGAGGCAGAGAACGACCATGGGTTGCAGAGGATGCCATAAAGGATCATCAGGATGGAAATAATCAACCCCATCCCTATGCCACGCAAAACACCTGCCTGCTTATCTGCCAAAGTTAGCGATTTATTCTTCTGCCACATTGATGACGAAAGATACTCAGGTCATCACTGATTAACAATGGATCAGATCAGTTTGCAAAAACCATCCCTCACAAGAGGCGAAAAGGCTTCAGTCTCACGACTTTAAAATAGTGACATTGTATTCCTTGGAGATCAGGATAGAGATCGTCGCGATTGCTTGCTGAACGATAAGATCAGCATATTGATTGGTCTCTTCATTCAATTCAGGAATCAGCGCTTCAGAGATCTGAAGTTCTGGAGATTCCTTCAGCCTCAGCCGCGCACGATCCTCTTCTGAACAATGATCAAGCACAGTCTCTACAGCTGCTGAAATCAACCACTCTCTGGCTTGCCTGTAACCAGGGGAGCGATCATTCTGTCCAGAATCCTTTGACATCTTCTGCTCCTTGCTTGGTATCAAACCAGGATGACTCAGCTCTGCGTGAACCGGTGTCGGTGTTAACAATCCGGGCCCTCAAATTGCAAAGAATCTGGACAGCTTTTCTATCTCAGTCCTTGATCTGAGCTTTGTGTCTGTCGATCAATCTTGTTGGTTTGGATCTTGTTCAGCGTTTGGTTCTTGTTCAGCATCATCGTCCTGTGGGTTGGCCAGTTCCAATTGATGGCGTGTGAGTTCCACGGAACAGGATTCGATCAGATCTGCCGCAAGGTCTTGCTCTTCCCCCTCAAGCCGAAGGTCCTGAGAGATCGGTGCTTCTGGACAGCTGATGGCAGCAACCTGCTGCAGAGCATTCGTGATGGCAGACAGGTCGTTTTGCCAGGTGACGGCCAGCCCCTCGATCTCTGCGAGCACTTCAGGACTGGCAGCTTTGAGACCAGTGGCAACATTCACGCGAGCAGCAATTCGGCGCTCATCCCACACGGAGGCACCCACCAGATGCGCGGCATGAAGCGTGGCCAGAGAGCTGATGGCTTCGGCCTTGAGGGTTTTGACTGAACGGCTGATGACACGTTGATCAAGCGAGAGTGGTTCCACTGAAGGCAGGTCAGCAGCATCCACCGAAGCTGAGATTGTGAGAGGTTCACCATCCTCCAAGGGTTCCAACGGCTGTGGCGTGTCCTCGAATTCATCCGGATTCACAGGCGGTGCGATGCGGCAAGCAGCGCGAATCAACAGATCAGCGAAGCGTTCTCTCAGGCTCATGACTTGTCAGCTGCCCCTGGTTCCATTCTCACTCTGCTCCTAGTCTGCGAATCTCAACAGGCCGGACTTCACCACTCAAAGTGACGACAAGGCAAGCAATCAGGCATCGACCTCAGAACGGCAGAGCCTGGACGAGGATCTAAGGGATGGGACGACACCCGGTGATGGTGAGGCAGGTCTGCCCACTGATTCCCTTCGACCGAGCTCAAAGCCCAGCGGTTCTCGCCACAGCGGAGTTTGTCTGGACCGAAGACGGTCCTCTTGAACTGAGCTTCAGCCTTGGCCCGAAACTGGCCGAAAGCTGCATCGATGGCCTTTTGTTCAACAGCGCCAAAACAGACAAAACACCACAGAGGCAAGACAACCTCTGGAATCACACCTGTTTTGAAGCCTTTCTTACTCGTCCTAGTGACGAAGGGTACTGGGAGGTGAATATTGCGCCGAACGGAGACTGGAACCTTTATCGGTTCAGCGGTTACCGCAAGGGTGGCATGGCAGAGCCACTGGCTGAACCCCCTGAAGTGAGCTTCAGCATGGATCGGGATGCTTGCCGATGCACCATTCAGATTCCACTCCAGCCCTGGTGGCCGCACGCAGAGATTCCTGAAATTGCCCTGACCATGGTTCTGGAAGACCAAAGCAGCTGCCTGAGTTATTGGGCTCTGTCCCATCCAGCGGACAAGCCAGACTTTCATGACCGAAGGGGTTTTTTGCGTTGGTGAACAGTCATCTGCCTGACACCAGGTTCTGGATGCGTTGTCTGATGAGCATCGCTGTTCTGCTCAGTCCGATCACCGTGGCCTGCAAGACGGTTGAAACCATCGAATCGGCTGTCGATTCAATGCCGAGCAGCGCAACAATCCCGAACCTGCCAAAGCAGACAGGCCTGCCCGTTGCTCCGAATGGTCGGAACTACCCCTTGGTGCCAAAAGAACCAAGTGACATCGCCGCACTGCTTGCCGGTATCGAGGCTGCTTTAATCACGCCCCAGCTGACTGAGCAAGACCTCGCTGCTCTGGCCCACCAGCAGCAGGTGATTTATAGAGTTCTGTCCAAGAGCCCGCGACTGAGTGAGAACGTTCGCTCCCAAATTGATCCACGCTGGCGCTGGGTCTTTGATCAACACATCGCAGCCCGCAGAGAGTTCCTGGCGATGCATCGTGGACCTGCATCGTCGGCACTGCCAGCCTGGAAAATCCAGTCACCCGCGTCACCTGATCAATTACTCAAGGCCTACCGCAGTGCATCGGCAGCCACAGGAATCGATTGGACCGTTCTAGCTGCCGTAAATTTAGTGGAAACCGGAATGGGAAGGATCGACGGCGTTTCCGTTGCCAATGCCCAGGGTCCAATGCAGTTTTTACCAACCACCTGGGCAGAACCAGGCATCGGCAATGGTGGCAATATCCGTGACCCATGGGATGCCATTCATGCAGCGGCTCGCTATCTCGTGAGACGCGGGGGTTTGAAGGACATCCGCAGCGGCCTTTGGGGCTACAACAACAGCGACCATTACGGCCGAGCAGTGCTCCATTACGCAGCACTGATGAAAGAAGAGCCACTGACCTATCGGAGTCTTCACCAATGGCAGATCCATTACGCCTCCTCAGCCGGTGACCTTTGGTTGCACGAGGGTTATGAGCAACAACAACCCATTGGGGTGAACGACTATCTGCGACAAAACCGCCACAGCGCACCGCTGACGGAAGAACTCCAGCCCTGAAGCAAAACGCCGACATGGGTTGAAGAAGCTGCAGCCATGGCCATTCCCCCTGGCCTTTCATCGTCTGGCATCTACGCTTCGAGAATCAGGACTCAACAAGCTGCGTGGCAAAAGAACTCACCCATCGCGCCGACGAACTCGCCGGTCTCGGCTGGTCTGCAGACGATGTCAGTCGCTACGCCGAACTCTGGGAGTATCGGCAGCGCTGGGGAGCGATGAACCTGGAACGGGAAGATCGTCTTTTTCTGCGCAAAGCCGAAGCAGCTCTGCCCGTGCTGGTAACCGGCAAAGCCACCGTCAAAAAGAACACGAAAGACAAGTCTTACTACCGCTGGCTGCGTTTCCACCTGGATGCCATGAGTGCGGCACAGTCCCAGATGCAACTCGCTGAAGGATCACAGGGAGCGTGGGCGATTCTTCTGGAGGAAGAGCTGCGCTTGCTGGACCACTACCAGCCTGTCCTGGGTCTTCCGGACACGATCAAAGCCAAGAGCTTTGATGCATTTCGAGAGCAGATGGCTGAACAGGCATCTGCACTGGTCAGCGAGGAAATGCAATTACGCAGCCATGACTTTCAGGCCGCGTTGGCGGAACTAAAAGAAAAGGAAAACAGCAAATGGCGTCATTTACGTGAACTCACTGGAGAACAGCCCTATCCGGTGTTGGTTGGCGGAACGGTCGACAGCTTTCGCAGCGAAGTGCGCAGCAGATTGACTCCGCTGCTGCGTCAGACCCTTCCATCACTGGCGGAAACCGATAAACCTGATCCAGACAACGGCTGAGGTCGCTCGATCGCTGCACCGCTAGAAATGGTTTGACTTCTCTGCGATCGCCGTGACGGATCAGCGCTTTGAGACCCTGCAACTGCACGCGGGACAGGTCCCTGATCCCACAACCAATTCACGAGCTGTACCGATTTATCAGACCAGTTCCTACGTCTTCAATGACGCGGAACACGGCGCCAATCTGTTCGGACTGAAGGAATTCGGGAACATCTATACCCGGCTGATGAATCCGACAACGGATGTTTTCGAAAAGCGGGTGGCTGCTCTGGAAGGAGGTGTCGCAGCGCTTGCCACAGCATCAGGACAGTCAGCCCAGTTCCTGGCCATCACCAACTGCATGCAGGCTGGAGATAATTTCGTCTCCACGTCTTTCCTCTACGGCGGAACCTACAACCAGTTCAAGGTTCAATTCCCCCGCCTTGGCATCAACGTCAAGTTCGCCGAAGGAGACGATGTTGCCAGCTTTGCTGCACAGATCGACGAGAACACCAAAGCGATCTATGTGGAAGCAATGGGCAACCCCCGCTTCAATATCCCTGATTTTGAAGGGCTATCAGCTCTCGCAAAAGAACGAGGCATTCCCCTGATCGTGGACAACACCCTCGGGGCCTGCGGGGCCTTGCTTCGCCCAATCGAGCATGGTGCTGATGTGGTGGTGGAAAGCGCCACCAAATGGATTGGCGGCCATGGCACCAGTCTCGGCGGGGTGATTGTGGATGCCGGCACCTTCAATTGGGGCAATGGCAAGTTTCCGCTGATGAGCCAGCCCAGCGCTGCCTATCACGGTCTTGTGCACTGGGATGCGTTTGGCTTCGGCAGTGACATCTGCAAGATGCTGGGACTTCCCGACAATCGAAACATTGCTTTTGCCCTGAGAGCCCGAGTCGAAGGACTGCGCGATTGGGGCCCGGCAGTGAGTCCGTTCAACAGCTTTTTACTGTTGCAAGGCCTGGAAACACTGAGCCTGCGGGTCGAACGTCATGCGCAAAACGCCATGGAGCTGGCGCAATGGCTGCAACAGCACCCGAAGGTCATAAGCGTTAGCTACCCGGGCCTGAGCGGCGATCCATATCATTCAGCCGCCAAGAAATATCTGACAGGCCGAGGGATGGGCTGCATGTTGATGTTCTCGCTCAAGGGCGGTTATGACGATGCAGTGCGTTTCATCAACAGTCTGAAACTGGCGAGCCATCTGGCCAACGTGGGGGATGCCAAGACATTGGTGATCCATCCGGCATCCACCACACACCAGCAGCTGAGCGAAAGCGAGCAAGCTTCCGCCGGCGTGACCCCAACAATGGTGAGGGTGTCGGTGGGTCTTGAACATATTGATGACATCAAGGCTGACTTCGAACAGGCCCTGACATCGGGCGCCTGATCGGAGATGTTGTGACATGGCTCTGATCCTCCCGGCTAACTATCACAAGATCACAGCCGTTGAACGCAACCGCATTTCCTGGATCAAACCAGAACAAGCAGAACGTCAGGACATCCGACCTTTGAGGATCGGAATTCTGAACATCATGCCGCTTGGGAAACAGTACGAATTCAACCTGTTGCATCCACTGGGACTTTCAGTTCTACAGATCGAACCAATCTGGATTCGTTTACAGACCCATGCATACAAGAGCTGGGACCAATCTCACCTTGATGGGCTTTACAAGAGCTGGGACGAGGCCAATGCCAGGGGGCCTCTAGATGGATTAATTATCACAGGAGCACCTGTTGAACATCTTGATTTTGAGGAGGTGACCTACTGGACAGAATTCGTGAAACTGGTTGATGAAGCACGCATCAGCTGCGCCAGCACACTTGGTTTGTGCTGGGCCGGATTTGCCCTGGCTTATCTGGCTGGGGTTCGCAAAGTGCCACTCCAGCAGAAACTATTTGGTGTGTTTCCGATGCGCAGCCTTGTGCCAGGCCATTCTCTGATGGGAACGCAAAACGATCAATTTCTCTGTCCACAAAGTCGCTACGCGACACTTCCAGATACCGCGATGGAGGCAGCACAACGACAGGGACGTTTGCGATTACTGGCACATGGAGAGTCAGTGGGCTACACGATCTTCGAAACACCAGATCAACGACAGCTGATGCATCTTGGGCATCCTGAATACAACGTCGACAGAATTCTGGCGGAAATGGAGCGAGACAAAGCCCGGGGTGATGTTCCGCCGCCGCAGAACTTTGATTCTGACCATCCTCAGACTCTTTGGAGATCACACCGAAATCTTCTCTTTCAGCAATGGCTATGGTTCTGTTATCAGAGAGTGAGTTTTCAAGCCTGATCGAAACAGATCATATCAATTAACATGAAACATCCATGCATCCTCTGGAAACCTTTGGCCAATGGCGCCGACGCTGGTTTGGATGGCTTCCGATTCATCAACGATGGGAACGATCAGCCGAGGAAGTAGCACCAGAGCGACAAGACGATTGGTTACTGGATCCCATCAACCAACAAGAGGCATCAGCATTGTTTCCACACCTCAGCAAAGAACAAGCAATTCTTCAATATCAGAGATTAAGACTTCAGATGCGTGAGCAAGGAAAGCGTGGTTTTTAACCACAATTTGAGTCAACACAGACATGCAATCAACGTCGGTCCGTAGTACCATCAACAAAAGAAATAACCAAGCCGATCAAGTCAAAGGAAAGATGGGGAATCAACATGATCAATCCATTGCACGGCTTCAGCAATCAAACAACCAGCGAACATCCAAGAAACGAAAAACTACTGCAGACGTCTCACAAAGCAGCCCCGTAAGATCACTTTGATACATCAATGGCTTCAAGATCAAACACGAGGAAAAAATTTGCACAGGCATCGGGCACCGTCAGGATCAGGATCAAACTGACCGAACTGCCACACCAGAGCAGCTCACATTAACTGGATTGAATTCGCCATAATCACAGTATGAAAAATCTCCTATTGAAATTTCTCGGCCCTCTGCTCGCGATCGCTGGCGTTCTAGGGCTGTCAGGTTCTTCGATTCTCTGGAATTTTCAGGGTCGCACTCTTGGACTCCCTGCCACGGTGTTGTCCTTGGTCGTTCTTGCTGTGGGAGTTGTTCTGCTGCGTCCTCTACAACCAGCAGCGACATCAGATGTAAGCAAAATTGTTGAAGCCCCAATCACAACAGCAACAACAAATTCTTCTACGGAGGAAGGCTCTGAAAACCAACAGGTTCAGAGCAGAGAAACAGCTGAGCCGAATCAAAGCTCAAATGATTCAGAACCAATTGATACATCTAATCAGAAAAAGCCTTCATTGACCACAGCTGAAGCGATCGCAGCTCAACTTGCAGCAGCTGAAGCGGATAAGCCTGATCTTGTGCTCGTGAACTTTGCTCCAGGAGCACTTCGTCCGGGGAATTCAATCCGGCCTAACAAGAGGGCACCTGGAAAGAATTTATCAGGTTTTCGAGATATGGCTTCCGATTTATTCAAAACCAATTGATGCTTATGAGAACATTAATTTATTATCCAAAGCCTAGTACTAATTCGAACGCTCGGTCTGATCGACATTGAACATTGCATGACGGCTACACTGATTGTTAAGTACATATTTGTGCTTTTATTTTACTAATTGCAATACTTTCTTATAAAGGTGATCGACTGAGAATTCCCCAGCTGGTCTGCTTTACTCCAATCTAAACATGCCCGTTGAAGATCATTTGACATTTCCATCGCCATTCCATGATTGAAATGCGCTGCACCGTCGTCGGGATTCATATCAATCGCAACATCAAAATCAAGAATGGCGCCGGCAAGATCTCCAGACCGCGCTTTCGCAATGCCACGGTTCCCATAGGTGTCGCTGCTCGTTGAATCAAGCTCGATTGACCTGCTGTAATCGGTAATTGAACCCTCAAAATCACCATATTTAGCTTTAGCAACACCACGATATTGGTACGCTGATGCATTCTCCGGATCCAGCTCAATGGCCTTGTTGAATTCAATCAAAGCTCCACGATAATCGCCAGATTGTGATTTTTCAGCACCAGCTTGGAGATAAGAGTCAACATTGAGAGCCAGTCCTGGAGAGACAAACATGAGGAGACAAGCCATCAACGAAGCAACAATGATGCAAAAAGACATTGGTTGACATGACTTGCTACAACCAGTTTAAACAGGCTTTTTAAGAACATAATGACGTATCGGCAGAAAAGTATCAATGACAAGAATTAGAGCATCAGGTCATTGTGCTTGCGTGATCGGCACCTGATCAATCAAGACTAATTTCCAATCATTCGGATCATACTCACCATCCCCAAACATAATATTAGAAGCTTCATCCAAGCATGATGCTTCGACTTCAACTGTTTTTTCAACTTTCTGATTCGAGAAAGTATAGATATGACCTTCCTCGTAATAAGCAAACGGCTTTGATGGCATCTGCGAATCGGGGAGCCAATCATCACGAGCAATTATTTCACCAGTAATCCTTTCAATCATTTTTAAAGTATCGATATCACCGTCTTCAAAGTAGCCTTGCCAATTCATCTCAGCCCATTTTCCATTGTCCTCCATATACAGAACATAAGCCTCATCCTGAGCAGTCTCTCGCATCAAGCAAAAATTTTCGCCAGAGATTTGAAATTCAGCGGATTGAAGCTTGTTATTGTCAGGCATCATCAAAAATTAATTGGAAATTGTGCGGATCAAAAACACAAACTTACTTTATTACTATTAAGATCCGAGAATCTAGCATCCCAACTGTGCTTTTGAGTTTCGAGCCCATGGGATCATAATACGACATGATAACCACCTGAAAAGCATTTTCCAACTCATTAGTCCTTGAAAGGCTTATATCTCGACATGATTCAAAGTTGACTGGTCACACCACAACGTCACGAGTCATTCCTCGCGGAAGAAACAGACTGGAGCCGGTGGATGACCACAAGGGCTTGACGAAGATTCCTGATAAAGCATTGATTGTCATCACTGAATGTTTGTTCATTCATCGAAAATAGAACGACATAAGACATGTCAAACTTATAGAATCGAATTATCAACTCTGGGGTTCCAACACCTCGACTGCCCAAGGAGCCATGACAAATTCAAGACCAAAAGGAGCCTGTTATGTTGTGAAACTCAATGACGGTAATCTTTTAATAGAGGTCGATTGCTTCGAGACCTATAGCGAAGCATTACAACAGTTCAATCAAACTATAGAACTAGGATCATTTGGTCGGTGGAAAGAATTGTATTTAGAGGGAAAAGATACAGCCGGTCAATTCGTTGATATTTATCGCGTTCATGACTTTGGTAAGAACAAGTCAGACTAAATTAACCACTCTATGATCAGAATACACCCACAGGGTAAGTCTTTCGACATATCCCAAACGATGCAGTCAACCTCTTCGATCGTGTTCCACAAGATCAACAGCAATCAATTCGCTAGCCCGATAGAGCCAATCATGCTCTGTTATTAGTCTATTTTTGGTACGAACGGGGGAAGACAGCTTCAGTGGCAGAACTGATACTGACAACAACACGCGGCCGAGCATTGCTAATCGACTGGCATTGGTACAAAGATCTATCTGATGAGCAGAGAGGTCTCTACGAAGAGCTTGTTCAGATCGAGACGGAAATTTATTTAAGTCCGCGAGATTGCAAGCAACTCGTCAAGGGTCTTACACGGATAGGAATCAAAACCCCAGCACAGCTCAGAGAATGGTTCATTGCCTTGGCTCAAGCAGAAGATGATTAACTGAGAAGGTGTGGCTTCTCTCTTGGTCAAAGTTGTCACATCGCAGAAGTATCGATTCTCGAAAAGTCCATTAAATTCAAATTCAGCTGAAGCGAGGCTAATTGTGATCTTGATCATGAACTGCGAAATGTCACTCACAGGACTGATGATTCATTAATATCAATAGATATTGATAGGATATCCTTAATATCATAGATCTCATGCCTATAAACCAGATCATTGTCTAGATCAACGGCTTTCCATTGATTATTCCCCTAGAAGGATACGACACTGTAATTATTGAACTCAACTTTGATCTTGCCACTTTATCTTGATGTTACTGTGCAAATATTTAGCCAGTATTTCAGCAAGCTGTCGTAATTATTGCGAGTAAATCACATCACTGAAAGAATGATGTCGTTGGCACAGTAGGGAGACTCAAATAAGGACTTCAATCCGAAAAGAGCAAAATAGTTCACTGCTGATTCTCCGTCACAATGACGAAGAATCAACTTCGTGACAGGTGCCCATCACATCAATCTCCATAGTGATATTGCGTTGTCGAATCCTCTGCGCATAGGTGTACTCACCGACAGGATCAAAACTCATTCGGATTATTTCTTCGCTTGTGCTGAATCCTTGCCCAGACCTACCTGTACTAGACAGCACACCGTCAATCATCTCCGCATTCAACCATTGCCCGCCCTTCACCATCACCATTCTTCTCTGGGGATCAATGATATATGTCTTACTTTGCCGACCTTTGTTTTGCTGAATTATTTCTGAAGTATCCGTATTGGCAACCTTTGAGCTGAGATCACCTTTGCAATGTAGATAAATAAGCTCTTCGGCAATCGCAGGAGTACCAGATATCATCAGGGCACCAAACAGATTCAGGAGATTCATTTCCATTAGAAACATTGTTTACGACACACTAATGTTTACTTGACACCAAATGAATACTGAGGACATCTTTGCTCAATCCCAGGGTAAAATTTGCTATTGATTTGTTGCTCACTCATTGAGGCAAGTTGGTCGATTTTTTCTGGGTATTGACCCATCACCAATCCTATGGCCATTCCTTCATTCATGCCCCGATCATATGAGTTCATAACGCCTACATTTTCTCCTTCCATGATTGAGCAATAGGCATCAACCATTTGATTGATCATAAAGTCAGAACTCATTGCAGGCGCGCCAATCACACAGGCTGCTGTGACACCTGAGAGAGACAGTAAGGAGTTGAGCTTCATAAGTGATTGACTTTTACCATTAATAGCAATACTTGTAAACCCCGCCACCGTCTGTCATGACAATAAGGCGTAAAGACTCCAATCCATAAGCTGATGAACAATAGCCTTAGAGAATCTCAAAGCTCTTCATGCTCAGTTGGTCTGAGAATACTTGGTTGACATACAAAATCCGGAAGAATCTGGTCGCAGCTTTGATTAGACGAACGCAGTATTCCGATCAATATGACATGAGATCAGCAGAAACTTTTTGATTGTTGCTTACTCAAAAAACCACCCATAGCTGTGCAATCCGATGCCAAGCAGATTGACTCCGATATAACACACAACAATCACCACCAAACCGGAAGCAGCGACAAGCGCCGGACGCCGACCTTGCCAGCCTCGGCTCAAACGTGTGTGGAGATAGGCGGCATAGACCAGCCAGCAAATCAACGCCCAGGTTTCTTTGGGATCCCAACTCCACCAACTTCCCCAGGCCTCATTCGCCCAAACGGCCCCACTAATGATGCCAACGGTGAGCAACAGAAATCCCACGGTGATCGTGCGATAGCTCAAGCTGTCGAGCTGCTCAGTGCGACTGAAGTGAATGGATGAAAGCTGAACTTCCGGAGGGTTCCTCACCGCAACACCACCTTCGAAGGAGGGCACTTTCGGACGTCGATAAGCACCGGTTCCGATGGAGCTACTCCGCAGTTCCAGCTCTTCACCACGGTCCGTCAACAGCACAGCAACCGACAGCAGTGACCCCACCATCAGAGCCGCATAGCTGACCATGATCACACTCACATGCATCACCAACCAGCTACTACGCAGGGCTGGCACGAGTGGTGATGCCTGCTGCAGCTGGTCGGGTAACGCAAAGCTGGCAAAGGCTATGCAGCCAAGACCCATCGGTGTGGCGGCAGCTGCCACAAGAGGAGACGACCAGTTTCGTTCAACCATAAGCTGGGTGAGTGTGCAGGCCCATGCCAGAAAACAGAGCGATTCGTAGAGATTGCTGATCGGGAAGTGTCCCGATTGCCACCAGCGCAGCACAAGCTGAGCTGTGAGCAAAAGATTGGAGAGGGCGATCAGCGATCGAACCCCACTGGAACTGCGACCATTGGAGAGTGCCCAAAAACTCCATGGCAACGCAATCAACAGAAAGCCAAAGGCCATCAGACCCAAGAGCAGAACCGGTTCCGAGACAATCGCTTCCAGACCGGAAAACCCCATTAGTAACCTCGGGCAGCAGACTCACTGACGTTGATTCTGACGGTCTGGCTCATCGACTGGCCTGTCGTAGTAAGAAACCGCCACCCCCGAGGCAGATCATGATCGGGCTCCATGCAGCCAATATTGGTGTAAGTGTCCCCTTAACACCCAGTGCACTGAAGCTTGAAGCAAGCAAGTAATACGTCAAAATCATCACGATACTGAGCGCAAAACCCTGTCCTCGATTGGTTCGATTGTTTGGTTTAGCGCCAAGGCTTGCTCCAATCAAACCAAAAACAAGGCACGCCATGGGAAAAGTGAATTTCTCCTGGATCCGAACCTGCAATTTCCTGGCTCCCTTCAAATCACCAGAGTTCTGAAGGAGCTGCTCAGCCTGCAACGCCTCAGCCACGGTCATGTTGCGTGCATCCTTGGGTAGTTGGGCGATCCTGATCGGTGCTGCACTAAGCGGGTACAAATATCGATCGAAATCCGCAGAAGTAGTGCTTCCTGAAGGCGTCAGCGTCAGGATCTGACCATTCAAAAATTCCCACTTCGCTTCCTGTTCATTCCATTGGCCTCTTTCAGCCAGCAACATCTGAGTAAATCCGGCCCTTGAGAAATCAAGCAGAGTGACTCTGGTCATGATTCCGTCCTGGAATCTGCTCGCATAGAAGAGCTGAAGCAATCCTTTGCTGGAGGAACCATCAGGTTCCTCAACACGCCCAAAACGTGGATAAATAATGTTGTTCCCTTTCTCAGTGGAGATGGCCTTGCCAAGCGCACTGCTCAAGGTCAC
>QCTE01000014.1 GCA_003211275.1 Synechococcus sp. AG-673-A03 | reverse complement strand
AAAGGGGAGAATTTTCATATTTAACAATTGCTGGGACATTAAAAGACAAACCATTCATAACAGCTTTACCTACATTCGTCCTCAGAATAGAAGTATCGTCAAACAAATGACTACCAGAGACAATAGGAAGATTACTTTTGGAACCACAACCAATTAAGGGAATCCATATATTTATAGAATCTTTCCACGCTTCAACATAAGAATCACGATGTGGAGGGTTTACATCAATACTAAAGGGTCTATTAATTCTTAATTGAATATGATCACGATTTAAAAATTTATTGTAATGAGATAAATCAACGCCAAGAAGTGATTGAACAGTTTTAAGTATTGAATCAAACAGATCTTGTGTTTGAAAATCAAATCTTCTTAAGCGTGAAATTTTAGAGCAAATATTGTAATGAAGATCATTATCAATGACGTCATGATATAGAAAAATCATATTCTGACGACGGTCACATGTAGAAACGAAATCATATCCAGAAAGATCTGAAATAATTCTAAGAACATCATTACGCAACAAATCAAAATCTAGAGAATTTAGGATATTGCTCTTAATGTAACCTTTATCTCTAATAAGCTTAGGAATTTTAGAAATATTGATGTTCTCTTCAGCGGTACCTGTTATTAAGCTAGAATTAAGTTTATAAGAATATTCACAGCTATCAAGATTGACAATGGGTTCTATCATCCTAGCTTAGTGGATCAGGAGGAAGTAAGTTAAGCCTGAGTATCGTATCACAGATGTGTGCAACTTGGATTGAATTCAAATGTGGTCCAATAGGAAGACTCAGACAGTGCTTAGACACATATTCAGCATTGGGTAAGAAATATTGGGAGTATTCGTTTCTGTATATCTTTTGCTTGGAGGGCAAAATTGGATAATGAACTAAGCATTGAATTCTATTCTGAAGCAAAAGGTTTAGAGCCTTATCTCGGTCATTAACCAAGCAAACAAATAAATGATAAGCGTGCTTGCAGTTAGGAGGAATTAGCTGGATAGGAATATTCAAAGTTTTAAGGGTCTTGGAATACTCGCGTGCAACTGAATTTCTTATCCGCAAGTGTGCGTTCAAGTATTGCAATTTACAAGCAAGAAACGCTGCTTGGATAGGGTCTAATCGTGAGTTGCAGCCTAAATCTATATGAACATATTTTTTTAGACTTCCATAATTACCCAAACTTTTTAACTTACTTGCAAAGTCTCCATCATTAGTTGTAATTGCGCCACCATCTCCAAGACAGCCTAAATTTTTGCCTGGGTAAAAGCTCCAAGCTGAAGCATAAGAAAAATTGTCTATTGATGAGTTTTTATATAAAGCACCGTGAGCTTGAGCGCTATCCGCAATGACGTATAAATTAAAAGCCAAAGCAATATTATTTATTTTGTCCATATCGCACGGAAGCCCATAAAGATGTACAGGAATAACAGCTTTTGTTCTAGATGTAATTGAAGATAATATTTGGTCTGGATCTAAATTAAAAGTATCCAATCTAATGTCAACAGGAACAGGAGTAGCCCCACATTGAGAAACAGCCAACCATGTTGCTATAAATGTATGTCCTGGCACAATCACCTCATCATCTTCTCCAATGCCAAGTGCTAGCAACGACAATTTTAATGCATCAAGACCATTGCCTACACCGACGCAAAAACTAGAATTACAATATTCAGCCCATTTTTCTTCGAAGTTCGACAAAGATGGACCACCTATATAATATCCACTCTGAATCTCGTCAGAAGCAGCTTGAATTAATTGAGATTTGATATCACAATTAATTTTTTTTAGGTCTAGAAATGGAATCACTTTGAGGATGTAAAAAGTTTAAAGTCATTATAGGAGCGAATATAATCAGCTTCATAATACAAATCAGACGCAAGAACAAGAAGTACAGCATCTTTAGATAAAAAACGAATGTCCCTCCAAATATGCGGAGAAACATACAGAGCTAAGTTGGGCTTATCGAGCAAAATATCCTTGCTGTTTTTTCCATCATCAAGTTTAATATTTATAGTGCCATTTAGAGCAATAAATACTTGTTTTAGATTAATATGCGCATGACCACCTCTCAGATGCTCGAGAGAGCAGCCGTATAAATAATAAACCCTTTGTATGGGAAAAGGGAGAACGGTATTCCCTTCCAAAACACACAAACTTCCTCTAGAATCAATAATAGATGAAAGTGTCAATAATTTGCAGTTATTTATTGAATAAGTTTGTTTATTCATAATGTGAGAGAGTAATGTTCGAATAACATAGGTCCAGAATCAAAAGATTCTTTGTATGATCCTAAGCTAGAATTATATTGCTTGCCATTATGAAAAGTTGATATGCCAAAACTCAAGTATGAACACTTCGATGAATAATTAGATACAATTGTGTCTATGACAAGATCTAAAGCACATAAATCCTTACCTAGTTGAGAAGAAGAAAGATATTGAGTGTGTACGACGCCAGGATTTACGAAAAGAAGAGCTCCTGAAACTACTCTGTCATTCAATAATGCGGCATATAGTTTAATGTTGTCCGGGAAGTTTGCTGTAAGATTCTTTATTTGAGATAAATCGTGAGTCGGTAACGCATCGTATTTTTGCTGAAGATTTGAAGTGAGAACGTTCCAAAATTCGTCTATTTTACTATTATTAAGTTCAACTCTAATATTAGATTTGAATGCTTTCTTTACCGATGACTTTCTTCCCTTCGAATATTGCAGCGGAGATTTTAAAAAAATCACTGATCCAGAATCTCTTCTGACTAGTTGAGCATTATTTTTCCACAGCCAATATAAGTCTGCTTGGCAAGGTTTAGAGTGATATATAAACGGCGATGGTTTATAATGGAAGGTTTTGTATCCACAGTCCTTGAGGTATAAACAAATAGCATCAAGACAACTATTTACAAAACCTTGGCCAAATCGCTTCGAGAGAACTAAGCCCGCAAAAGATAACCCGTAATGAGAAGAAATTTGATACCTATCAACCGGACATTCACAAGCAGGAAGAATGCCAATTAACTTTTCATTTAGATATAGCATTAATGATCTATCAACAAGTTTTCCTTCGTGATATTTTAAGAAGTCTCTTGAATAAAAAAAATGAGAATTAATTGATTGACCCAAGAATGTGTCCCAAATTTTCGCTTTATCAGGCGAAAATGCTGCAACATGAATGAAGTGATTTTTAATATTCATGACTTAGCACACTCTTGCACAATAAATACCATTTTGACCCATATTTGAGCCATTAAAAAAGATATACTCATTAGTCTTAGTTTTAAGATAGGTTGGATAAGACAATACTCCGCAATCAGCAATTGCATCTTTGTCAAGTTTCAGAGCTGGAGAACTGTCTCTTAACCATGAGAATCCATCGGAAGACCAAGCACTTCCAACTTGATAACTTTCGCCAATTTTTGCATATGTAAAGAGCATAAGATATTTGTTATCTAATTTATATACCCTAGGCCGGCCTAATCGATATTCATTAGGCTGAAGTGGAATATGGATTGATGAAAGTTGCCCCGAAAAATCAACACCATCACGACTTTCTAGATAAGACACTTGATAGGATGGATATTGAACACCATTATGAATAACCCAACTGTTACCTGAACCGCACCAAACGCGAAATTTATTGTTATCATATAAAACTGTATGAATAGCATTTATGGTTTCACATCCGGTCATTCTGTCAACAATTGGGACTGTTGAACGTTTAATAAAATTATCTCCATTATCATGACTTAGGGCCAAACCGGAGAATGCTAAAAACTTACACTTTCTTGGTATCTGAAAACCTACGTAATAAAGTCTAACTTCAGATTTGTACCTGATAATATCTCCTAGAATGAGCCCATTGTCATCGAAATAACCAGGCAAACCTAAGTCTAATACAGGATTCTTAGATACACTTAATATTTCCCTCGGATCATTGGAGGAAACATCTACGTATCCAATTCGACCAATACCTTCAAGGTCTCGAAATGAACAAAAGATTCTAATTGTAGAATCATTTAATAAAAAAGGAGTTGGGGTTAATGCGGAGTTATCCTTCCAAGACCTATCAAATGGAGGGGTGTATATATTGCCAAGATAAGTAAGCTGCATTATTTTACCTTAAATAAACGTTTGGCAGAAACTTTTGAAGGCTCAATCAAAGGAGTTTGGTAGACACTATTATCAGGAGTTTTACCTCTAATTAAAACGGATGCACCAATAAAATTATCAACACCGATAGAAGCATTGTCCTCAATTGTAGAATTAACACCTAAAAATGAACGTGACCCAATCTTCACAAAACCGGATATGACACAATGAGACGATATAAAACAATGGTCACTTATCATAGAGCAATGGCCCACGTGATTACCACTCCATAATGTCACATTATCACCGATAGTAACGCCAGACTGCAAGACATTCCCCTCAAGGATAAAGCAGTTCTCACCAATTTTAACATCGTCAGAAAGAAAAGAGACGTCGGGACTAACATAACTTGCAAAAGAATAACCTTTAGATTTTAGATCACAAAAAAGATTCATCCTGTCTTGATTTAAACGGTTGGACCCAACAGCGACAAAAACAACAAACGTTGAAGGTGGAAAAAGATTATTGATATTTTCTAATGGGCAGACCGGTAAGCCTAAAAATGAATCACTTTTCAAGTATTCTTGACTTACTGCAAAAGCCACCACAGAATATTTGTTAGTTTGCATAAAATAATTATATGCTAATCTGGCGGTTTCTCCGGTACCGACGATTATTAACTCAGAGGAATTCATTTAAAGCAGAGCAACAATAGCAGTTTACCTCCCTAACCTAGCTGACGCATCAGGCTACTGTGTAATTGCTAAAAAGTTTTTGCAATAGATGAACAATCAACTCTTACTTAGAATCACATAATTCTTATCATGGAAACCCCTGAAGAAAACAATTGACTTAAGGTTCACGGATATTGCATTACAGTGCTATAGAAAGTAAATGAAAATACTTTTCATGCAGGATTATCTACGAATTTCAGCAATAATTGACTTATTGACATGTTCTATAAATTTTGTAATTATTTTCTTTGAGATGGCTCATTAAGAACCCCTCGTTCCAATCGAATTACACGATCGCAATGCTCAATTGTACTTAAGCGATGTGCGATCATAATAATCGTAAGGTCGCGGCTAAGGGATTCAACCGCTTTAATCACAGCATCTTCGGTACTGATATCGAGAGCGCTGGTTGCCTCATCAAGAACAACTACCTTTGCTTGCTTATAAAGAGCCCGTGCTATCCCAATCCTTTGACGCTGTCCTCCACTGAGACGAATACCCCGTTCTCCGACAAAACTGGAATATCCACTTGGCATACTTTCTATAAAACGAGCAATCTGAGCTTGTTCTGCAGCTATCTTCAATAACTCCATATCAATCATATGATGTGGCAAGCCAAAAGCAATATTTTCTGCAATCGTACTATCAGCTAAATAAATGCTTTGAGGGACATGAGCGATCGATAAGCGCCACGCAGACAACCGTTCAGGATGAGAAGGATCGTGAAGGTCATTCCCATCAATTAAAATACGACCTGCATTGGGTTTCAACAACCCCATTAATAAATCAACTGTTGTGCTTTTTCCGCTACCAGTACTTCCAATTAAAGCAATACGCTCACCGCATCGAATCTCAAGATCACCCCCCCCAATTACGTCCTTTTGGCCAGGTCCATAGCCGAAGTAAACAGAATCGAAACGAATCGAATCAAAAAATTGAAGTGCTTCGGATGCGACCTCAGAGGGCGGAAGTGGCTGGTTAAGTAAAGCAAGAACACCTGCTAAGTCAGCATTGAAGCTCTTAAGCCTCGACCAACCGCTATAAACCTGCTGTAATGCTGGCAAAAGCCTTTGAGCGCCTAGAGCAATAGCACCCAGCAAGGGAATAACGGCAGCATCAGAACCCTGCTGGTAAACCAAAAGTCCGCCCAGCAAGGCAATAGAAACAAGACCTAATGCCTCGACTGCATAACGGGGGAAAATCCCTAAAAACTGGTTCCTGACCTGTTTCTTCCGCTGTGGTACGTCCGCTTCACGGTAAATATCAACATACAAACCTTGATTGCCATCAAGCAACACATCGCGAATCGCACCAAGCCCCTCCTGCAAAGCTTTAATTTGCTGCTTAGCTGTTTCAGAAATAAGCTGACTATTAATACGTAGTTCTCTACGCGCTGTCACAGCCAAGAGGTAATAGACACTACCAAAAAGTACTGATACTGAAAGCGCAATGGTCCAATCGATAAGCAAAAGACCTGTTAAAAGACCCAGCGAAACAACCAAAGCAGTGATCATCTGCAGAAATGCAGATATCGCAGCAATAGTTCTATTGATATGAGTAGTGATGCTAGTTATAACGGCCGCACTATTCAGCTGTAAATGCACCTCATAAGGTTGATAAAGCGTGCGTCGATAAGCCTCGCAGCTCAGATCGGAACCAATAGCAGCGGCCAAACGTCCATTTAACCACAGATTAGTTAGCCGAATAAAAGCCCCAAACACAACCACAAGCGTAAAAACGAATGTAACTGGTAACAACAATTGACTTGGATTGGTTAATCCAATTTGGATAGCATACTCTTTGATAAAAGGTTGCTGCCACAGAAGTTCAGGGTCACTTAAAACTCCCAGAAATGGAAGAACAGCTCCAAGAGAGACTAACTCTGCTAATCCGCTGGCTAGCATTACTAAAAAGATTAGTCCCAACTGCAATCGACGTCGGCGACTCAAGTGTCGCCAAATGCCAAATAGCAAAGATCTTGTTGATGCTGAATTACTTGTAGATTTAGAAGGCAATGCTCAAAAATGAATTGAATTGATCGTAGTAATCACAGTCGCCAAGGTTTAAGACCGCGCGGAACCACACCCTTGAGATCCAGTAATACACCGTCCACTTCAAGTAGCTCAAACCATCGTTGCTCTGGGATAGTCACAAACTGTCGGTGTGCGACAGCGGCGATAACAGCTGCAAAGCGTTGCTCAGTAGGAATAGATTTTTCCACGTTTAGACCAAATTCTTGACTAGCATCAAATGCATCCACCCACGGATCTACAACAAGTGGTTTGATCCCGTAGTTTTTAAGTGAAGCAACTAATTCAACAACTCTCGTATTGCGCAAGTCGGGGCAATTCTCCTTAAAACTTAAACCCAAAACAAGAACTTGAGCTCCTGCGATAATTTTCCCTCTGCGAGCCATCTCAAGCACCAGCTGCTCTACCACCCAACGACCCATGCCGTCATTTATACGACGCCCTGCTAAAACGACCTCTGGATGATATCCAAGCTGCTCAGCCTTGTGAGTGAGATAATAAGGATCAACTCCAATACAATGACCACCTACTAAGCCAGGTCTAAAAGGTAGAAAATTCCACTTAGTGCCTGCTGCCTCTAAAACATCAAGCGTGTCTATTCCCATTTGATGAAAAATTATGGCCAGCTCGTTAACTAGAGCGATATTCAGATCGCGTTGTGTATTTTCAATTACTTTAGCGGCCTCAGCAATTTTTAAGCTTGGAGCTTTATGAGTTCCAGCTTCAATTATGGATGCATAAAAATTGTCGATCCATACTGATGCTTCGGTTGTACTGCCACTTGTTACCTTAATTATATTGGTAAGCCTATGCCTAGTGTCTCCGGGGTTGATTCTTTCTGGGCTGTAACCACAGCAAAAACCATCATTAAAGCCAAGGTTTGACTCGCTCTCTAAAATCGGGACACAAATTTCTTCTGTAGCACCGGGATACACAGTACTTTCGAAGACAACAATTGGCGTAGTATTCGATACTCGAAGTTTTAAAGCACGACCCACCGTTATGCTGGCCTTCTTAAGTGGTCTTAAATCTGGCTGCTTAGCGCTATCTATAGGCGTAGGCACAGTTACTATAAAAACATCTGCTTGAGCAAGCTGAGCTGGATCATCAGTGAAGTCCAACAAATGAGCAGACTGAAGCTCTTGATTGCTTATTTCATTTGTACGGTCGATCCCCTGCTTCAATTCTTCTAAGCGAGAATTATTTACATCAAAGCCAATAACGCGGCGATGCAGAGGAACAGACGTGCTTCTGCATGACTGAACTTTGGCAAATTCAACTGCCAGCGGCAGACCGACGTAGCCCATGCCAATTATTGCTACAGTGCAATTACTGTGAGATGGAAAGTTAGCTTTCAAATCAAACTCCGAAAGGGGTCTACAACCATGCAAGGATTATCAAACATTGTAAAATTTACGGTACCAGGACACAAATTTAGAAACTCCCTCATTTATCGACGTACTTGGCTTAAAATTGATCCAAGATTCTAGTGCTGAAGTGTCTGATGCCGTAGCGGGCACATCACCAGGTTGCATCGGGAGAAAATTCTTCACAGCTTGTATTTCCAAGGCATTTTCAACAGCCTCTATATAGTTCATTAGAGGAGTAGGTCTTGAATTCCCGATATTGAAAACACGATATGGGGCCCAGCTGGTCGAAGGATCTGGGTGAGAAGAATTGAAGTTTAGATCAGGAGTTGCTGGTTTATCCAACACTCTAATTAGGCTTTCAACAATATCATCGATGTACGTAAAGTCTCTGACCATTTCGCCATTATTGAAGACCTGTATCGGATCACCAGCTAAGATCGCTTTTGTAAACAGAAACAAAGCCATATCAGGTCGTCCCCACGGTCCATATACAGTAAAAAATCTAAGTCCTGTTGCAGGAAGACCATATAGATGGCTATAAGTATGAGCCATTAATTCATTTGCCTTTTTACTTGCTGCATAAAGACTCACTGGATGGTCAACTCCTTGGCCTTCAGAAAAAGGCAGGCTGGTGTTACCTCCGTAAACTGAGCTACTTGAGGCATAGACCAAATGCTTTACATCGTAATGACGGCATCCTTCAAGAATATGACCAAAACCATTTAAATTGCTCTTTATATAAGCTACTGGATTCTCAATTGAATAGCGAACACCTGCTTGCGCGGCTAAATTGACTACTTTCTCAGGCTTATGAGTTGCAAACGCAGCCTTGACTGCCTGAGAATCCTCTAGATTGGCTTCAATTAACTGGAAAGATGTTCCTGCAAGCTGAGCAGCGACCTTCAACTGGGCAATTCGCGCTCGCTTTAAGGAAGGATCGTAATAGGGATTCACATTGTCAAAGCCAACAACTGGTGTGCCGGACTCCAGCAGACGTTTGCTTAGGTGAAAACCAATGAATCCGGCGGCACCGGTAATGAGTACGGTCATACAAGCGTAAATTATTTAGCGATTGTAACCCAAACCAAATACTAAGCCAATGCAGCAATTGCCGCTGACAAAGCTTATTATCACCTCTTAACGACACTAATTGGAGTTACCACAAAGCGAAACACCTTAATGAGTTTAATGGCAAAAGCGGCAACTAAAAAAAGAGATTAAGCGTTGCTGAAATAGTCCAGATTTTTTGATTCAACTAGCGACACGACTAAGTTCGTCTTGACATAGACACATCACCATCTCAGAGTAATTATTAAAATAAAACTAGCACCGGATAATCCGTTAACTTAAACGTAGTGGCACTTTCAAGAAGGTCACTATTAGAAACAAAACTTCAAAAGCAACTCACTCCGAGCTTTTTGCTCCTCACAGGCAGACACCTCATGAATAGTTCACCGGTATCGACTTCCTAATAATAAATAAAAACTGCCCATGCCTAATCGATATGGCTAGATCGATTAGGCTGCTTGATAAAGCAAAACAAATTCTGTTTGATTTGATAACAACTTACTTTATTAGCTAGTAATTGTCTGACCGAACTCGAAGGGACATACGCAGCTTGCTAGCCGTGGCTCACAAAATAATAAGCAAAAGCCTTTATGGACTTGAGCCTTACAGTAATATTAACCTTTCATTCTTAAGCTGACTCAACACACTCTGGACACCATCAAAACGCTATGAACTTTTTTCGCTGAGAGCATCCAAAACTGCGAGCGCTACTCACTCCAAGAAATTCAACGCCGATCTGATGAAACTGACGCTGGCGACCGGCTTGAGGGCGCTCGTAGCGAAACATTGGCCCTGAGTACCAAAGCTTCTGCACCCCCTGACTTAGTAGGCCATGTTGCACTGCTGCGCGCACAACCGAGGCGGTGCCCTCAGGACGCAGCGTGCAAGAGCGTTCACTACGGTCCATGAAGGAGTACATCTCCTTACCCACTACGTCAGTGGCTTCTCCAATCCCACGAGCGAAGAGGTCTGTCACCTCAAGCAAAGGCGTACGAATCTCCCTGACCCCAGAGCGCAGGAAATGTGCACGGGCCACAGCCTCCACCGCTTGCCAGCGGCGAGTCTGATCGGGCAGAAGATCGACCATGCCTCGAAGGCTCTGGAGGTCACAATTGAGAAACAGCAACCTAAGAAGAAATATTCTTGATCAATCTAAAGTTTTAGCTTTTAGCCCTCAAGAGATTCTAGATACATTAAAAGACAAAAATGATAAACTCAAGCTGACAGCTAAACCTTTACCCTCCATTATCTGTCATCGAATAATCTCGAATTGCAATTTTCGAAATACAAAATATCCGCGTCAAACTCTCGCTACAGCCTAAGAGCACAGCAGAAGCCAATAAGAGATAACATTTCTACGTTCTGAAATGGAAAGGAGCGAAGCTCAACTTTCTCAGTCTCAAGTCAATAATGGCACAGCACAGGGCCGATGAACCCTGCCTCCCTGAGCAAGTACTTCAGTACCACTGAAATTCATTGGTTAGATAACCTGAACGAGAGCTCACTCTCGCTGTAAGCCCCCCCTCAGCAAGCTGGAGCAACAAGGATTAATTCAAACGAAGAATTGATCCAGGCGCTCAAGAACATCCAATAGCTCAGGTGCCCTTTACTCAATAATTTATGAGACGTCCAAGGCATCAGTGGTTCCAGGGATCTATTTCACCAAGCTGTGGTGGAAGAGCTTCTGCCAACTAGCACTGAAATCACATGGATGGCGACGATCCGCAGTCTCAACCTGACCAGCCATACCTACAACCCTGCACGAACAGAAGAAATCTCACACCTAATTGCTAGGCAACACGGGAAAGCACTAAAAAGCCTGCAGCAAGAGCTGCACTTCCGAGCCGAGCAAAACCGATGATCCCTGGAATTCCCCAAGCCGACAACAAATTAATACTGGAAATGATACGCACCCAATCCCATGTGCAAAAGAAAGCGCTTTTTGGCTCGCGGGCGCCAGGGCGACAGCAAGCTGGATCCGACATTGATCTATACCTCAAGGCTCCACAATGGATCTCGGGGAGTTATTCGAACTCGGAACAACCCTCGAAGACTGGCTCTTGCCATGGCCTATCGATCTCCAGCTAGATGACCTGAGTACCCAAAACGGACTTTTGGTCGATATCGAGCGAGCCAGACAATCGCTTTATGAAAGGTCTCCATTCGCAAGAAAAGCTGAGCAAACCCTTTGATCAATCCTCCCAAACTTGGCGTCGATAGCATCCTTGTTCGTAAGCGAAGATAGTCAGATCGTAGTCTTGAATCATCAATATTTAATACTTCCCTCCTTGAGTCAACTAAAGGAGGGAATTTTTTCGCAAGATGTCACGAGATCCCAGCAAGCAGCCGTTGCCTTAACTTCTCAACATTCCACAGAGCGTGTTCCAGCGCCAATGGCCTTTGATTCAGCTATTTGAAAAGCCTAATATTTCGAAACCCTATACTTTCACTTAAACCCGTACAGAGTAATCAGTGAAATAGTACTAATGGGCTGTCCGCAATAAGGCCAAGATCTGAGCAGGGTCATCAAGCGCTACGCGGTGCTCTTCACCCTTCACAAGCAGAGGCGTGAGAAGTATCTGACCAGATTCGACTTCCTCCTCGCCAATCACCAAAGCCCAAGCAGCGCCACTGCGATCGGCGCGCTTGAACTGCTTCCCAAATGCAGCACCAGATCCATCAAGCTCGACGGAGACTCCAGCAGCACGCAACTTCCTGGCCAGCCTCAGAGCGACAGCCTCAGCGTGCTCGCCGCGATTCACAAGATAAAGATCCGGAGCTTTTTCAGACATGCCCCTGGAAGCTGATTCCTGCGAATCTGCTGATGCTTCCAACACCAGCATCAGCCTTTCCATCCCGAGGGCCCAACCCACTGCAGGCGAGGGAGGACCGCCAAGTTGTTGGACCAATCCGTCATAACGACCACCTCCACACACTGTGGCCTGACCACCGAGCTGATCACTGATGATCTCGAAAGCAGTGTGGCCGTAGTAATCGAGCCCTCGCACAAGCCGGGTGTTGAGCTGAAAAGGAATTTCGAGCTGATTCAGCAAACCCTGTACAGCATCAAAACGCTGTGAACTTTCTTCGCTGAGAGCATCCAAAAATGCGGGGGCATCTGCGAGCAGTGTCTGAGTCGATTGATTTTTGCTGTCGAGGATACGCAAAGGATTGGTGGTCAATCGCTGCTGGGAATCGGCATCCAACCATTCGAATCGAGCTTCTAGCCAGTTCACCAACTGCTGGCGATAGTTCTGACGATCCTCAAGGGTGCCAAGGCTGTTGATCTGGAGTTCCAGCCCGGATACACCCAGTTCACGAAGCAAATCCCAAGCCAAGGCGATCACCTCAACATCACTGCGAGCGCTACTCACTCCAAGAAATTCAACGCCGATCTGATGAAACTGACGCTGGCGACCGGCTTGAGGGCGCTCGTAGCGAAACATTGGCCCTGAGTACCAAAGCTTCTGCACCCCCTGACTTAGTAGGCCATGTTGCACTGCTGCGCGCACAACCGAGGCGGTGCCCTCAGGACGCAGCGTGCAAGAGCGTTCACTACGGTCCATGAAGGAGTACATCTCCTTACCCACTACGTCAGTGGCTTCTCCAATCCCACGAGCGAAGAGGTCTGTCACCTCAAGCAAAGGCGTACGAATCTCCCTGACCCCAGAGCGCAGGAAATGTGCACGGGCCACAGCCTCCACCGCTTGCCAGCGGCGAGTCTGATCGGGCAGAAGATCGACCATGCCTCGAAGGCTCTGGAGTTGACTCACACCTTGGTTTCTTCGGTGAAACCATTTTGCCGGGCCGCCTAACCACCTTCACTCAACCCAGTTCCAATCCTGGCTACAAACCGCTTTCATCTAGGAGCGGAATGCCATAAGTTCCCGTGAATCTGATCTAATCAGCATTGCTGAAAACCCGTTTCTTATCAGCAATCGCAGTAGGGGCCCTCATAGCTCTTCCGCCTGTCGCGGTAAAAGCTCAGCAGATATTTGAAATCGAAGAGACAACGACTACGCAGGAGCAACCCCTCCCTTTAGAGCAACGCGCTCAAATCTCTTACGACGCCTACATCCTGGGCCCAGGTGATGGGCTTCAGATCGAGTTGCTTGATCTGCCAAAACTCAGCGGAACATTTTCTATCGGTCCCGACGGGACACTTTACTTACCTCGCCTGCGTGCCCTCTACGTCGAAGGACTCTCCGTCGAGGAACTGCGCTACTTCCTCACTCAGCAGTTCCGCACGTATGTGCGAGACCCCCAGGTGTACGTGCGCCCCGTGACCTACCGGCCGATCCGCGTCTACGTGGGCGGCGAAGTGAGACGACCTGGTTATTACACGCTTAGTGGGGCAAACGATCTCACTCGCATCTCAGAATCGGCGGAAACCAACGTTCTAGCGAGAGGCAACCCAACCGAGATCGCCCGCGGCGTCCTACGCCAGTTACCTGGCGGAGCTTCACAGAACCCTGGGTCCAATGGTCTAAGCACGTTTGGTGCACTGTTCCCCACCGTCTTTGATGCCATCCGCACGGCCCAAGGCGTTACTCCCTACTCAAAGCTCTCCGAGGTGCAGGTCACACGTAGACGGGCTGAAGGCTTGGGAGGTGGTCACATCCGCACCAATCTCGATTTCCTTTCTTTGATCACCGAAGGCAACGAGTCGCAAAACATCCGTCTCTTTGATGGGGATGTGCTGAGCGTCGGCAGGAGTTCTGTGGTGCTAAAAGATCAGCTTTTAAAGGCTGGGCAATCCAATCTAAGCCCCCAGTTCCTTGAAGTTTTTGTCACTGGACGCGTCAACATTCCTGGTGGTGTACAAGTTCCTCAAGGCAGCTCTCTCAATCAGGCCATCTCCTTGGCAGGGGGGGTGAAAATTATCAAGGGTAAAGTCGAATTTGTGCGATTCAACCGAGAAGGCACGATCGACAGAAGAATATTTGCTTATCAACCAGGTGCAGCTGCGGATGCCCCCAACAATCCCGTTTTGGCAGCTGGCGATCTGATTCGCGTCCAGGATTCCCTCTTAAGCGGGACCGTCGGTGTGTTGAATGAGTTAACCGGTCCATTCGTCGGCCTTTACTCCGTTTATTCTCTTTTCAATGAGGTTGGCAAGTGACAAAGAATCCTTCCTCAAACCAAGCAGTTAATGTTTCAAATGCTCAAGTCGACCATGAAATTGATCTTAAGCAAGTTAGTGGTGCTCTGCTTCGCCACAAGCGCCTAATCGCTGCTATTTCCGGGTCGGCGCTTTTGCTCTCCACCCTCTACGCCTTCACACGAAAACCTGTCTGGGAAGGGCAATTTCAGATTGTGTTGCAAAACAATGAACAACCCACCAGTGGTGCAGCAGCCCTGCGGCAAACCAATCCAGGCTTGGCCGGATTAATTGGAGCTGGTGGTGGTGAAAGTCAGCTGGAAACCGAAGTGAAAATCCTTGAAAGCCCCTCGGTGCTCAAGCCGGTTTTTGATTTCGTGAAAGCCAGCAAAGCCAAAACAGGTAAGGACGTCAGCGAGTGGCGATATCCCAACTGGGTCAAAGACAACCTCACGATCGAGCTGGCCAAAGGCACATCCGTGCTCGAGATTGCCTATCGCGACACCCAGGAAGACTTAATCCTCCCGGTTATTGACCGCATCTCCAAGGCTTATCAGGCCTATTCCGGACGTGAGCGAGAACAAGGCTTAACGCAAGCGATTGCCTATCTCAATGAACAAATAGGCCTTTACACCACGAAAAGCGTCACCTCGCTGCGGGCGGCGCAGCAATATGCCATCGAGCAAGACCTCACCGCTCTTGAAGGTGAAGGAGCCGCCGACGATGAAATCAAAAACTCCCTAAGTATTGAAGCGATCAGAGTCCAGGCTGCTAACCAGATTCGCAACCTTAACGAACAACTTAATCAACTCAATCAACTCAACGACAATCCCGAAACACTGATGTATATGGGGCGCAACATCCCCGAACTAGCCTCCCAGGGGTTACCCCAAACCCTCGACCAAATCGACACCCAGCTCGCATTACTGCGTTCCAAGTTCACCGATAAAGACGACTCAATCCGCCGGCTCTTAGAGAAACGCCGCCTGCTGATTGATGTGTTTAAACGTCAAACCTATGGCTATCTCTACGCCAAGCGCACCGCCGCTCAAGCTCGTCTTGCAGCGGCTGAACGGCCCAAAGGTGTGCTGATCAAATTCCGCGAACTTCGTCGCGCCGCAGCCCGTGATGAAGCAACGCTCACTCGCCTAGAAGCGGAACGCCAAGTGCTTGCCCTTGAAAAGGCCCGCGAACAAGACCCCTGGGATCTGATCTCCCAACCCACGTTGCTTGACAACCCGGTCGCACCGCACAAAAAGCGGATCATGGCCCTGGGATTGCTAGCCGGTTTAGTGGCTGGAAGTGGTGCTGCCCTCGTGGTGGACCGCCGCACCGGACTGGTGTTCAGCCGCGATGAACTTAAGGGATTGCTGCCTTGCCCTTTGCTCAAGCACCTCTCAGCCCTTGCCCCCAACAGCTGGCATGATGCCGCCGATCTCTTGGCCAACGGCCCTTTAAGCGTGTCCACTCCAGGCCCGATTGCCCTCGTTCCCGTTGGCAATGTCCCTAGCGATCAGCTGAAGCGGTTCAGCAGCGAACTCAAGAATGCTCTTGGCAGCCGTGAGCTGCTCGTGAGCAGTGATTTACGTCAAACCAGCCGCTGCGCTACCCAACTCCTGCTGACCGCATCTGGCGTTGCCACTCGCACGCAGCTATCTCAACTGAAGCAAAAGCTGGCACTTCAAGGCACTCCTCTCGCCGGTTGGGTGTTGCTTGATCCTGAACTGGATCTGGGGTGAAGTACACGCCACCTTTCCAAAGCAGAGTGCGCAGGCTTCTGATTTCCAGCTCCTTTTTGACAATCGGAGTGGGAGGCGGGCTGCCTCAAGCAACACAGGCGCAGATCGTGTGGGAGGCCATCGACTCGCCTGTCATCGCCCCCCCACCCGTGGTCTGGGAGCCTGTCATTAACGCAGACGAGCGAGATCCATCAATGACGGCTGTTTCTTGGCAGGTTGTGCCTAGATCAGAAGAACAAGATCAACCCTCGAGGGTTTTGGCTTGGGAATTGCTTGACGCTGAAGATGTGACCAATTTCCCAACGCCGGAGACTGCGTCGACAACTGAGGTGAATCCACCCGCCAGCGTGGAAGAAGCTGAAGCGCTGCTCAGCACCATCCCTCTGAAACCCAGCGATTACTTACCACTGCTGCGGCTTTCACCTTCCGTGCCCACAGCAGAAAACTTGCCTGCTGATCAGTGGCGCATCTCGTTTGGGACCATTTCGCCCTTTGAGAGTGCAAGCGGTACAGGCAATCAGAATTATTCGGTCAACCTCGACGTTGGTTTCAACGACAGCCTGATGCTGTCATTTTTTATTAGTCAGGCTGATGATCCGCTCAACGCTCCACTCACCGGTTTCGCAGTACAACCGGGCAATTTTTGGCAGAGCTACGGTGCCGCGGCCCAGTGGCAAATTCTCAACCAAAACAACTGGAAGCTAGCCATCAATGGCTCACTGGAAGCATGGGAAGTGGGCAGTGGCGGTGACGATTCGTTCTCCGACTCAGGAGATAACGCCAGCCCCAACATTTTCAATGACTCCGGCAGCCGAGTCTTCACTCGTAACTTCGTTGGATCCCTCAGCATTCCGGCGACCTGGCAAGCAAGCGAACAGTGGCAATTCAGCTTTGCTCCGGGTGTGAGCTTCCTGCCTTCAACGCAAGGCTCTGGCCAGGGTGGAGCTGGCACGTTCTATGGAACCAACCCCTACGTCAGCGGCGGAGTTCTGTTCCAACCGTTCCCGGAACTGGGCTTTACCGCCAGCATCGCCCAACCGATCGGCAGCGGCACCAACAGCTTCGATGCAGATCTGGTGTTTTCTCGCGTTCCCATTCTGTCCGCAGGCATCAACTGGGATCTCAATCCGCGAATAGGGCTCAAAGGCTTGATCACCAATGGCTTCGGGGCTACACCGGCAACGGCATTGCTCGCTTTGCCCTCCGATAACCGGCTTGGCTATTCCGCCAGCTTCGTGTTCACTCCAGGCACTGCAGACACACCACAAGCGCCGCTCACGCCAAGGCAGCGATCACTCGCCAAAGGGGGGCTCACGGTCAACACCGCTCTGGTGCCACCAGACACCAACACAGAGGCTTGGATCAATGCCGATAGCGGCGGGAACGTCAACGGTTTCGTTGGCTATTCGCTCTCCAACATCTTTCAGCTGACTCTCTTCAGTGGTGGGCTCTACAACAACGTGCCCCAAACCACGCCCCAAGCACGTCTCTACGCCAACGATGGCGCATGGAACTGGCGTATCGGCGGAAAAGCTGTGGCCTTCAGTCCTCTCCGAGGCGCTCCGTTCTGGGGAGGTGGACGGATCACCCTGGGTAGAAGCGATGCAAACAGCAGCACCGGTCAGGGCTATGTGTTCGCAGAAACCATGGCGACCTGGGAAGCCACCGAGGGATTAGCGATCAACATCAACCCCAAAGTGGCCTTGAGCGGAGCAGGCAACCTCTGGGGCTTAGGGATCAGTTCCAATCTGCAACTCTTCCCAGGCTGGGAGCTCGTACCCGAAGGCAATGTCGTGATCAATCAACTGTCCCAAAGCAACGGCACCCTGGGGCTTCGTTGGCATGCCACGGACAGCATTGCGCTCGAGGCCTACGGAAGCACGGCCGCCTCACTTCTGGATATTGGTCAGTTAATCAACGCCGAACAGGTGCGCTGGGGCGGACGATTACTCATCGGTTTTTAACTGATGATCTCGGGACAAGCCTCAACACAACACCCGATGCACTGCGCAAGGTGAGACGCCCGGTCCATTCAGGGCCTGGGTTATTGCTCCCAGGGAAGAGTTGATAGTGCTTGATGAGTGCAGCCAGGACAAGCAACGCTTCCTGCTGGGCAAACGCAGCTCCGGGGCATTTGCGCGGACCTAACCCGTAGGGGAGCCAAGCTTCTTTGCGGCAAAGGATCTCCTGATCCGTCGCGCTGCTGTCAAGGAATCGCTCCGGGCGGAATTGATGAGGTTCCGGCCAGTAGTCGTCATGGCGATGAATCACCCAAGGCGAAAAGGTCAACAACGATCCCACCGGACATCGACTGATCGCTGGCGCTTGCTGCGGGCATTCCATCGATGGAACCGACAGGTCAGTGTCTTCGTGAACGCGTTCACGAATGAAGAAACTCACCGGCGGATAGAGGCGCAAGGTTTCCTGAAACACCGCAGCCCCGTAACGCAGCTGCCTCAAGCTTTGGTGCGTCACCACCTCAGGGAGAGATGCCACCTCGGCATGGAACTGGTCCTGAGCCTCTTGATCCAGGGCCAACAGCCAACAGGCACTGCTCAAGGCACTGGCTGAGGTTTCATGGCCGGCCAGGAACAGAAAGCAAATCTGATCCACCAATTCCTCGGCAGTGAAGGAACTACCAGTTTGTGGATCCACGGCGGCAAGCAGGGCACCCAGCAGATCCTTCACACCAGCCTCAGGCTGCGCAAGCCGTTCCTCGATCACGCCTTGGATCCACTGACGAATCACCAGCGCATCGCGCGTCAGCGAGCGCTGCACCCAACGCCGTGGCAAACGCGCAAAGCGCAAAATCAGTGCCCGGGCGGCCTTGCGTTGATAACGCCCAAAGGCCTCGAACACCTCTCGCGCCTCTCCCTCCTGCACCGGTCTGCTGAGGATCGTGCGCACGATCACATCAGCGGTGACCCAGGTCATCGCAGCTTCGATATCGATTTCAGCTCCTTGCTGGCTGCAATCGCCTTGCTCTGAGAGCTGCTGCACAAGCCGCTCCAGCATGGAGTCTTTTGCAGCCTCCATCGCAGGAAACACCTGCTCCAACTGGGCCACCTGAAACGCCTGATCAACCAAGCGCCTCTGGCGTGCCCATTCGTCTCCATTGACAGAAAAAATCGCTCGGCCAATCAGAGGTTCAAGAATCCAAAGCGTGTAGGGGTGCTTTGGGAAGACCTCCACCTCCTGTACGAGCACTCGCCTCAACAGTGTTCGATCGTTCACCAAAAACACTCTCAGGCCCAGCAGATTCAGCTCACCTAAAGCGATGCGGAAATCCCATTCATTGAGCAAACCAAACCAACTGCTCCATCCCCGCTTCAGGCGACGCAGCACATTGGCGGTGTAGGGCAAGGGCTTTGGCCAGGGGGGTGTGATGGCCATCAGATCGTGCTTTCTCCAGTCATCAGCCCGCAAAGATCCAAACCAGCAGCGGGATTGGTCAAATAGTCGAAATGGAGGTCAAACAGCTGAGCCAACCATTGCCGCTTGCGCTCTAAACCGTTGGCTTGACGCAGATTCAACAGCTGCATCCGTGGGTAGTCACTGCCGTCTCTCCTTGGCACAGGCAAACCGCAGGCTTGATAAGGATTCACGCCGGCAAAACACAACAAGTCATCGAAGGAGGTGACATCCAGCCAGGGCAAACAGGGTTCGATCGCCAACGTCTTGAGATCATCCCGAAACGACTCCGCACCTGGGTACAAGCCCAGATTGGCCAGGTTCTGCCCCAGGCTCAGCAAACGCAGCCTGGACGTAATTGCCATCGAATTGGGGTGGCGTCGCAATTCAGCCGCCACCATCCCCAGCACAAACGATCCGGAACTGTGACCCACTAACAGGATTTCATCAGCGGGATTGTTGTCTTCCAAAGCCAGCAATGCCCCCACCAACTCCTGCACCCGCTCTCGCAGCATCGTG
Source organism: Synechococcus sp. AG-673-A03 (assembly GCA_003211275.1). Lineage (GTDB taxonomy): Bacteria > Cyanobacteriota > Cyanobacteriia > PCC-6307 > Cyanobiaceae > Synechococcus_C. The sequence continues at coordinate 16,216 of QCTE01000014.1, read as the reverse complement.
TCTCTCAGGCTGCCAAGGCGATGGGTGAACAAGATTGACCTGCAGAGCCACACCACACCCAAACGATCCGCCAGCCGCCAGCCCTGCCAGAGCACAACAGCCACCACCAACGGCAACAACGGAAGCCAGAGCAAGGCAGCCAAGACTCCAGCCGCAATCGCTGCAAGCGTGACCAAAATCAAAACCATGACGGGGTAAAGCCCACAAAGCGCCACACCAGGGCACAACCGCGCCGTACGCACGACTCCCCCCTGCAGCAGATAGGCCCGCGCAAATCCAAGCAACTGCGCCAGCAACGGCCAGGGATGCTTTGGCCAGTTCGCACGAGCAATGTCATCCCAATGCAAAAAAGCAAGCTCATAGTGTTGATCCACCCCAGGATCAAACAAGGGCCAGCGGGTGATCCTTTCACCCTCCTGGCGAGACCCCAAACGCCAACCACGCTGTTTCAGCAGCCGCGCAAATAAACGCTGATAATGCGCTACGCCACGGGGGTCAAACCCGCTGAGGAAGTAGGTGCGTCGCCTGCACGATGATCCGGTCTTCTTCAACTCGTCTTCTCGATTCACTGCCATGTCTATCCAGCTTCACCTGCGATCAACATTGCTCGGGCTGGGGATCGTTCTGACACATCTACCAGCAACGCCAGCGGACGCTGCGCAAGCAACGACAATTCAAATCCAGCAGTCAGGCAACACCCGTACGGCTGAGATGACACTGCCCGTGTCACAAGCGCTTGCCTGGACAGTGCTCACGAACTATGTCGCCACAGGAGAGGCGATGCCTGACATCAGCAAGGTGCAGCTACTGAGTCGTCAAGGCAATCTGATTCGCATGCGCCAGACCTACCAAGCGCCTTACACCTTTGGCTTGACGATCAGCGCAACCCTGGCCGTGAAAGAAAGCCCAAAAACGGCCATCAATTTTCAGATGCTTCAAGGCGATCGCATTCGCAAGCTCAATGGCAGCTGGACGATCACGCCAACACCATCGGGAACCCATCTGCGCCACACCATCACTCTGGTTCCAGAGCTGCCAGGCATGCTGCAACCGGTCTTCGCTGAACTCACTCGCAACAGCTTGCGTGAATCGATGCAACGCCTCAGTGGGCTGATGCAGGCCAACAACTAAGCCTCAACACCCCGATCCCTGCGGAGCACCACGCGCGAGGGCCTGAACTGCACGGCGTAGTCGACACCACGCCATGAAACATGGCGCGTGCACAAGGCCGACAAGGTGGCCAGTCCATCCAGCAATTGCCCGGGGAGTAGTCCCACAAGCCAGCCCCAAACCCGACCAGGGTCCTGAGGGCGCAGCAGATGTTGGATCCAGCAGAGCAGGCACACACATCCCAGCTCATAGATCAGCACGGCCAACCAGGCACCTTGAAACAGAGCAAACGCCAACAGCAGCACGCTGCCAAGACCATGAAAGGCCACCAGTGGCCAAGCGGGGTGGTGCAGGCGAGCTGTGAGCAGTTGACGGGTGATCCAGCGGCCCAACGGCAGCAAGGGCTGTGCTGGATCGGGATCGACCATCAGCAGGCTTGGTTCGAAGCGGTAGCTCAATCCCAACTGCCGCAATGGCCCGAGCAAACCCGTGTCTTCACACAAACCACGCCTTAACAGCTCGCTCCAATCACCGGCATCCACCAGCTCACGGCGAACGCAAAGGGTGCCGCCCCAGGGAATCTGCAATAAGGTCATCAGCACCACGGCACCGGCATTCCAGACGGCTCGCGTCCAGCTGCTCCAATGAAGAGCTCCAAAGCTGGGTGAAGGGGGACGAAACCAACGATTTCCAGAGATGGCACCCACCCCTGGTTGCAGGCAAGAGCGCGCACAACGTTCCAGGCCCTTGGCTGGGAAACGAATATCGGCATCCAAAAGCACAACCAAAGCGCTGCTGGGATGCAGCTGAGAAAACGCCTGGCGTAGTGCCGCACATTTCAACGAACCCTGCACTGGGCGGTCAAGCAGGGTGCAGCAGCGCAACTCAGCCCAGGCCGCATCTTCACGAGCTCGCCAGGGCTTCAGCATGGCCCAGGCAGGATCCTGATCGCTGTCCACCACCACCTGCAACCGCCAGGGGGCTGGATAGGTCTGAGCAGCCAATGCCTCCAGCAACCGCGGCAGGCAGGCATCGGCACCCCGCAAACACAACACCACTTCCAAATCAGGACAAGCAGCGTCAGCACAAGCCGCTGAATCGGACGCGCTACGCAAAACCCGCAAACGTTTGCTGAAGGCAAAGACAAGCAGGGCTTGCCCAAGCCATAGGGCCAACAGCAACAACGAGGCTGGCATCAGCGAGCCATTTGTTCCTGCTGAAGCAGCACTGAAGCCCAGGGCCCAATCAACTGATGCCAGGGGGGGCAGCGCACGCCATGGGCCTCCAACACCTGAGCCGTGAAGACACAACTCGGGCGAGCCCGCTGACCCACGCAATTGCGCTCGGGATAGGTCAGCCCGTCGTCGCCCCAGCTCTGCTGAAGGAAGGGCAGCAAAGGCTGGAGAGGATTGCCGGAACTCCGCTCAATCTCAGCGATCCATTCCTGCATCGGCAACACGCGCCAACCGTCCATGCCATCGGTGAGTTGCCTCAATAGAGTTGTGAGTAGGAGTGGTTCGGGATGCTGAAGATGGAAAGCACGCCCTTTGGCCTCATCACTCCAGGCCAGAGCCGACACCGCATCAGCAACGTAATCAACAGGCACCACATCCAATTCCCAGGCCAAATCAGGCGAAGCCCCTAACGCCAAACAGCCCTGAAGCAGGCGCTGCAGCAAGTCTCCCTGATGCCAGGCACTTCCACAGGATGGACCTGCAATCAAGGGGGGCCGGTAGATCGAAACAGGCAGTCCGGCTGCTGAAGCGCAGCGCACCATCCGGTCCGTGACCCATTTGGTTTGGGAATAGCCGAGCTGGATACCTTGCCAATCCTCAAGCGGATCCTCTTCCTGAATCAACTGATCCCTGCAGGCATCGGCCTCAAACACCGCCACGCTGGAGATCAAGGCGAAGCGTTTTGGTGTGTCCGCAGCTGCTAGACGCAGAAGCTCGCGCGTTCCGCCCACATTGGTGGCCGCCAATTGGGCATAGCTCGCCATCTGACTCAACTGGGCACCGTTGTGGAGGATGCCGCCAATGCCCCTGCCAAGCGCAGCAAACTGATCGGCATCCAAGCCCAACCGAGGCTGGGCCAGATCACCAAGAACCACCTCCAATCGGTCTTGCCAGGTCTGCTGCCAAAGCCCATAGCGGCGCAGGTTCTGCTCCAATCGCTCCATGCCTTGCTGCTCAGAGGCTGCCCGCACCAAACAGCGAACCCGCAAATCCGGCCATTGGCGGAGTTGCCCCGCCAGGAGATAGGCGCCCAGGAAACCGCTTGCGCCAGTCAGCAGAACCCGTTCTCCAGGCGCCTCAACGGATGGGCCCTCCGGCAATGACCAACTCTCGTCCAGCTGAGCCTCCTGATCAAGATCCAATTCCTCCGGTGCCGCTGCCGAGCCGTCTGGCAACAAGCGCTCGAGAGCCATGCTGGCCAGATCATCCAGGCAGGGGGCGTCGCTGAACGCAGCCAGATCAAGGCGCCAGCCCAATGCTTGCTGCACTTCGGCAGCAAACTCTGCCGCCATCAACGAATCGAGCCCTAAATCAAACAGGCTGGCTTGCGCATCGAGCTGCGCTTCCGGTTCTTCCATCACTCCCACCAGAAGTTGTTGAAGCGTCGACAGCAGCCATGGCCTGCGCTGATCCGCTGCTAAGGCCTCCAACTGAGCGCGAACCTGGGCTTCTGATCGGCCCGGAAGTTCATGAATCAAGGACCGGAACCAAGCCGCCTGGCGGGGCAAGGCCTGACTGACGAGCCGCGGCCAATCGGCTGCCATCACCGTCACCACTCCGCTACGGCCTCGCTGCAGCAATAACTCGAGAGACGACATCGCTTCGTCTTCCGCCAGAAGATGAAGACCGACGGATTCAAAGCGCCGCTCCAACCCTGCAGCCATGCCCGAACCAGCCCAAGGCCCCCACTGAATCGCCAGCTGAACTGGCCCCTCAGAGTCCGCATTGCGGCAGCTGGATTCAACAGCCCCATTGGCAGCGCCATAGACCAACTGGCCAGGTGAACCCAGTGCCGCGGCGATGGACGAGAACATCACCTGGAAGTCGAGGTGTTGAAAAGCTGCTGGCTGCAGCTTTTGAAGCTTGTCCAGTTGCTGCTGGGGGCCAAACTTGGCCTCAAACACCGCATTGAGACTGGTGAGTTCAATCTCCCCAACGCGCTGATCTTTCAGCGCTCCAGCAGCATGAAAGACGCCACGCAGCGGCAGGCCCTGAGGCAATTCAGCGAGTGCTTGAGGGAGGTCGTCCCAGCAGAGCGGCTCAACCTGCACACCCTGAGAACGGAGGCGGTCTAACCACTCAGCCGTTTCCGAGCCTGGTGCGGGCAGACGTCGACCAACCAACAACAACGAGCGGGCTCCCCGATCCAGCAACCAGGACTGCAAACGTTGCCCGATCCCACCAAAAGCACCCACCACCAGATAGGTGCCATCAGTGCGAATGGCACAAGGAGGGGCATGACTGGGCAGGGTGATCACCAACTTGCCCACATGCTTGCCCTGCGCCATTCGCCGGAAGGCGTCCTTGCACTGCTCCACAGCAAAGGCTGAGACCGGCAACGCGGGCAGGGTTTGGTCCTGGGCAGCCGCCACCAATCGCAGCAATCGCTGCCTCAAGGGTTGTGGGTCGCGAGCTGCCACTTCCAGCAGGTCAAAGCGGAAATAGCTCACGTCAGGCCGTCGTTCGCGCACCTGCTGGTCGCCCCAGATCTCCAGCTTGCCAAGCTCCACAAAGCGCCCGCCAGACGCAAGCGCGTGGAAACTGGCATCCACCCACTCACCTTTCAGGCTGTTCAGAACCACATCAACGCCGCGGCCTTCGGTGTGCTTAAGCACCTGATCAGCGAAATCCGTGGAGCGGGAATCGAAGACCGCTTCCACTCCTTGTTCCAGCAATCCAGCCTGTTTGCCCTCACTGGCGGTGGCCAGGATGCGAGCACCGCAGCGCAAGGCCACCTGCACAGCTGCCTGCCCAACGCCACCGGCAGCCGCATGAATCAAAACCATTTCCCCAGCTTGAAGCCGGGCCAGCTGCTCGAGCCCATGCTCTGCCGTGAGATAGGCCGTTGAAAGGCTCGCCCCCAGCACGGGATCCAACTCTTCTGGCCAGGGCACGCAGAGCATTGCCCTGCAAGTCACATGGCTTGCCAGGCTTCCCAGGGTGAGCGCGGCAAGCATCCGCTGGCCCACCAACGAGGAATCCACCCCTGGACCGACAGCGACCACCCGCCCGACGGCTTCGCCACCGAAAGGCAATTGAGCATTGGCTCTCAGCCCGAGGGATTGATTGTGACTTTGCAGAAGCCCCAAAGCGTTGAGAACATCGCGAAAGTTAAGCCCGGTGGCCTCCACCGCCAACTCCAGCTCTCCTGGCAGAAGACGCGCTAGCGGCAAGGGCGACTTCAGCAGCCCCTCAAGTCGACCAGTTCCATCGGAGAGCATGCGAAACCGCTCTTGATCAATGGGCTGGAGACTGCGAGTTTCAATGCGATCAGAACCACACCAGCGGACCTCCGCATCACCGGCGGTGGTAGCCAAAAGCTGTTGCCACTCAGCGGATGACAGCCCACCGGCCAGAGCAGAAGGCGAAGCTGTGATCGTGCTGCAACGCCATGCCGAACAGTCCTGGGCCAGGGAACGCACTGCCGCCTGGACCGCATTTGCAGCAGGTGAGGCCAAAGCCGGCATCCACAACAGCACCTGGCGCGGCTGACTGAGGGGAAGCGCCTGGAGTTGTTGCACCAGCGCTGCGGTCACCGATTGTGGATCCGCCTGTGAATCCAGTTCAAAAGGCGTGATTGCCTGCTGCGCGCTCCATTCCCTCACGGCATCTGGCAATGGCCCCATCGCGATCAGGGTGATGGGCTCAGCCGCTCCTGGGCTCCAGTCGCTGAGTGCATGTGCCGCAAGGGGTTGCCAAATCTCCTCCAGCAGTTGCGCGGCAGGTCTGGAAGAGTCCTCAGGCAGCATCAACTCCAGCAGAGTTCGCGTCAGGCGCCGGAACTGCAAGCCACGGATCGCTCCCAGGAAGTCCCCAGAGAGATCGAGAACATCCAAGTCAGCGGTCACATGCGCGCGACTGCCCTCAGCTCCCTGGCTGTGATCTTCAGGACGAACTTGTAAGCGACAACGCAGCTGGTCAGGCAAAGGCCATCGCAACATCTGCATCTGCTCCACTCCTACAGGGAGTAGCAATTGGCCATCGGCGTGCGTTTGGGCAAGAACCGCAGCCACCAGTTGAAAACAACCATCGATCAGGCTGCGATCAGGGGCCGCCTCCGGACGCTGCAGCAGTGCTTCGGCGCCCTTGACGTTCGCTTGCAAAGCAACCAGCGCCCGGTAGCAGCTGCCGTAATCCAGCCCAAGACTCTTTAAAGAGCGATAAAAATTGGTGATATCAAGTTCGGCGCCATCGTCAAACGCCAAAGCCTGCAGGGGCTGAATGGGTTGTTCAGCAGCTGTTGTTAGCCGCAGCTGGCCATGGAGCTGCCAGCTGCCGCCGTCTTCGGCCTGCGGGGAGCGGGCATGGAAGCTGAACGCATCACCGTCGCGTACAGCCTGCAGCTGTACCGAACCGGCGTTGAGCCACAGCGGACGATCGAGATTGAGATCGGCACATTGAAGTGGCTGTTGTTGATCGTTCAACCAATCCAGGAAAAGGGCGAGATAACCCGCTGCCGCAAACAGGGGATAGCCGCACAACGCATGGTCCGGAAGGTCGCGAGCATCAGCCGGATCCAACTCGGTCTGCCAGTGCTCTGCCGCTCCTGGAAGGTCCAACTTCTGCAAAGCCAGACCTGACTGCTCAGCGGTGACACTGCTGCCAAAGCCGACGTGATCCAACCAAAGGCTGGCTTTGACTTGGTCTCGACCCTGATCCCGTGGCGTCCACCAAAAACGTGAACGCAGAAAGGGATGACCTGGCGGCCGCAGCTGATGCCAGGAGGCACCTTGATGCCATGCCAACCAATCCATTGGGGCTCCTTGAGCCAAAGCCTGAACAAGCTTCTGGAGCTGCTCAAAACCAACGGCACCCTCAGCAAGAGTCTGCTGTTTCAGATCTTTCAAGGTCTCTGGCAAACCCCCAGCTCCACGCGAGGCAACGACACCGGTCCACGCCGCAGGGTCTTGCCCGCGCAACTGGCGTACCAGGTGCTCAGCACTGCTCGCAATCAACCCCAGCGCATGGGGGCATTGGGAGCGTCGCAGCTGAATGCTGGCGCAGAGGTCCTGCAAGCTGACCGCTGCATGAGCCTCAAGCCAATCCGCTGTTTGTGCACGAAGCAGATCAAGAGCTTCCTCGTTGCGCGCGCTCAACCACAGCAGGTGTAATGAAGGCGCTGACAACGACGAAATCGAGGGCTGTGAGGGCTGAACAGGAGCACTGCTCAAAACCGCATGAGAATTGGTGCCACCGAATCCAAACGAGCTGACACTGACCACCAGCTCCTGGTCAGGTTTTGGGAAAGGTTGCAGCTGTGTCGAAACCTTCAGGCCTAGAGCAGGAAGATCAACACTGGGATTAGGCCGCGAGTAATGGAGGCTGGCAGGCACCATGCGCTGCCTGAGGCACAACACGGCTTTGATAAAACCCGTAATGCCTGCGGCCGTTTCCGAATGACCCACATTGGTTTTCACCGAGCCAAGCAAACAGGGGTCAGTGCTTGGCCGCTCCTGCCCCAGCACCGCTCCAAGGGCCCTGAGTTCAATGGGATCCCCCTGGCGAGTCCCTGTGCCGTGAGCTTCAACCAATTGCGCTGAAGCCGGGGACAAGCCAGAGCCCTGATAGGCGGCCTGAACACAAGCGATCTGAGCTTTTTTGCTGGGTGCGGCCAGGCCTTTACTACGTCCATCGGAATTCACCGCCGTGCCACGAATCACAGCTTCAATCGGATCACCATCACGCAACGCCGCCGCCAACGGCTTGAGCAGCACAGCCCCCGCCCCTTCAGAACGCACATAACCATCAGCGGCTGCATCAAAGCTGCGGCAACGCCCATCGGGCGACAGCAAACCGGCTTTGCAGAAACTCATCTGAATGGCGGGGTGAATCAACGCCTGAGCACCGCCAGCCAAGGCCAGTTCCGATTCACCACGCCTCAAGCTCTCGCAAGCCAGATGCAAAGCCACTAACGACGAAGAACAAGCCGTATCAACTGTGAAGCTGGGCCCTTTGAAATCAAAGGCGTAAGAAATCCTGTTGGCAGCAATGGAACCGGTGTTGCCGGTGAGAATGAACGGTTCGTTGTCAGGCGTGAGGTATCGATTTTCAGAGGCCCAAAGCAGAGCTCGGTAATCCGCGCTGGAAATGCCCATGAACACTCCCACTGAGCGTCCACGCAACTGCTCCAGGGGCTGAGCACCCGCCTCCATGGCCCTCCAACACACCTCAAGCAACAAGCGCTGCTGAGGGTCCATGCATTGGGCTTCCCTGCCGCTAATGCCAAACAAGGCTGGATCGAACTGGTCGATCCCATCCACCAAGCCCGCTCGGCGCACATGCTGGTGCAACGGCGTACGCGGATCAGGGTCATGGTGACGCTGAAGATCCCAGCGATCTGAGGGGATCTCAGCGATCGCCTCCCGTCCCTCAGCCAGCAGTTGCCAGAACTGTTCAGGACTCTCGACCCCGCCAGGGAGGCGGCAGCCCATCCCCAAAACCGCGATGGGCTCTTGAACTGAGGAAACCGGACGGATCTGCTGATTCATGCGCCGGCGACTTCCTTTCCATGCACGAGCACGCCACGAACACCTTCACGAACGCCATTCAGTGGGTCGAGCCAGCGAGGCGAGAGCAGCAGGAGTTCTTCGACATTGGCTATGCAGCAAACGATCCCACTGACTGGCAAAGACTGAAGAGCCAACGTTGTTAGGGCCGAGCGATCCGAACCCCATTGAAAACCAGCACGCTCCCGCCAGACCCTCCTTTGGTCAATGCGCTGGGTCGAGTGAAGGTCACCAGCAAGCAAAACAGCTGATGGAAAGTGCACTTTTGACGATCTCAAACATTGACCCGCCCCAAGGCCAGATGCAGATACTGCATCAACTTCAGAGACCTTCAGGCTGAACATTGGATGGATTTGCACCCAAACAAAGCTGTTTCCAAGACAGGCCAGCGGCAATCACCCAGCCCAGAGCCCCGATGGCAATGGCCATCACACGTCCCTCCCCGGTGCCAAGACTCTCTGTTAGCCAAGATGGCCACAAGGGCCATCTGAGTGCCGGACTCAATCCGTTGTCAACCAACAGCGGTACAGCAAAAAAGGCAAACAACCGGGTTGCCCATTCGCAGCCATAGCGCAGTGAAAAGTAGCGAGGCAGTGCGTCTCGAGGAGCCAGGGTCACCCAGGCTTGGTGCAGTGCTGCCATCACAACGGGCAACGCTGAACTGAACACCAAAACAGCTCCAAACCAAACCAAGTGTCGATGCGCAAAGGCTTGCAAACCAGTACCCATCAAGATCAACGCCTGGATCATCAGGCTCAAGGGCAAAACAATTCGCCAGTGCTGCCCCAACCGCCATCGCCAGCCAGCAAACCCGATCAAATACCCCAAGCAGCCAGTGATCAGAACCCAACCCATCCGTTCAGGCGCATAGGCCAGCGCCACCCAAGCAGGGAACAGCACTTCCAATGAGGCGTAGACAAAGGCTGTGAGCGCAGTGAAAACAAGAGCTGAGCGCGCTGGACATGAACGCTGCCAGAGCGCACGCAATCGATTCCACGTGCGAGGAGCCATGAGCTGATTCAATTCGCCCGGTGCTGCGCAATCGAGCTGCTGCCTGAATTGCGACCAGGGAGCCACCACAACGCTCAGCAGGGCAAACAAAAAACTGATGCCATCAAGCAGCAAGACCCCTCCCAGGCCCTGGCTGGCGACAAGCCAGCTCCCCAGGAAGGGAGCCATAGTGATCACTAAACCGTCCACGGTGGCGAACAATCCATTAGCTCGCTGTAAACGCTCCTGATCGGAGATCAGCAGCGGAATCAGGCTGGAGAGACGCACCACCAACATGGCTTCAGCCACAGCGGCCAAGGCTTGAATCGCTAAAACGCCGAGCAACCAAGGCGGCTCATCAGCTGAAGAGCCGAGCAACACAACAGCCAATAAGGCCGTGCACACCGCTCCTGTGGCATGGCAGAGCACCATCAAACGGCCTGGAGGCCATGCCGGGAAAACACGCAAAAAAAGCGGCAACGCCAGCAAACGCGCCGCCTGAACCACCATGGCCACCAAGCCAAAGTCGAGGAGTTGGCCCGACTGCGCAAACAACCAAAGCCCGATTCCATAAAGACTCGTCTGAGTTCCCAGATTGGAAATCAGCTGGCCGCCCCAGAGATAGCGAAACAAGCGACTGGATCTCTTGGCCACTGGACAGATCTAAGAAGAATTAGAAAAGCAACGAAAACGACTGCAACCCCATCAGACCAGTGCCTTTGGACCATGGAAGAGAAGCTGACGAATCGCTTCTCGATCGGCGCTAAGTCGGTGAAGCTGCATTCTTGCCTTGAGTTGTTGATACTGGTGCGGCTGCTCTAGCCAGCTCCGACACAAGGCAACAAGGTCTTTGGGCTGACGGATACAGCGATCGATGTCGCGGGCCTGGAAATAGCGGCGAGCCAACAATTCCTGAGGCATTGTTGTGCCAAAGCCATTGAAAATCAGCACACAACCAGAGGCCAGAGCTTCAGTGGATGTTCGTGCCCCTGGCCGCGCCACCATGGCCCAGGCTGTTCTGTAAAGCGATGCCATTGCTGCTGGGCCTTGAAAAGCCAACGGCTCAACGTTCAGCTGAGGATGCTGCCCTGCCCAGACCTGCACCTGCCGAAATGCCGCCTGCCGACGGCCGCATAGAGCGACAACCCTGATCTTCCCAGCCAACGGCAGAAGGGTCTCCAGCAAACGAATGTGGTTGTTGGCACCATTGGCCCCAGCTCCCAGCACCAGGAGTGGCAGCTGCTCGACGTCACTCTCCGAAATCTCTCGCTCTAGCTCCTCCTCAAACGCGGGATCGAACAAAGGACCCAGCGCCGGGGTCGGCAAGGCGCGATAGCCACGACGGCGCACGTCATCGCTGACTTCCTGGGAGAGGGTCCAGAACGCTTCGGCCCGTCGCGTCAGCCAGTTGCGACTGAATCCGAAGCCACCCTCCAACTCCGTACAGCAACTAATGCAGCGCAGACCTGGAAGAACCCTCCGAGCCAGATCGAAATGACCGCGGTTGATATGGGGGTGCGTGGAAATCAACAGATCCGGCTGCAGTCGCCGCAGTAAACGGATCACATAAAAACGTCCGGCGAGCAGCGTTCCTGGCTTGGTGACGTCTTCCCACTCCACAACACGCCAATAGATCTGATGCATCCAGGGCCCATGGCGCTGAATCCAGTTGTAGAGAGCAACTCCTGCACGGGTAAAAATGCTGGCGTTTTCCAGCACATGCTCAACCCACACTTCACCGGTTGGATCCCAGCGCTTGAGCCAGGCCTGCAACGCATAGGCGGCAGCGTCATGAGCCGTGCCGCCGCTGGACGTGAAAATCAAAACCCTCATTCGATCAGAGTCTCATGCCTGTTGTCTCTGAATCTCTGGCCGTCATCCGTGGCCAATAGATTCGATTAGTTGTAGAGCATGATCAATGGCACGGCTGCTGATCACAGGCGGGGCTGGATTTATTGGTAGCCACACCTGTGTCGTGCTCTTGCAGGCAGGTCACGACTTGCTGGTGCTCGACGACTTCAGCAACAGCACCCCGCTCGCCCTGGAACGGGTGTCTGCACTCGCCCAGCTTGATAACCAGTCCTGCCAAGCCCGCCTGCAGGTTCGACGGGGAGACATCCGCGATCCGGCCGGCCTTGACAATCTTTTTGCCCAGTCAGCTTCAGCGGGCGCTCCTATCGATGCTGTGATCCACTTCGCCGGGCTAAAGGCCGTCGGTGAATCGATGCGTGTACCGCTGCGTTACTGGGACGTGAATCTGACAGGCAGCCGCTGTCTACTGGCTGCGATGGACGCCCATGGCTGCCGCACCCTGGTGTTCAGTAGCAGCGCCACGCTCTATGGGTACCCGGAATGCGTACCGATCCCAGAGACAGCCCCCATCCAACCAATCAACCCCTACGGCCACTCCAAAGCAGCGGTTGAACAACTCCTGCATGATCTGGCCGCCAGTGCTCCCAATCAATGGCGCATTGCCTGCCTGCGTTACTTCAATCCAGTGGGAGCCCACCCCAGCGGCGAGATCGGAGAAGATCCTCTTGGTACCCCCAACAACCTGTTCCCCTTCGTGAGTCAGGTGGCCGTTGGCAGACGCAAATCTCTCCAGGTGTTTGGTGGCGACTGGCCCACCAATGACGGCACCGGTGTTCGTGATTACATCCACGTGATGGACTTAGCGGAAGGCCACCGCGCGGCCCTCGACTGCTTACTCGCTGAACCCGCTCAACTGCTCACCCTCAATCTCGGCAGCGGTCAGGGAGCTTCGGTGCTGGAGGTGGTGCATGCCTTCGAACGCGCCAGCGGTCGACAAGTGCCCTACGAGCATGTGGCTCGACGAGCAGGTGATGCCGCCATCACGGTTGCCGATCCTTCCCTGGCTCTTCAACGGCTCGGCTGGCGAACGCAACGCGGCCTCGACGACATCTCCCGAGACGGCTGGGCCTGGCAATCGGCCAATCCAGATGGCTACGACGAACCCGGATGACTGGTCTTGTGCTGGCCGGTGGCGGGCACAGCCACGCGCTGGTCTTGCGCCGCTGGGCCATGCAACCGAACAAGCGCCCCAGCGAACTGATCACGCTGGTGAGCCGAACCAGTAGCGCTCTTTATTCAGGGATGGTGCCTGGGCTGATTGCAGGGGTCTATCAACGCGACCAGGCGGCAGTCGACCTGCGCGACTTGGCCGATCAGGCCGGCGTGGCGCTGGTGGTGGCCGAGATCACCGGTCTGGATCTCCAAAACAAGCAACTGCAACTGCATCAACGCCCGGCACTGCCTTACGAGCACCTCAGCCTCAATCTGGGCGCCGTGACTCCAGCCACTCCAGCGCCACCTCCTGGACTAGTGCCGATCAAACCGCTGGAACCAGCACTGGCCTTTCTGGCAGAGCAAGACGAAAATATTGGCAAGCAGGCTGATGCAAGCTCGCCTTTTCAGGTGGTCGGTAGCGGCCTGGCCGCAGTTGAGACGGTGTTCGCTCTTAGGCAGCGCTGGCCCAGGCGACCTCTTGTGCTGCGGATCCGGCACGGGCATCTGAAACCAGTCTTGATCAGGGCTCTCCGGGAAGCCTCTATCCAGATCCTTGAGACAAGCGAGCTGGATCCAATAGGAGAGCTCAAGACAACTCCCGGCCTTATTTGTACCGGCAGCCGAGCACCCCAATGGCTGGCAGAGAGCGGGCTTCCCTGCTGCCCCAACAGCGGTCGGGTCCACACCGAAGCCAGCCTCCAGGTAATTGGACAGCCCCAGCTCTTCGCCGCAGGTGATTGCGCTGTGATCGAGGCACACCCGCGTGCCCCGTCCGGCGTCTGGGCCGTGCGAGCCGCAGCACCATTGGCCCGCAACCTGGAAGGCTTCTGCAATGGTCGTCCTTTGCGACGCTGGCGCCCCCAACGCCAGGCACTGCAACTGCTCGGCGGTTTCAACAACGGTCAACCCACAGCTTGGGCAATACGAGGATCACGCCTGGTTGGCCCTCACCCCCTGCTCTGGCTCTGGAAAAGAGCGATTGATGCGCGCTTCATGGCCATGTTCCAGCGCAGCGGATCCATGAACAGCGCCAAAGCCATGGCCTGCAGGGGCTGTGCCGCCAAGCTTCCTGCTGGCCCCCTGGAGGGTGCTCTGCAGCAAGCCGGCATCGCAGCGCTGGGAACAGATCCTGAGGATGCTGCAGTGCTGCCGTTGAATGCCGCCGCGGGCACCAATGCGGTGCTGCAAAGCGTGGATGGTTTTCCAGCCCTGGTCAGTGACCCCTGGCTGAATGGACGACTCACGGCCATACATGCATGCTCCGACCTCTGGGCCTGCGGCGCGCGCGTGCTGGCTGCCCAGGCCGTGGTCACCCTGCCCCAAACCACTGAATCCACTCAAGAAACCCTGCTGGCCCAGACCCTGGCGGGCATCCGTTCAGCGTTGAATCCCCAGGGCGCCCAGCTGATTGGTGGTCACACCTTGGAGGCTCGCGATGGCCTTACCCAACCGCCGCTCAGCCGGGCAGTGCAGGTCGTGCTGAGCGTCAGCGGCCAAGCCCATGAAAAATTCTGGCCCAAAGCAGGGCTTCAGGCTGGAGACAGACTGCTACTCAGCCGGCCACTCGGCACCGGAGTGTTATTCGCCGCGGCCATGACCGGTGCTGCTCCAGCTCCAGATTTGGATTTAGCGCTTGAACAGATGAGCACCAGCCAACACGTTTTGCTGGAAGGGCTTCTGGAGCTGCAAACCGAGCATCCAAATGCCATTCATGCGGCGACCGACATCACCGGCTTCGGGCTGCTGGGCCATCTGGGCGAAATGCTGCGCAATCCGAGCCTGAACGTGGTGATCAACGGCCCCGAGGTCCCTGCACTCACCGGAGCTCTTTCGCTACTGGCCAAGGGCTATGCGAGCAGCCTGGCCCCCGCCAACCGCCGAGCCTGGGGCTGGCTGGACAACGGCTCAGTGAATCTGCAGCTGGCAGGCATCGATCCAGGCAGCAAGCAACATCAAGCCCTGCTTGAACTGCTGGTGGATCCCCAGACCTGCGGACCGCTGCTGATCAGCGTGCAAGCCGACATCGCTCATCAGCTGACGTCTCAGCCTCAAAGCCCCTGGACAGACATCGGCAGCGTGGAAAAGCTCTGAGTCAAAACGACATCAGCTGTCGAGAGCTTCAATCGGTGCCAGCCGCGGATCGAGGATCTTGGGCCCCATCCCGGCAAATTTCACCGCGATCGAAACCTTCTCGCCACTACCGAAGGTATGTGTGACTTCGCCTTCCCCGAAGCTGCTGTGCATCACCCGATCGCCCACACTCCAGCTTTTGCCGGGTGCCGGCCCCGCCTGACGGCGACGCACGGCGTTGGCCGGAGCACTGCTGCTGCTGGGCTTGTCACGATCAACACGAGTGAGCCGATCCAAACGCTGTTCACGGCGGATTGCTGCGCCTCCGGAACGGGGGATTTCTCCCTGCACCAGCCCTTCTGGCAATTCAGACAGAAACACACTGGGCACTGCCGGTTCACGCATCCCTCCCCAAAGGCGACGCTCACTGGCATGGGACAGGAACAGCCGTTCCTTGGCTCGAGTGAGGCCCACATAACAAAGTCGTCGTTCCTCCTCCAACGACGCTGGATCGTCCAGCGATCGATAACTCGGGAAAAGTCCCTGCTCCATGCCCACCAGACACACCACAGGAAACTCCAGGCCCTTGCTGCTGTGCAGAGTCATCAGCGTGACCCGGTCTGCGGCGGTGTCTTTGCTGTCGGCATCGCTGGCCAGGGCAGCCGATGCCAAGAAGCCTTCGAGATCACCTTCATCGTTCTCTTCCTGATACTGCAAACCGGCATTGACCAGCTCCTGCAAATTGCGCCGGCGTTCTTCGGCTTCATCGGTGCCCTCAGTGATCAGCTCGCTCACATAGCCGCTTTGCTCCATCACCTGCTGAATCAGTTCTGATGGCGCCATGTTGTGAACGCGCTCACGCAGACCGTTAATCAGTTCGCAGAACTGCAACAGCCCTTTGGCCGAACGTCCTCCCAAAGAGCGCACCGCTTCAGGGTCACTCACCACATCCCAGAGCGGAATTCCCAGTTGGTTGGCCGCATCGGTAAGTCTCTGGATCGTGGTCTTTCCGATGCCCCGCTTGGGCACGTTGATCACCCGCAACAGGCTGACGGTATCAGCCGGGTTAATCATCAGGCGCAGGTAGCCGAGCACATCCTTGATCTCACGCCGGTCGTAGAAGCGCAGACCACCCACCACCACGTAGGGGATCCGCCAGCGCACCAGTGATTCTTCGAGTGCCCGCGACTGGGCATTGGTGCGATACAAGCAGGCCATATCCCCCCAGCTCAGCTCGGGGTTGGCGGCCTCCATCATGCGCAGCCGATGCACCACGGC
>QCTE01000013.1 GCA_003211275.1 Synechococcus sp. AG-673-A03 | reverse complement strand
AGCCAGGCACATGTCTATCTCACTTATCCCTTCGTGCTGAGCTGGAGCCTATTGGAGGCGATGAGCACTGGCTGCGCCATTGTGGGCTCAAGTACTCTACCGGTGATGGAGGTGATTGAAAATGAGCACAATGGACTTCTTGTTGATTTCTTCGCTCCAGAAAGGATCGCCGAGCAGATTGATCACCTTTTAAGAGATCGTAAACTGGCGGCAAAACTTGGCGCACAAGCAAGAAAAGACGCAATCAAAAATTACAGCCTGGATAAGTGCTTGCCGCGTCAGCTGAAGTTGATCCGCAAAGTCGCCACTCGAAACCTAGGCATCTGATCTTCAACGACCGCTGGCTTTCAACACCGTTTTGATGGTGCGGAACAGAATGATCAGATCGAGCCAAATACTGAAGTTTTTGAGGTAGTAAAGGTCGTATGACAATTTGAGTTCAGAGTCGTCAACACTCGCCGCATAAGGGGCACACACCTGCGACCAACCACTGAGCCCTGGACGCATCCAATGTCGTTTACGATAATGAGGGATTTGTTCTTCAAGTGCCTCCTCAAATTCAGGCAATTCTGGTCGTGGACCAATCAGGCTCATATCGCCGCGAAGCACATTAAAGAGTTGCGGCAATTCATCAAGACGCAGCTTGCGCAACCACTTTCCAACCCGAGTGATTCGTTGATCACCAGGCTTTGTCCAGTGAGGATCAGCAAGCGATGAAGCCACCGTCATGGTGCGCAATTTGTACACACGAAATGGCTGACCAAGCCACCCACTTCGGCCCTGAACATAAAAAACAGGACCGTGATCTTCCAGCCAGATCAACAACATGGCCATGACTATCAATGGACTTGTCGCCACCAGCAAAGCCAACGCCACTATCAGGTCGGCGACCCGTTTCAACTGACGTTCAAAGCTGAACATGCGGTTACTGGGAAGCTCTGCGAACTGCAGCCAGGGCTCGGGCAACAGGCGAGGTGGCAGTCGCTCAAGTTGACGTTCAATCAAAGCCAATGGAGTTGTGAGCACCGTTTCACGAGGATCTCTGCTCTCCAGCTGCGCAAGTAAACGCAGCTGCTCAGGATTGCGTTGCAGCGAATGACCCACCGCGACCACCAAAGGTGGTGGAACAGTCACCACATCTCTTAACGCAAGCTCCTGCAGGGGCTCACGCGGTGGAGTGCGCTGCCAGACATCGCGAACGATCGAGCGCTCATCTCCATCACTCACCAACACACATGCCGGTGGAGCAGGAACAATCACACCACGACGCAGCAACACTCGCCATAGGGCTGACCAGAGCATCAGCGTTGGTAACAACAGGATCTGCGTGCTGCGATGCACCAGCCAGATCTGATCAGGGGGGTTAACGATCTGGCGCAACAAAGCCATTCCCACTGCGACAATCACACCGGTCACCAGCACACGCTGAAGCAACGACTGCGTTGGCAGGCTTCTCCAACGCAACACGGTGTAGCTACCGAACAACCACCCCAAACCGAGATAAAGGAAGGCCAGCAGCACCAACCAGTCGATCTGTGGCCAAAGCGGCAGAGGCTTGAACGCCGCAATCAGCACAGCGAAAGCGATCAGACCAAGGAGATCAAAGCCAGCACAGATCAGCAATTTGTGGCGTGGTTCCTGCCAGGCCAAGCCAACACTTCAATTGATACCAATTAAAGCTGAACCATCGAACGAATCACCTGATCGAGACGTTCGCGCCAGTGAACTGCCGGTAAGTCCAGAGCTGCTCGTGTGCCCTTGCACTCCAGTAAGGAATAGGAAGGTCTGCGCGCCGGCGTTGGATAGGCCGATGCAGGAATGGGTTCCACTGCAGCGGCCGAAGTAATCAAACCTCTCATCTGCGCCAGCTCACCGATGGCCACTGCAAAGTCGTACCAACTTGCGGCTCCAGCATCACTCCAATGGCGCACTCCAGACTGTTGTCGCTCCAAAGTGCGCCAACAGGCCAAGGCAAGCCCCACTGTTGCCGTTGGACATCCCACCTGATCGTCAACAACCCGCAGCTGATCCCGCTCAGCATGCAAGTTCAGCATGGTGCGCATGAAATTTCGGCCCACCGGGCCATAGACCCAGCTCGTGCGCAGGATGCAGAAACGATCAACTGGAAGCGCAGCAGCAACCCGCGCTTCACCATCAGCTTTGGTGGATCCATAAATCCCCAGCGGAGACACAGGCTGATCCACTTGATAGGGAAACCCCTGCGCACCATCAAAGACAAAATCCGTGCTCACCTGAAGCAAATGACCACCGCAGCGATGCAAGGCCTGAGCAAATGATTGCGGAGCGCCGGCATTGACGGCAGAAGCCACATCCTGATCGGACTCAGCCTGATCCACCGCTGTGTATGCACCGGCATTGATCAGCCAATCGGGTTTCCAGTTCTCTACTGCTTCAGCACAAGCTTGTGAATCGGAAAGATCAAGCTCAGCTCGGCCAACAAATCTGGCATCGACCGATTGCGGAACACACTGGGCCAATTGCTGACCGAGCTGCCCGCGGGCCCCTGTGATCAGAACACGCATGTCTGGTCCACAAGTAATGGTGCCGCCGCATCTTTCTCTGAGAGCTGGGGTTGAAGCCCGTCATCAGAAGGCCATGCAATGGCAATCTCTGGATCATTCCAGCGGACAGCCTGCTCACACTCGCGATTCCAGAAGTCTGTGGTTTTGTACAACACTTCCGCGTGCTCACTAAGGGTGAGAAAACCATGGCCAAAACCTGGAGGAACCCAGAGTTGCTGGTGATTCTCACCACTTAAACGTGCAGCAACCCAGTGACGAAAGCTGGAGGAATCTCGGCGCAGATCCACAGCCACATCAAAGATCTCTCCCAGCACGCAGCGCACGAGTTTTCCCTGAGGATGGGGAGGAACCTGATAGTGCAAACCCCTCAGCACACCTTTCGCTGAGCGTGAGTGATTGTCCTGAACAAAGACAGCCGCAGCCTGACCGTCCGCTTCCAAGGCCGATGCGAACACCTGCTGATTCCAGCTCTCCATAAAAAAGCCACGTGCATCACCGAACACACGCGGCTTAATCAGCAGAGGACCCTTGATCTCAACTCCCGCAGTTGTTGATAAGCGTTCGGCTCGCATAGATCCCTCAAACCACGACCGATCATCGCTTAATACGCCGCATAGCTTTTCTCTTCCACCAAAGCGGATCCACACTCTGCATTGATCACTTGCTTGATCCGCGCACGTTCGTCATTGCGTTGATACACCGAGCGTGCCAAGTCAACAAAACGATCATCAAAACAGGCTTGACGCTCACAGTCTCGAATCTCGTCTTCGATCTCCCAGAGCTGGAGATTCACCGAGGCCAGCTGACGGCCCAGCTCTGCGAGAGCTCCAGTGGGATAACCAAGGCCTTGTTGAGTAACCACCGCCATCAGAGCATGCAGCTCTTTATTGACATTGGCCAATTTGGCTGAGTCATCGATGCGTTTCGCCTTGATCTCCAGGATCGTGATCTTGTCGATCAGCTCACCAACTGAAGCGGGAATCAGCAGGTTCATACAAGCAAAACTCTGGATCAGCTCAGTATCCCTGCAATCAGAGCAGCACGGATTTCCTCCACTGGAGCTGACCAGTCATCGGCCTGCGTCTGCCGGAACAACCGCGCCGTTGGGTACCAGGGCGTCGTGGATCCAGACAGTCCCCAACGCCACTCGGGAACATGCTTTAACAGGATCCAGAGCGTGGCACCAATCGCACCAGCCAGATGGGCAGCGGACGTATCTGAACTGATGGTCAGATCTGCGCAGTGCATCAGAGCAGCGGCGTCTTCAAAATCCCAGGCCTCATCGACCTGCGGCTGACACGCCACAAAACGATCCCGGAAACTGCACGACTCCAGCTGTTCAGAACCAAAACCCTTCTGCAGTGAGACAAAGCGCACTTCAGGAAGCGATGCCAGGGGGGCCAGTGCCTCCAGAGGAATCGAACGTCCTCTGGAGGTTGTTTTCTCATGGTCCGGATTGCCTTGCCAATTGAGCGCAATCAGGAACCGCTCACTGGAAGAGGCTTCGATCTGCAAGCGCTGTTGCCAGAGATGACAGCGCTGCTGCTCGACGGGAAAATAAGGCACCGCAGCTGCGAACTCCTCAGCCTCCAAACCCAGAATCCCCGGCACACTCATCAAGGGCAACGTTCTGGCACCAACCTGCAATTGATCGGCACTGACCTTCAAAGGAAGGACAGCATCCACCAGCTCAGAGGACGCAACGAGCGACTCCAGGGGCTTGGGTGCACAGAACAACAATCGATGTGCAAAGGGGCGCAACAGCGGAGCAAACCTGAGGAACTGAAAACTGTCGCCCAATCCCTGCTCATGCAGCAGCACCAACTCCTCCACCGGATCATCTTCAGGCCCGGGCCAATGCGATACATCGGGAATCACCTGAACAATCGGGTGGCGAGCGTTATGGGCAAAGCGCCACTCATAGCGCTGCCAACCTTCCTTGTAGATCCCCTGCTGCAACAAGAGCATCGAGAGCGAAAACTGGGCTTCGCAATGCTCGGGGTCGAAGGCAATGGCTCGGCGGTAGGCATGCTCGGATTGCTTCAGCAGGCCGAGCTCATGCAGGAGCACACCGTGATTGCTGTGCACGTCGGCCGAATCAGGCGAGAGCTTCAGGGCCACCTGGCAACTGGTCAAGCCTTCCTGCGAGCGCCCCAGAGCCCTGAGGGTGATCGCCCGATTGGAATGGGCCTGAAAATAGTTTGGGTTCAAGGCAATCGCCTGATCAAACGCAGTCAAGGCTTCGTCCAGCTGATCATTAGCCCGAAGGGCATTGCCCAGACTTGAAAGAGCCGCCACCAGATCAGGCTTCAGGGCCAAGGCCTGGCGGAAGGCATTAATGGCCTCAACCCAGGACTCCTGGGCATGAAGGGCATTGCCCAGATTGAGATGCCCCTCAGGCAATTGCGAATCCAGTCGGATTGCTTCCTCGGCTGCGGAGCGAGCTTCGTCAACCTGAGCGAGCGACAGATGCACCATCGACAGATTGGTCCAGGCCGCTGCCGATGCCGGATCAAGCCCTAGCGCCGTGTGACATGCCTCCAAAGCGGCATCAAGCTCACCTGAATCATGCAGAGCCACCGAAAGACTGACCCAGGCCCCGTGTTGATGCGGATCAAGCGTCACCGCCTGTCGAAGCGACTGAATAGCTGCCCGGCGTCGACCCAGCCTCCGCTGGGCCACACCGAGCATCAACCAGGCAGGAGCAAAGTCAGCGTTCTTGGCCACGAAGGCCTGGCCATAACGGACAGCCTGATCGGGATGATCCGCAGCTAGCTCAAGCTGAGCCAGGTTGATTAGGACTCCAAGATCACGAGACCCACGGACATAAAGATCGCGA
The DNA here is from genome assembly GCA_003211275.1 of Synechococcus sp. AG-673-A03. Lineage (GTDB taxonomy): Bacteria > Cyanobacteriota > Cyanobacteriia > PCC-6307 > Cyanobiaceae > Synechococcus_C. The sequence goes on along the minus strand of QCTE01000013.1, from coordinate 32,762 downwards.
TAGGTGGAAAGAGGGTCATCAAGATCACCCTTGGCATGCACCTGAAGAATCTGTTGGATCTCCGACATCGAAACGCCCTGACCCTTATCGCTGCGCGGGGAGGGCCTGCGGTTCGTGGACTTGGATGATCGAAAACCGTCCGCCAACGGGTGCTCGCAACAGCGCAACAATTATCGACGCTGAATCAAAACCTGGCGCTGAAGAGAAGGGAATGAGAGAGTGCCCTCCCCAGTCGAACTCCTGGAATGCGGGTCAACGTCTGCCTACCGCATTACATCCAAGAACAGGTGGATCCAGCTGCCAATCCCAATGGCTATGGGTCGCTGCGCAAGAAAGCAATGCTGAAGCGCAGTCTGGCAATGGGACACTGCATCAACGTCTTCCTGAATCTGCCGCAGTTGGGATTCGTGAGCCCACTAGAAACAGCCGCAAAATTGATGGTGCTACAGAACTTTCCTGTGATGAAACCCAACCTCAAGAACTGGACGTTTTTACTCATCGAACACGGGCATCCCTCATTTCTGCATTACCTCAACAAGCTTCCGCTCAATTCGATGAGCGCTTTGCCGTCATGAAAATGCGCAGCTGGCGAGCCTTGAACCTAAACAGGGAACTTCTTTGGCGCCTGTGCGAGCGTGAAGTTGTGAGCCGGTACCGCGGCTCACTGCTCGGCTGGGGTTGGACCCTTCTTCAACCAATGTTGATGCTGGCCGTCTACACCTTTGTGTTTTCGACAGTCTTCAAAGCGCGCTGGCCTGACCTGCAACAAGCTGGGCCGCTGGGATTTGCGATCAACCTGTTTGCAGGACTCATTGTCTTCAACCTGGCCTCGGAATGCATCGGCAAGGCTCCAACGCTGATCCTGAGCCAGCCCAGCTATGTGAAAAAAGTGGTGTTTCCCCTGGAGCTCCTCAGTGCCACTGCCGTTGGTGCAGCATGCTTCCATGCCATCACCAGCTTGGTGGTTCTGGCCGTTTTTGAACTTCTCGCCACGGGCAGAATCCCAGCAACTGCGTTTCTGTTGCCAGTGGTGTGGATGCCATTTCTGGCCGGCTGTCTGGGCTTGGCCTGGCTGCTGTCAGCAGCAGGGGTCTACCTCAGGGATCTGCCGCAATTGGTGAACGTTCTGCTGAGCGTGTTGATGTTTCTCAGCGCTGTGTTTTACCCAATCAGCGCCCTTCCCGAACGATGGCAGCCTGTGCTGCTACTCAATCCCCTCGTCCATGTCATCGAAGCGACACGCGCCGTGCTCGTACGGGGAACACCTCCATCGATGTTGTACCTCCTACTGGGCATTCCATTGAGCCTGGGATTCTGCGAGCTCAGTTGCCGGCTTTTTCAAAAAGCGCGCAAGGGCTTTGCCGACGTGATTTAACCCGCTTGCCATGTCGGATTCCATCGCAATCAGCGTGAACAACCTGGGAAAGTGCTACCGCGTTTTTCCATCACCCAAAGCAAGACTGCTGCAGGGGCTCATCGGTGAGCGAAGGCAGTTCTATCAAGAATTCTGGGCTCTCCGTAGCGTGAATTTCGAACTCCTCCGAGGACAAACCCTTGGAGTTGTCGGCCGCAATGGCTCCGGCAAAAGCACCCTGCTGCAGATGCTGTGCGGAACCTTGACTCCAACGGAAGGAGAACTGAGCTGCCGCGGCCGCGTTGCCGGATTGCTGGAACTCGGCAGTGGATTTAACCCTGAATTCACAGGCATGGAAAATGTTTTTCTCAATGCCTCTCTGCTTGGACTCAAGCAAAAAGAAATCGAGATGCGCCTCGATTCGATTCTTGCCTTTGCTGATATCGGCGATCACATTCAACAACCGGTCAAGACCTATTCCAGCGGCATGGCTTTAAGGCTGGCATTCGCTGTTCAAGCGAGCATTGATCCCGACATCTTGATCGTGGATGAAGCTCTGGCAGTCGGTGATGAGCTGTTCCAGAAAAAATGTTTTGCACGCCTGAGCCAACTCAAACAACAAGGCACATCAATCCTGCTCGTCACCCATAGTTGTGCACAGATCATTCAGCATTGCGATGTATCCCTGCTGCTGCATAAAGGACAGCCACAATTGCTTGGACAGCCATCAGTCATCACGACCACTTATCAACAACTGGCCAATGCCCCCGATGAACAATGGGAAGCAGTCATCAATCGCAGGCAAGCATTAATCAATTCACAAGACAGCGATCCAACTAACAGCGAATTCAGTTCCGCTGAAACCGATGAAGAACATGATCCCAACCTGATCCCACAAAGCCGCGAGATCTATCCCAGTGAAGGAATCACAATCGAATCAGTGACAGTGGAGTACCCGGATGGCCGCGAATGCAATCAGATCACTTTTGGAGCTGCATTTCAGTTGCGTTTCAGTTACAGCACAGAGCCTGATCACAATCCGCAATTATTGCGATGCGGATGCCATATCGCCAATAACCAGGGGTTGAGAATCACTGGACAGGCCTTCCCAATGTCAGGAGAACTATTCACCCCCAAAGCCGGAGACCAGTGGGAGGTCATTTTCAGCTTCGGAGCAGGTCTTCTCCCCGGGGTCTATTTCATTGGGGGAGGAGTCTGGCCAGCTGACCAGCCCGGTGCATTCCTGCATCGCGTTGTGGATTTCTGTGCCTTTCGTATTCTTATAAATCCCGACAGCACTCCATCCGGCATCTGCGATCTAACCAGCCGACCTGCTGAATTAATTCAGCACCAACCAATTAACTCAAACCAATCATCACCTGGGATTAATATTGCGCTGCAATAGAGCATGATCACCATTCCCCTCATTGAGCATCTGCAGTAGATATGTGCCATAGCCGCTTTTGAGCAAGGGCTGCGCCAAAACCTCAAGTTGCCGATCTTCAATCCAACCTTGTCGCCAGGCCACTTCCTCCGGACAACCCACTTTGAGTCCTTGACGTTGTTCCAACGTACGTATGTAAGAACCCGCCTGATGCAAGGAATCGAACGTACCAGTGTCCAGCCAGGCCATTCCACGACCCATTAATTCGACCTCAAGACAGCCATCCTCGAGATACATCTGATTCAAAGTGGTGATCTCAAGCTCTCCCCGAGCTGAGGGCTGCACCAGTTGAGCACGTTCAACCACTGAGGAGTCATAGAAATAGAGACCTGTCACTGCATAACGACTGCGGGGCTGCTCTGGTTTCTCCTCAATACTCAGCACCTTCCCTTCCGAATCAAACTCAACCACTCCATAACGCTCAGGATCACGAACTGGGTAGGCAAAGACTGTTCCACCCTGTTGTTGATGTGCCGCATCCTGCAGTTGGGGAATCAGTTCATGACCGTGAAAAAGATTGTCTCCCAGGATGAGAGCAGCTGGTGCACCATCCAGAAATTCAGCCCCGATCAAAAACGCTTGGGCAAGGCCATCAGGGCTTGGTTGAATGGCATAAGCAATTGACATGCCCCAGGCGCTGCCATCTCCCAGAAGCCTCTGGAAAGCAGGCTGATCATGCGGCGTGGTGATGATCAAAACATCACGAATCCCAGCCAACATCAGCGTGCTGAGAGGGTAATGAATCATCGGCTTGTCATAAACAGGCATCAGCTGCTTGCTGACCGCCGAAGTTAAGGGTGCAAGCCGAGTGCCGCTGCCGCCGGCCAGGATGATCCCTTTTCGCGCCATCGATCTGAATCTGATCAGCTGACCTTTATTCCAGCATGTGGAATTCGATACCTCACCTGAATCAGCGGAACTAAAAAAACCGAACAAAGAATGGCGTTGACGGAGCAGTGCTCAGATCAATTGGGTCGCCTGAAGCTTTAAGTCAGGCTCAACTTCAAGCGACTGTGCTCCTCTGCGCTTCAGGCGGTGCCGGCTGGAACATGAACATGGAATAGATCACGTTGCGACGCATGTTGGTCATCATGTCCAGGAACATGTCGTAACCCTCGTTCTTGTATTCGATTAGGGGGTCTTTCTGGCCGTAGCCGCGCAGACCGACTGACTCGCGCAGGCCATCCATGGCCTGCAGATGTTCACGCCAAAGTGTGTCGATCTGTTGAAGGATGAAAAAGCGCTCGGCTTCGCGCATCAGGCCAGGCCTTTGTTGTTCGATCTGTCCTTCCTTGAGGTCGTAGGCATTGCGCAGCTGTTCTTGCATGAAGGCCTTGAGCTCCTCCATCGAGAGTCCCTGCAGCTGATCGGCCTTGAGATCCTCAAGCAGATACACAAACTCCTGAACCTTGCTCACCAGCTGAGCCATATCCCATTCCTCGGGTGGCAGGTCCGGATTCACATAGGCCTCCACGATCTCATTCATGGTGCGCTCGCCGTAGCCCACCACCTGCTTCTTGAGCTCACGACCATCGATCACTCGGCGGCGTTCTGAATAGACCGCTTTGCGCTGATTGTTCATCACCTCGTCGTACTCGAACACCTGCTTACGGATGTCGTAGTAGTAGGTCTCCACTTTTTTCTGAGCCCCCTCCAAAGAGCGAGTGAGCATGCCCGATTCAATCGGCATGTCTTCTTCCACGCGGAAGGCATTCATCAGACCGGCCACGCGCTCACCACCAAAGATGCGCAACAGGTTGTCGCCCAACGACAGGAAGAAGCGAGTGGAGCCAGGGTCGCCCTGACGCCCGGCGCGGCCGCGCAGCTGGTTATCAACTCGACGGGATTCGTGGCGCTCGGTGCCGATCACGTGCAGGCCTCCGGTTTCTCTCACCCGGCCCTCTTCCTGCTTCACCACCTCGTCGTATTCGCCCTTCACCATGGCGATGGCAGCACGCAGAGCCGCAATCTGGGCATCGTCGGTGGGAGCCTTCTCTGCCGCCGTGGCAATGCGGTCTTCCAATTCGATCACCGTGAGAGCACGATCGCCCCAGGCCTTAACCAGATCCCTGGCCAGCTCAGCAAGAGCTTGATCCGTGCTGTCCGTGAGCTGACAGGGATAGAGGCTGCCAATCGCTCTGGCTTCGCTGGGGGCACTGCCATGGGGCCCGGAAGCCGGCGCTGCTTTGGCGGCAAAGCCATCACCCCCATCCGTGCTGCGCTGCAACGGCACGGGTGGACGATGGCCCTCTTCCGGACGCACCAGCCGGGGCAGCAACACTTCCCGCAACTTCAGGCGGGCCATGTAGTCGCTGTTACCGCCAAGGATGATGTCGGTGCCGCGACCGGCCATGTTGGTGGCGATGGTGACGGCACCCGAGCGGCCGGCTTGAGCCACGATCTCAGCCTCCCGCTCCACGTTTTCCGGCTTGGCGTTGAGCAGGTTGTGGGGAATGTTCTGTTCCGCCAGGAGGGAGCTGAGCAACTCACTCTTTTCCACACTGGTGGTCCCCACCAACACCGGCCTGCCCTGCTGGTGTACCTCAGCGGTCTCCTGGGCGACTGCACGCCACTTGGCTTCTTCGGTCTTGTACACCTGGTCCACCCAGTCCTGACGAGCACGCACCCGGTTGGTGGGCACGATCGTGGTTTCGAGCTTGTAGGTCTTCTCGAACTCAGTTTCCTCAGTCTTGGCCGTGCCGGTCATGCCTGCCAGGCGCGGATAAAGCAGGAAGAAGTTCTGATAAGTAATTGACGCCAGAGTCTGGGTTTCCGGCTGGATCTGCAGTTCTTCCTTGGCTTCAATCGCCTGGTGCTGTCCGTCACTCCAACGGCGACCCGGCATCACCCGACCGGTGAACTCATCGACGATCACGGCTTCACCATCGCGAACGATGTAATTCACATCGCGGGTGAACAGATCCTTGGCCTTGAGGGCGTTGGTGATGTAGTGGGCCCAGGGATCCTGAGGGTCATACAGATCATTCACGCCCGTCATCTGCTCGGCCTTGGCAAAGCCTTCATCGGTGAGAGTGCAGCTGCGCTGCTTCTCATCCACCTCGTAATCACCTTCAGGGTCAATACCGTCTTTGCCCATCTCCGCAGCACGCACCAAGGCGGTCGCCACCTCGGCAGCCTTCTGGTATTTCTCCTGCGGACGCTCCACCTGACCGGAAATAATCAGAGGCGTCCGCGCTTCATCAATCAGAATCGAATCGACCTCGTCGATCACGCAATACTGAAACTGGCGTTGAACCACTTCACTGATATCCGCGGCCATATTGTCGCGCAGATAATCAAAACCAAGCTCAGAGTTGGTGGCGTAAGTGATATCGCAGCCGTAATTAATGCGGCGCTCGGCAGGAGCCATATCCTGCTGAATCAAACCCACTGAGAGGCCCAGGAAACGGTGCACCTGGCCCATCCACTCAGCATCACGACGGGCGAGGTAATCATTCACCGTCACCACGTGAACGCCACGTCCTGTTAAAGCATTCAGATAACTGGGCAACGTGGCAACCAGGGTTTTGCCTTCACCGGTTTTCATTTCACCGATCTGGCCCTCGTGCAGGACCATTCCGCCGATCAACTGCACATCGAAATGGCGCATGCCCAGCACCCGCTTGGCGGCTTCGCGCACCACTGCGAAGGCCTCGGGCAGGATCTCATCAAGAATGGGGCGTTGATTCTCAAGGCTGCCAGCCTCAGCCAGACGCTCCTGAAACGCAGCCGTCTTGGCGCGTAGTTCGTCATCCGTGAGCGGCGCAATCTCCTCCTCCAGCAGATTGATATCCGAAACAATCGGCTGATACCGCTTCAGCTTGCGGGCATTGGGGTCACCCAGCAGGAGCTTGAGCATGGTGTTGGCTACTACCCTCGAGCCCGAAAGCCTACCGGGGTCTGGGAACAATCCATCGGGTTGCTCCAGCTTTGGAGCTGATCCAGCCAGATCCTGCGGCAGAAAAGCTGCTGATAACGAAGGCGTGCCTGTACGCCGAGATGGCGTCGCAAAACTGGATCATCAGCAAGCTTCTGCAGCACATGCGGCAAATCCTCCGGCGTCTGCGACCAGTCGAGATCAGCCAGCTGACAAACCCATCCCATGCCAGAGCGCCAACGCTGAAAAGCCAGTGCGGGCAGACCAGCAGCCATCGCCTCCAGCTGAACGATGCCGAATGCCTCATTGGAACTTTCCGAGGGCAGAACCAGCAGATCAGCCGCCAGCAACTGGCTCAATTTGTCGGCCTCAGGCAAGCGACCATGAAATCGCACCACGCCATCAGGGCGCGATGCCATCAGCTGCGCGCTGAGTGCTTCAAAGTCAGCACGCCGCGGCCCGTCTCCGACGACATCCAGTGACCAGGAGCTCTCAACACTCGCCAAGCTTTCCAACAGCCAATCCAGACGCTTGTAGCTGCCAAGGCGACCGATGAACAGCACACGCATCGCCGGGTTGTCTTGCATCTGGGCCGATGCATGCGTCGCCACCAGAGCCGCAGCTTCCTGGTCGTGGCTGAGGCAGCAGGGCAGCACCGCAACCCGTTCAAGCCGGCAACCGCAACGCACCAACTCCTTTTGAAGCAAAGGCGAGGTCGTGATCACCCCGGAGAGCCAGGACACAGACCTGAGCGCCAGCCATTGGTAGACGCCAAAAAAGCATCCCTTGAATCCTGAAGCAGGTTCAAAAAAGAAGTGCCAGTGGGCCGTTACACGACGCCGAGGACGGACCAGGCGAGCGAACAGCAGAACCAACAGCACCCCGATCGAGGGCAGGTGGCCATGCAGAGGCTGGTGCGAGCGCAACAACGACCACAATTGCGCCGACGGCAGCGGTAAGACCAGTCGCCCCAGGGGAGGAGTCCGCGCAAGCCGTCTGCGCGGGTAGCGGGCTGCGATGGCGTCCTGTTCGCTCAGGCTGCGGTCCTGCGCATCCAGACTCCAGACCGCCCCTCCCCATACCATGGCCAACTCGTGAGCCACCCGTTCCACCCCGCCATACCCCGGTGGCCACTCGCGCAGCAGCTGTTGGATGGGTTGAGGCCGCTGTTCAATCAGCCATTGTTCATCAGGCACTGAAGTCATGACCTCGGCGCATCAAAGCCTTGGAACAGGTGAATTTTGTTGCACACAACAAGTGAGGACACAGGGAGACGGATGATGAGGCCTGCATCAAATGACCATGGCCCGCATCCATCTGGTTAAACATGCACCAGGAGCCCCAGGCCTGCGCCTGATGGGGATGGGGCCAAACCTACGCCCGACGCGCGGTCTGCTCAAACTTCGGCTGTTACTGAACAAACACGCCTTCTGGGCCCAGGGCCGCAGCCGCCAACAACTGCGTGAAATGCTCAAAGGCAGCCAGGTGGTTGTGAGCCTCTGGCGCGGCAAACGCATGGTGGGCTTCGGGCGAGCCAGCAGTGATGGGATCTACAGGGCCGTGCTCTGGGATGTGGTGGTGGCCGGCGACCTGCAGGGTCGTGGACTCGGGCGGCGGGTCGTTGAAGCGTTGCTGGCTTCTCCCAGACTGCGTGAGGTGGAGCGGGTGTATCTGATGACCACCAACAGCAATGGGTTCTATGAGCAAATGGGATTCATCAACGTTTCCTCTCAGCACTTGCTGATCCGAAAACAATGATTCAACAAGCGGATGAAGAGATTCGAACTCTCGACCCTCTCCTTGGCAAGGAGATGCTCTACCACTGAGCTACATCCGCAGGCCAGCCGGTGAATGTCACCTGACGACCCGATGAGCATGCACCACAAAGGGGCCGTTGGTCAATCCACTGTTCAAGCCGCTGGCAATGCCTTCACAAGAGAACCCATCTCCAAAGCCTGCAGGGCATAGCTCCATCCCAGATTGCTCTTGATCCCTGCCCGCTCGAGCGCTTGTTGCATCGTGTCGGTGGTGAGCACCCCGAAGATCACGGGCACACCGGTGTCACGAGACACGGTGGCAATCCCCTTGCTGGCCTCGGCCACAACAACATCGAAATGGGGCGTATCCCCACGGATCACAGCTCCAAGGGTGATCACCACCTGATAGCGACCGCTGCGAGCCAACTGCTGGGCCACCAGAGGCAACTCAAAAGAGCCCGGCACCCAGGCCGTATCCAGTTGAGTGCTGTCTGCGCTGGTGTCAATCCCATGGCGTCCAAGACAGTCAAGGCAGCCGCTCAACAACTTGGCCGTGACCAGATCGTTGAATCGGGCAACAACGACGGCGACGCGCAGGCCCTGCACATCGGTGAACCGTCCTTCAAAGGTGGCCATGACGCCTTGATCCGTTCATTCCATGTTCACACCTGGCCGGCGTGAACTGGATAAAAAAGATGCGCGTCGGCCTGGTCTCAGACCACGAAGAAGCTCATGCCCCAGTTCACCAGCACCAAGGCCACCCAGGCGATGCCACCGAGCAAGATCAAGCGATTAGAGCGGCCGCTGTCCTCATTCGAGGCGTAAAGGACAGGCACAGCCACGATCAACGCGAAGGACATCACCACCAATGCCAGAACGGTGAGGGTGTTAAGGATTTGCATGGTGTATCGGTCGACGCCAGGTCGTTCTCGGAGATTCTCACATGTGAGGGAGAGTCGTCTTCGTCGTCTGCGCATCAAGCTTCACAGCTTGTGGTGAACACCATCGGTACGATCCAGCCACTTCCGGATGTCCCATGCCCCGCACCTGCCCCCAGCCCGAGGAGCAGTCGCTGCAGGGAAATCTGTTCGGCGCTCCGGAACCGACTGATCAACCCTCAGCCAGCTCCACCAGAGCTTCTGAGGCCTTGGGCGCGGATGCACTGGCTGAGCTCACTGACGCCAGCCTCAGCGCTGATGCCTCTGCCCGCCCCAGGCAGCGACAGGGCAACAACAGTGATCTCGACCAAGCGTCCAATCAGGTCGAGGAGCTGACCGGCTCAGACAGCGACGACAGCGATGCCCCTCCCTGGGCCCACCACAGCCAGGTGGATCAGACCCTGCTGACGCCGATGTTGCGCCATTACGTGGAGCTCAAGGCAGAGCACCCTGAGCGCGTGCTGCTCTACCGACTCGGTGATTTCTTCGAGTGCTTCTTCGAGGACGCCGTCGAGCTCTCGCGGGTGCTGGAACTCACTCTCACCGGCAAAGAAGGGGGCAAGGCGATCGGACGCGTGCCGATGGCGGGAATTCCCCATCACGCCGCCGAGCGCTACTGCGCTGAGCTGATCCGACGCGGCTACTCCGTGGCGCTCTGTGACCAGTTGGAGACGACCCCGGCCAAGGGGGCCCTGCTCAAGCGCGGAATTACACGAGTGCTCACCCCGGGCACGGTGTTGGAAGAGGGCATGCTCGCTGCACGCCGCAACAACTGGCTGGCAGCGGTGGTGGTGGAACCTGCCAGCAACAAGCAACCCTTGCGCTGGGGTCTGGCCAGCGCCGATGTGAGCACGGGCGATGTTCAGGTGATGGAACGCAGTGGCAGCGATGCCTTACACCAGCACCTGGCCCAGCTGGAGGCCTCGGAACTGCTCTGGGCAGCCAGCGACGACGCCACCAAGCAACGACCTGCCTGGTGTCCTGAACGGCTGAGGCTCAGCCCGATGGCGCTCACACCCTTCAGCCGCCCCCAGGCCGAACAAGCCCTGATCACGCACTACCGGCTGGCTGGGCTGGATGGCCTTGGCCTGCAGGAACTACCGCTGGCCCTCAGAGCTTTTGGTGGTCTGCTGCAGTACGTCAATGACACCCAGCCGCTCGAAGAGGCCACACGGGTGCCCCTGGATGTGCCAAGCATCGTGCAGGCCGGCGATGCCCTGGTGCTCGATGCCCAGACGCGCCGCAATCTGGAGCTGACGGCCACCCAACGCGACGGGCAACTCCAGGGCTCACTGCTCTGGGCCATCGACCAGACCCTCACCGCCATGGGTGGACGATGTCTGCGCCGCTGGCTGGAAGCACCGCTGATGGACCTCAATGCCATCCGGGAGCGGCAAAGTGTGGTGAGTCTGCTGGTGAACCAGAGGCCCCTGCGCCAGAGCCTGCGGCGCCTGCTCAGGCCCATGGGAGATCTGGAACGGTTGGCGGGTCGAGCCGGCGCCGGTCATGCCAGCGCCCGTGACCTAGTGGCCATCGCCGATGGACTGGAACGCCTGCCACGACTGGCCAGTCGCCTGGAGGGAACCCTGGACAGATGGCCACAGGTGCTGGAGGCGTTGCTGCCGCCCAACCCAGCGCTCGCTGAACTGGCAGCCGCCGTTCGCCATGCCTTGGTGGACGCTCCGCCGCTCTCCCTCAGCGAAGGCGGGCTCATCCACGACGGAGTGGATCCGCTGCTGGATGGCCTGCGCAATCAACTCGATGACCAGGACGCCTGGCTGGCCGAGCAGGAGCGTTTGGAGAAAGAGCTCAGCGGCATCAGCAACCTGCGTCTGCAGTACCACCGCACCTTTGGATATTTCCTGGCGGTGAGCAAAGCGAAGGCGTCCTCCGTGCCCGACCACTGGATCCGCCGCCAGACCCTGGCCAACGAAGAACGCTTCATCACGCCCGAGCTGAAAGAGCGCGAAGGCCGCATCTTCCAGCTGCGGGCACGGGCCTTTCAGCGCGAATACGAGCTGTTCTGCAAGCTGCGCGACCAGGTGGGCAGCATGGCAACACCAATCCGCGAGGCCGCCCGTGCCATAGCGGGGTTGGACGCACTCACCGCCCTGGCCGACACGGCTGCTACAGCAGGCTGGTGTGCTCCGCAACTGAGCGACGATCGCGCCCTCAAGATCACCGCTGGCCGCCACCCCGTGGTGGAACAGTTGCTGGTGGAAACTGCCTTCACCCCGAACGATCTTGGCTTGGGAGCTGACACCGACCTGATCGTGTTGACGGGGCCCAATGCCAGCGGCAAAAGCTGTTATCTGCGCCAGATCGGCCTGATCCAACTGTTGGCCCAGATCGGCAGCTGGGTGCCTGCATCATCCGCTCAGGTCGGCCTTGCCGATCGCATCTTCACGCGGGTGGGCGCCGTGGATGATCTGGCCGCAGGCCAGTCCACCTTCATGGTGGAAATGGCCGAAACCGCCAACATCCTTCACCATGCCAGCGACCGATCCCTGGTGCTTCTTGATGAAATCGGCCGAGGCACCGCCACCTTCGATGGCCTCTCGATCGCCTGGGCCGTGAGCGAACATCTGGCCGGCGATCTCAAGGCACGCACGGTGTTCGCCACCCACTATCACGAGCTCAACAACCTGGCGGAGCAGAGAGCCAACGTGGCCAACTTCCAGGTGATGGTGGAGGAAACCGGCGAGGATCTGGTGTTTCTGCATCAGGTGCAGATCGGCGGTGCCAGCCGCAGCTACGGCATCGAAGCCGCCCGCCTGGCAGGAGTGCCCTCCCGCGTTGTGCAACGGGCCCGGCAGGTGCTCGATCAGCTGGCGGCCTGAGCAGCTCGCAACAGGGCATTGGCGGCTGCAGCCACCAAACCTGCACCACCGCGCGTTCCCTCCAGGCGGATCTGAGCCAGAGCCGTCGCCGCCAGACGTCGCTTGCTTTCAGGGACGCCCACAAAGCCAACCGGCATGCCGATCACCAGCGAAGGGGCAGGGGCGCCGCCTTCCAGTTGGTCGAGCAACTGCTCCAAAGCCGTCGGGGCACTGCCCACCAGCAGCACCGGCATGGGCTGACCCTGCGCGCTGGCCGCCTGCGTGAGCTCCGGCCAAGCCCTCAGCATCGCCGCGGCGGAACGGGTGGAGTCTTGCGGTGAAACCGCAGGTGCCCAGTCGAGCAAGCAGCACACGGAGGTGCCCAGTGTGCGCGTGGCCATCGGCGTCACGGCAGCCGCGGCCATGGCCGTATCGGTGAGGATCGCTGCCCCGCCCTCCAACGCTGCAAGCCCCTGCTTGCAGGCCCCCTCGCTGAACCGCAGCAACGGCTGCAGACCTGGATCTCCACTGCTGTGCACCAGGCGTTCCAACACCTGCTGCTGCAAAGGATCGAGTCCCGTCTCCCCAAGCAAGACCCGAATTCGGCGGATGCTTTCCGTGAAGATCGGATGGTCGGCCATTGCTGCACATTGCTCTGACGAGGACTGCCAGTCAGGGCAGACTTCGTCATTGTCCGACGACACGCCTCAATGCCGATCCAGTTGTTCTGGGGCGATGATTCCGCCGCGCTGGAACGGGCGGTTCAGGCCTTGATCGAGCAGGCGGTGGATCCGAGCTGGGCGAGCGTGAATGTGAGTCGGTTGGATGGCAGCGAGGCGGGACAGGCCAGACAGGCCCTAGAAGAAGCACGCACACCACCGTTCGGTGCTGGTTCCAGGGTGGTGCTGCTGCAGCGATCTCCCTTCTGCAACGCCTGTCCCAGCGAGCTGGCCGATCGCTTCGAAGCCTCTCTGGATGGCATCCCTGAAAGCACAGAGCTGCTGCTTTGCCATCCCTCCAAACCTGACGGTCGTCTGCGCACCACCAAAGCCCTGATGAAACGCATCAAGGCAGGAGAGGCCTGCGAGCGCAGTTTCAAGTTGCCGGCGGTCTGGGACGGTGCTGGCCAGCGCCAGCTGGTGGAACGCACCGCTGAGGAACTGAACCTGAAGCTGGAGCCCGGTGCGGTGGATGCCCTGATCGATGCCATCGGCAACGACAGCGCCAGGCTGACCATGGAACTGCAAAAGCTGGCTCTGCATGCTGAAAGCAGCGGAGAGGCACGCATCAGTGCCAACTCTGTTGACAGCCTGATTGAGGGAGTTAGCACCAACGCTCTGCAGGTGGGGGACGCACTGCTGGCGGGCGATCCAGGCCAGGCGATTGCCTTGCTGGATGCCCTCAACGATGCCGGCGAACCAGCACTGCGCATTGTTGCCACGCTCACCGGTCAGATCAGGGGTTGGCTCTGGGTGATGCTGCTGGAACAACAGGGGGAGCGGGACGTGGGGGTGATCGCCAAAGCGGCGGGAATCGGCAACCCCAAGCGCATTTATGTCATGCGCAAACAGCTGCAGGGGCGTTCACCCCAGCGCTGCCTCAACCTGCTGGGCCGCCTGCTGGATGTGGAAGCAGCACTCAAACGTGGAACCCAGCCCGGAGATGCGTTCCGCGATGGGCTACTGGGAGCAGCACAGTGAGACAATCGCCTGCGAAATGAGGCGGCATGGATGGCCCTGCTGGTGCAGAAGTTCGGCGGAACCTCCGTCGGCAGCGTGGAGCGCATCCAGGCCGTGGCCAGGCGTATCGCCAGCTGCAAGGAGGAAGGACACGATCTGGTGATCGTGGTCTCGGCCATGGGTCACACCACCGATGAGCTCACCGCCAAGGCCAACGCCATCAGCAGCAATCCACCCCAGCGGGAGATGGACATGCTGCTGGCCACCGGTGAACAGGTGTCGATTGCGCTGCTCTCCATGGCGTTGCATGAGCTGGGCGTGCCGGCCATCTCCATGACTGGCCCCCAGGTGGGCATCGTGACCGAATCCGCCCATGGCAAGGCACGCATCCTCGACGTGCGCACCGATCGTCTGCGCAGCCGACTGGCCGAAGGTCGCGTGGTGGTGGTGGCCGGGTTTCAGGGCACCAGCCAGAGCAGCGGCGGCACCGCCGAAATCACCACACTGGGTCGTGGAGGCTCCGACACCTCAGCCGTAGCCCTGGCAGCAGCCCTGGGTGCGGAGGCCTGTGAGATTTACACCGATGTTCCTGGGGTGCTCACCACCGATCCCCGCAAGGTGGAAGACGCCCAGCTGATGTCTCAGGTGAGCTGCGACGAAATGCTCGAACTGGCCAGCCTCGGCGCTGCCGTACTGCACCCGCGCGCCGTGGAGATCGCGCGCAACTATGGCGTCACCATGGTGGTGCGCTCCAGCTGGAGTGATGAACCCGGCACAACACTCACCAGCCGCAACTCGCGGCCCATTGGCCGCGAAGGTCTGGAACTGGGCAGACCGGTGGACGGCGCCGAACTGGTGGAACATCAAGCCGTGCTGGCTCTCTCGCATGTGTCCGATCAACCCGGCGTTGCCGCCCAGCTGTTCGAAAGCCTGTCTGAGGGTGGCGTGAATGTGGATTTGATCATCCAGGCCACCCACGACGGCAACAGCAACGACATCACCTTCACCGTGGCTGAAACTGACCTGAAGAGGGCTCGCAGCATCTGTGAATCCCTGATCCAGAAACTGGGCGGTGAGCTGGTCGCCCAGTCCGGGATGAGCAAGCTGAGCATCGGCGGCGCCGGCATCATGGGCCGTCCCGGCATTGCCGCCGGTTTGTTTCAGACCCTCTCCCGAGTGGGCATCAATCTGCGTGTGATCGCAACTAGTGAAGTGAAGGTCAGCTGTGTGATCAACGCCGACGTTGGCAGCAAAGCCCTTCACGCCACCCAGGAGGCCTTCGAACTGGAGGCTGATCAGATCAGCCTGAATCCCTGCGCAAGCGGCGAAGGGGAGCCGGAAGTGCGCGGCGTAGCCCTCGACCGGGACCAGGCCCAGGTCAGCGTGCGCCATGTTCCCGACAAACCCGGAACCGCCGGAGCCCTCTGCAATGCGCTGGCCGACGCGGGCATCAGCCTCGATGCCATCGTCCAGTCCGAACGCCAGCACAGCGATGGCAGCCGAGATATCAGTTTCACCCTGAAACGCGAAGACCGCAGTGCAGCGGATCGCGCCCTGAGGGCTCTGCTGGCCCAGTGGCCTGGAGCCCTGCTCGAAGACGGTCCAGCCATTGCCAGGGTCAGTGCCGTGGGCGCAGGCATGCCTGCCACGGCGGGCACCGCAGGTCGCATGTTCCGTTTTCTGGCGGAAGCAGGCGTGAACATCGAAATGATCGCCACCAGTGAAATCCGCACCAGCTGCGTGGTCGCTGAGGCCGATGGTGTGGCAGCACTTCAAGCCGTGCATGCCGGCTTCAAGCTGGGCGGCAGCACTCGTCATGCCGCCAAAGGAAGCGAATCACCTCTGGTGGCCTAGCTGAACCTCAGCAACTCAGCTCTGACCCACCAGCTTCTGGCGCAGCTTCTTGATCCTGTCGCGAAGGTTCGCAGCTTCTTCGAAATCGAGCTTCTTGGCAGCGTCTTTCATCTTGACCTCAAGCTGGTCGATCAGCTCAGGCAAGGCCTCGAGAGCCATGCCATAGGAGTCATTCTCTAAGGCCTGAACTGCTTTACCGGCCACCTGGACCAGATCGGCATCGGGACCGTCGTTCTTGAGTTTCCTGGAGAGCTCCAGAAACGAAAGAATCGAATTGCTGGCTTTTTTACCGGCCGCCGTCGGCACAATTCCATGCTTTTCGTTGTGAGCATGCTGGATTTTGCGCCGGCGTTCGGTTTCCTCGATCGCCTTGGCCATCGAATCGGTCATGTTGTCGGCGTAGAGCAACGCCACGCCTTCCACATGGCGTGCTGCACGACCCATGGTCTGAATCAAAGAACGCTGCGCTCGCAGAAAACCTTCTTTATCGGCATCCAGAATCGCCACCAGGCTCACCTCGGGCAGATCAAGGCCTTCACGCAGCAGGTTCACACCTACCAGCACGTCGTACTCACCCAGGCGCAGGTCCTGGATGATCTCGATCCGCTCAATCGAATGAATCTCCGAGTGCAGATAGCGCACCCTCACTTTGTTTTCGGCCAGGTAATCCGTGAGATCTTCCGCCATGCGCTTGGTGAGAGTGGTCACCAGCACCCGCTGCTGCTTCTCGGCCCGCGTGCGGATCTCTCCAAGCAAGTCATCGATCTGACCCGTCGTCGGCCTCACTTCCACAATCGGATCGAGCACTCCGGTGGGTCTGATGACCTGCTCCGCCACCTGACCATCACTCACCTTCACTTCCCAGTCACCGGGGGTGGCACTCACAAACACGGTCTGACGAGCCTTCGTCCAGAACTCTTCGCCTTTGAGCGGCCGATTGTCGGCTGCGCTGGGCAGACGAAAACCGTGATCGATCAGCACCTTCTTGCGGGCCTGATCGCCGTTGTACATCGCCTGTAGCTGTGAACAGGTGACATGGCTCTCATCAACAATCAGCAGCCAGTCGTCGGGGAAGTAATCGATCAGGCATTCCGGGGCTGAACCCGGTTCACGTCCGGCCAGGTGACGGGCGTAGTTCTCAACGCCATTGCAGTAGCCCACCTGCTGCAGCATCTCCAGGTCATAGGTGGTGCGTTGCTCCAGGCGCTGAGCTTCCAACAACTTGCCTTCGGTCTGCAGAAACTCCAGTCGTTCCTTGAGCTCGAACCGAATATCTTTGATGGCCGAGTCCAAACGATCCTTCGGCGTCACAAAGTGCTTGGCCGGATAGATGTTGATGGTTTCAAGACTCTGCAGGATTTCGCCGGTGGTGGGGTCGACATAGCGGATCGCCTCCACCTCATCACCGAACAGCTCCACCCGAACTAAACGGTCTTCATAAGCAGGTCCGATTTCAAGCACATCGCCCTTGACGCGGAAGCGACCACGGGTGATGTCCATGTCGTTGCGGCTGTACTGGTTATTCACCAGTTCGCGCAATGAACCACGGAGATCGAGAGACTCGCCCACCCGAAACTGCACCGATGCCTTCAGGTATTCACTGGGTATTCCCAGGCCGTAGATGCAGCTGATGGAAGCCACAACAATTACATCTCGGCGTTCAAACAACGATCGCGTCGCTGAGTGACGCAGCATGTCGATCTCTTCATTAATCGATGCTGTTTTGGCGATGTAAGTATCACTCACCGGCACATACGCTTCCGGCTGGTAATAGTCGTAATAGGAGATGAAATACTCCACAGCATTATTGGGAAAGAATTCCCTCAGCTCATTGCAAAGCTGTGCCGCCAAAGTCTTGTTATGTGCCAACACCAGGGCAGGACGACCGGTCTGAGCGATGACATTGGCCATCGTGAACGTCTTGCCCGTGCCGGTCGCACCCAGAAGGGTCTGATAACGACGACCACCATTCACACCCCCCACCAATTGAGTGATCGCCGTCGGCTGATCACCTTTGGGGGTGTAGGGCGCAGTCAGGTCGTAGGCAGGCATGGTCCTCGCGCTGTAAACCCTGAATGGGGCACCCACGTTACGGGGCCCATTGGCGCGCGCGTGTCTGCAGCAATCAGACCCGGCTGGTGACCGCACTGGCTAAGGCTTCACGCAGACCGCGCACCACAGCCACCATGGCCAGCTCATCATCGAGGCGATTCACCGCAGATCCAACGCCCACACCGGCTGCGCCGGCTGCGATCGCCATCGGCACGGTGACAGCCGAAAGACCCGATGCACAGAGCACCGGTGCCGTCTCACCGGCGTGCTGCAGAGCAGCGCTGATGCTGTGAGTCGCGGCCAGAGTGGGCGCAGCCTTCTCAATCAGGCCAAGGCTGCCGGCACTGAAAGGTTTGGCGCTGGTGCCACCTTCGGTTTGGATCAGATCGGCACCGGCCGCCACCAGATCCACCGCCAGCTGTTCCTGCTGATCCATCGGCAACACATGGGGAACGGTGACGCTCAGCACCACCTCAGGCAGCAATCCGCGGGTGCGGCGCGTGAGTTCCAGCACCTCTTCAGCTCCGAAGACACGCCCCTGGGGATAAAAGGCATCGAAATTGCCGATCTCCACCATTGCGGCTCCTGCCGCCACAGCGGCCGGAAACTGCTCGGGCTCCACAGACGACACGCAGACCGGCAGGCCACCGGAGGCCTCAACCGCTAATTTCACCAGTTCGGCATCACAAGCCACATCAATCAGATCCGCACCACCCAATCCAGCGGCGCGGGACACGCGAGCGACCGAGTCTGCATTGAAGTTCATCAGACCAGCGATCACCTTCAGCGAGGAACGCTGTTCCAGGCTGCGGCGGAGAGCAGCAGGCAGCAGAGAAAGGCGGGACATCAAGCTCTGACATCAGATGGATGCATTCTCCCACCGCACGAACGGGCAGGATCGAAGCAACATTCACTCAGAGCAATGACAGCCAACGAGCCTTGGCTGAACTGGCACGACAGACTTCACCGCCAACTTCTAAAGAATCCCCAGCTGCTGCCCAAAGGGGCAACACTGTTGCTGGCGGTTTCCGGCGGTCAGGACTCGATGGCTCTGCTGGGGCTGCTGAGGGATCTGTCCTCTCGACACCACTGGACCCTGCAGCTTTGGCATGGAGACCACGGCTGGCATCCAAAGTCGGCACGCATTGCCAGCGATTTGGCCAGCTGGTGCCAGACGCAACAGCTGCCACTGCTGATCAGCACCAGCACGTTCAGCACCACCGGCAGCGAAGCCAAGGCCCGTGCATGGCGTTACACCGAGCTGCATCAGGCCTGTGAGCAGCTCAACCTCAACAGCCCTGCCAACCCTTGCCGCACGGTCGTGACCGGACACACCGCCAGCGACCGAGCCGAATCACTGCTGTTGCAACTCAGCAGAGGAACGGATCTGGCCGGGCTGGGCAACCTGCGTTGGCAGCGGACCCTCAATAACGCGGCAACGGATGACATTCGCCTCGTCCGTCCACTGCTGCAATTCAGCCGTGACGACACCGCCGCCATCTGCCAGGACCTGAAACTGCCGATCTGGACAGACCCAAGCAACGGTGATCCACGCTTCGATCGCAACCGCATCCGCCAGGAGGTCCTGCCGGTACTGGAGGCCATGCACCCCGGCTGCAGCAGGCGGATGGCTGAGCTGAGCGAGCGAGTGTCCCAGCTGCAGGACACCCAGAGCGCACTGGTGACGCTGAGTCTGGACCACCTGAAACGACAGGACGGAGCCTTGAGACGGTCTCCACTGCAACAACTCCCCGGTTCAGCACGACGACTGCTCTTGCACGGATGGCTTCAGACCCAGGGCTTGTCAGCACTCTCGGCCAGGCAGCTTGAAGAACTGAGCACAGCTATCGGTCCAAGCCAACCGCCCGGTGAGCGTCATCTGGCCGGTCGGAAGCGACTCCACTGGTGCCGGGACTGGGTACAACTGGAAGACAGGAACTGAACTCACTTGGACGGCGACTTCCAGAGCAACTATCTCGCCGCTGAACAGGCCTACGGAGCTGGTGACTTTGAGACGGCGCAATCCATCACTGTTGAACTACTCAATCAGCTGGAGCCAGTACCGGAAGAAGGTGCTGAACAGAATGCGGTTCTGGCTTGGCGAGCCTTCGTGGCTCTACTGGCGGGCCACGTCGACCTCTACGGCTTTCAAGCCCCTGATCAAGCTGAAAAGCATTACCAGCTGGTGCTGGCCAGTCACCCACAGGACACCCTGCGGGAACTGGCGGAACAGGGACTGGAACGGATCCGGAGCGATCGTGAGTCGGTGACCAGATCCACGCAGGCGAGCGATCCAGGTGAGGACCGATTCACGGAGTCTCTACCAACCAAGGGCTCGCTTGCTTTAGTGGCTGACCCGTTTCTCAACGAGACATCTCCCGCAGTGGACTCTGTGCGGCCAAGCGTCGTCACAACCGCGATGCCCTGGCTCAACAACGACGAACAATCAGACGACGGTGATGAACAAACGCTCTCCATCGAGATCAACGCCGTAGCTGAGCCTGAGCCAGAAACCGAACCTCAGCCCATTAGTGAGCAGGAACCTGAGCCTGAGACAACATCAGTGATCACCAAGCTCAACGACGAACAATCAGACGACAGTCTCGACCAAACAATCTCCATCGAGATCAACGCCGTAGCTGAGCCTGAGCCAGAAACCGAACCTGAACCAGACGATGAACTCATCCAGAAGTCAGCGACTGAAGCCGTAATCGCAGCAACCAAGCCCAATACCGACACGGAGATCAGCGACACAATCCGCAATCGTTTAGCGGAAGGCAGGATCGTGGTGAAACTTCCAGAAAGAGCCTTACCGCCATCCGAGGACAACTCGGACAGCGGCGAGGCCATTAGCCGATGGTCTTGGCTACGAAAAGCCCTACGCCGCAGCTGAGCGGCGACGACGGGTACGGCCAGTGGGCATATCTTGATCGACTGCTGGCGCCGCAGAGGTAGGTGCAGCGGGCGCAGGCTCCTTGGCTGGCGCGGGGGCTTGCGAAGCTGCGACCACAGGTTGCTTCGCTGGAGCCGACTTGACCTCAACAGCAGCTGAGCGAGCTGTCGTGATCACCCGCGCTGGAGTGCCTTCGCGGTTGCGATCTCGGCCACCACCACCACCGTGCCGACCAGCTCCATGACCACCGCCATGGCGACTACCACGTCCACGGGGCGCTGGACGGTCATCCGGTTCGGCGTCCGCACGGCCTTGATACACAGGTGTTCCTGCTGGTGCCGGCTGCACCAGACAGAGGATCAAAGGCTCCACCTGAAGTTCACGGCGCATGCGGCGGCTGAGGCCAACCTCAACCTCCCGCTGCACACCCATCCAGTCGACATCCGGGGCCTTGCCACCGGTGTTGCGCGTGAGCTGCTTCCAGCGATTCTCAAGCACCCACTTGATTTCGCGTTCCGTCCACAGCGACATCTTGCGGGCATCGGCAGTGGTGACGACACCGCGAAGATTCACGCGAGGTGGAGCCACCATGGCGCCGTCGGTGCTGATAGCAGCAAGGATCGTGACGATGCCATCTTCTGCCAGTTGCTGACGTTCCTTCAGCACGCGAGCATCAACAATTCCGTTGCGCGACTGATCGAGCAGCTCGATACCAGCCTTCACTGGATCCGACTTGGTGATTGAGTCTGCGGTGAGCTCAACAACATCGCCGTTATCAATGATCAGCGTGTTGTCCTCAGGAACGCCCATGGAATGTCCGGTCCTGGCATGACGCACCAACATGCGGTGCTCACCGTGCACGGGCACGAAAAATTTCGGACGAGTGAGAGCCAGCATCAGCTTCTGGTCCTCCTGGAAGCCATGGCCAGAGACATGAATGCCCTCTCCCTTGCCGTACACCACCTTGGCGCCCAGCATCATCAGTCGGTCGATCGTGTTCACCACGGAAATGGTGTTACCGGGAATCGGACTCGCTGAGAAGATGATCGTGTCGGAGCTCTTGACTCTCACCTGCGGGTGTTCACCGCGGGAGATGCGGCTCAGCGCGGCAAGGGGCTCACCCTGACTGCCGGTCATTAGCAAAAGGGTTTCACGATCGGAGACATTGTTGATCTGCTTGATCGGCACAAACAGCTCATCCGGAGCACGCATGTAGCCCAGCTCACGGGCCTTGGCAATCACGTTGAGCATGGAGCGACCCAGCAAGCCAACCTTGCGACCGTTCTTGAGAGCAAGCTCAAGGATCATCGACACACGATGAATGGAACTGGCAAAGGTGGTGACGATGACACGCCCCTCGGCCTCGGCGATGTGACGGTCAAGGTTGGAGAACACCGATCGCTCGGGAGGACAGAAACCCGGCACCTCGGCGTTGGTGGAATCGCTGAACAGGCAGAGAACTCCCTTGTCGCCATGATGAGCCAGCCGAGCCAGATCGAAGTGCTCGCCGTCAACAGGGGTGTGATCGAACTTGAAGTCACCCGTGAAAATGATGGTTCCCACTGGTGTGGAAATCGCCAGCGAAAAGCTGTCGGCCATCGAGTGGGTGTTGCGGATGAACTCCACTGAGAAGTGCTGACCCACCTTCACCACGTCGCGAGGTCCAACGGTCTGCAAGGTGGTGCGATCGGCGACGCCCGCCTCATCCATCTTTCCGGTGAGCATCGAAAGAGCCAGACGCGGCCCATAGATCACCGGGATGTTGAAGTGCTTGAGATGGTGAGCGATGCCACCGATGTGGTCTTCATGACCATGGGTGACGATCATGCCGCGGATGCGCTTCTGGTTTTCGCGCAGAAAGCTGGTATCGGGCAGAACCACGTTCACGCCGTGCATGCCATCGCTGGGGAAGGCGAGGCCGGCGTCAACCAGCATCAGGTCATCGCCGTATTCAAAAACGCAGGTGTTCTTGCCGATTTCATGCAGTCCTCCAAGAGGAATCACTCTCAGGGTGGGTTGCTTGGTTTGGGCAGTTGTGACGGTCATGGGTTCGCTTGCGTATGGAAAAAATCAATCAGGGAGGCGCACATCAGCGCTGTGAACAGCCTTGGCGTCAGGTCTGACGCAGGGCATCAAGGGCTTCGGAGAGGGCAGCGCGCATGGCGGGCTCCAGTGGAACGAGGGGAAGTCGGGGAGCACCCACCGGCCAGCCACTCAACTCGAGAGCGGCCTTCACCGGAATGGGATTGGTGGTGGCGAACAGGGCCTTGAACAGCGGCAATAACTGCTCATGCTGCGAAAGGGCAACCGCATTCTGACCAGACAGATAGCCCTCAATCATGTTGCGCAGTCGGCGCCCCACCACATGACTGGCCACACTCACCACGCCCACGGCGCCCACCGAGAGCATGGGCAGGGTGAGAGCGTCGTCACCGCTGTAAATCGCCAGGCGATGACCGCAGGCCTGTCGTAGTTGGGAGACTTCTTCCGTGGTTCCGCTGGCGGCCTTGAAGCTCACCACATTGGCGCAATTCATCAGCCTGGCAACTGAAGCCGGCTGCATGTTGCAACCTGTCCTGCCGGGAATGTTGTAAAGCATCAACGGCAGGTCAGACGCAGCCTCCGCAATGGCACGGAAATGGGCTTCCATCCCGTCTTGAGGGGGTTTGTTGTAGTAGGGAACCACCACCAATGCACCATCGGCACCGGCTGCCGCCGCCTCACGGGTGGCCTCCACCGCCTCACGCGTGCAGTTACTGCCGGTTCCCGCCAGCACATGAACGCCAGGGCCCACGGCCTGACGCACTGCCTCGAGCATCTTCAGTTGCTCGCTCCAGCTGAGCGTGGGGGATTCTCCGGTGGTGCCGCACACCACTAGGCCTTCCGATCCCTCATCCACCAGGTGACGTGCCAGACGACCAGCGAGCGCCAGATCCACGCCGCCCTCTGCATCGAAAGGGGTGACCATGGCTGTCACCAAACGGCCAAAAGGGGTGGGAGAGAGTTCTGCAGAAGTGCTCATGGCGTTCAGGCGGCGGGCAACAGCAGTTCAGCGATCTGGATGGCATTGAGAGCCGCACCTTTGCGGATCTGATCCCCACACAGCCAGAACTCAAGAGCGTTCTCTTCACTGATGTCCTGTCGAATCCTCCCCACAACCACCGGATCACGGCCAGTTACGTCCGTCGGCATGGGAAAGCGATTGCTGGCAGGGTCCTCGAGCAATTCCACCCCGGGGGCAGCGTCGAGTAACTCGCGGGCTTCCGTCACTGGGAAAGGCTCAGCGAATTCCACATTGACTGCTTCTGAATGGGCGCGCAGGACCGGGACCCGTACACACGTCGCTGAGAAGCGAAGCTGCGGCAAACCCATGATCTTGCGGGTTTCATGGACCATCTTCATTTCCTCTTCGCAATAACTGTTGGGCTGCAATGGTGAGTTGTGCAGAAAAAGGTTGAAAGCCAATGAGTGGGGGAGAACCTCACTCTTGGGTGTGCCGCCATCAAGCACTACTCGGGAAAGATCCTTCAGCTCCTCCATGGCCCGGGCTCCGGCACCACTCGCTGACTGATAGGTGCTCACGACCACCCTGTGCATCGGACGCTTTGCAGCCAGAGGGGCCAGAGCCAGCGTGAGCAGGATCGTGGTGCAGTTGGGATTGGCAATCACACCGTTGTGCTCAGCAGCAGCCTGCGGATTCACCTCAGGAACCACAAGGGGCACGCCGTCTTCCATACGGAAGGCACTGGAGTTATCCACTATCACGGCACCGGCGGAAACAATCGCTTCACGCCATTGGCGCGACACCGAACCGCCAGCGGATGCGAGCACCAGATCAACGCCCTGAAATGAGGACTCGCAGACTTCCTGAACCGTGATCGTCTCTCCGTTCCATTGACAGACCTGCCCAGCGGAACGGGAAGAGGCCAGCAGACGCAGCTCACCAACCGGAAAGTTGCGTTCCTGAAGCAGCTGAAGCAATTCCTGCCCCACCGCACCACTGGCACCAAGAACGGCCACCGTTAGAGGTCTATTCGGTAACGAGTAAACGGGGGTCAAACGGACAGGGACACAGAGACTGACGGGCAGGTGGTGCAACCACCGGCTGCAACGACCCTGAACACTTGAAGCCAGGGTGTGGCTTTTCCTACAAAGCAGCTTACGCGGGGGTGCTGGTCAGGCACTTAATT
This sequence comes from Synechococcus sp. AG-673-A03, assembly GCA_003211275.1. Taxonomy (GTDB): domain Bacteria; phylum Cyanobacteriota; class Cyanobacteriia; order PCC-6307; family Cyanobiaceae; genus Synechococcus_C. Next base: position 7,905 of record QCTE01000013.1, on the reverse strand, counting down.
AATGTGTTGGGCTGCTTGTACCTGCGACCCAGCCGATGAGTGCCGCCAGCCTGAAGGTTTCCACCTCCTCCCGTCCCGGTAGCCGACTGGCCGTGGAGGTCGCTGTTCCTGCGGAACGCTGTGAAGCCAGTTACGAGGAAGCGATCAAGCGGTTGAGCCGCAGTGTCAATCTGCCGGGGTTCCGCAAAGGCAAGATTCCCCGCACTGTTCTGGTGCAGCAGCTGGGAGCTCTGCGAATCCGAGCCACAGCGCTGGAGACATTGGTCGACAGCGTTTGGCGCGATGCCCTCGAACAAGAAACCATCGAAGCTCTCGGCCAGCCTGAACTGAGCGGCGGCTTCGATGAACTGCTGGAGAGTTTCAAACCGGGTGAAGGCATCACGGTCACGCTGGAAACCGATGTGGCTCCCACACCGAAGCTGAAGAGCACGAAAGGTCTGAAGGCCGAAGCGGAGAGCGTCAGCTACGACCCGGCCCGCGTGGACGAAATGCTCGAAGACTCACGCCGCCAGCTGGCCACCGTGGTTCCCGTGGAAGGACGCAAAGCAGAGAAGGGAGATATCGCTGTTGTGGGATTCAAAGGCAGCTACAGCGACGACGGCAGTGAGATCGAGGGCGGCAGCGCCGATTCCATGGATGTGGACCTCGAGCACGGCCGCATGATCCCCGGCTTCATTGAAGGCGTGGTGGGCATGGCGGTCGGCGACAGCAAAACCGTGGAGTGCACATTCCCCGACGACTATCCCAAGGAGGATGCACGCGGTCGCAAGGCCAACTTTGAGATCGAACTGAAAGACCTCAAGACCCGCGAGCTACCTGAACTGAACGATGACTTCGCCAAGCAGGCCAGCGAACAGGAGTCTCTGGATGATCTACGCAGCGACCTTGAAAAGCGTCTGAAGGATGACGCCGAGCGCCGCGCACGCAGCAACCGGCACGACGCCTTGCTGGCCGCACTCGTGGAACAGCTGGAGGTTGAGCTTCCCGAAAGCCTGATCCAGCAGGAGGTTCGCAATCTGGTGGAACAGACCGCTGGACAATTTGCCCAGCAGGGAATGGATGTGAAATCTCTGTTCACTCCCGAACTGGTCCGCAACCTGATGGACTCCTCGCGCCCTGAAGCGGAGGAGCGCCTACGCCGAAGCCTTGCTTTAACAGCCCTGGCAGAGAGTGAAAAACTCACAGTCGAAGACGGTGAAATCGACGCCAAGCTCGAGGATGTGAAGCAGCAACTCGCCGGCGAACGCGACATCGACCCCGAGCGTCTTCGTCAGGCCGTGTTGGACGATCTGCTTCAGGAGAAGCTCCTGGGGTGGCTGGAAGACAACAGCACCGTCACCGACAAGGCACCTGAAGACTCAGGCAAAGAGAGCAAGGGAACAGCCAAGAAGGCCGCGGACAAGAGTGGCAAACCCGCTGAAAAGAAAAAAACCACCAAGGCGAAAAGCGCCAAGAAGGACAGTGATGACGCCGAAGCCTGATCTTCAGCCATAGATTGCATGCAAAGCCCGCCAGCTGCCGAGTGATCGACGTCCGCAGTCACCATCCAATTCAGAACCGCTGGCAGGGAATTCAACCTGTCTCACAGCATCCTCAGGCAGCTCCCGGGGTCTTGCCCACGGTGGTTGAACAGTCCGGTCGAGGTGACCGAGCCTTTGACATCTACTCAAGGTTGTTGCGCGAGCGGATCATCTTTCTCGGCACTGGTGTGGACGATCAGGTAGCGGACGCCCTTGTGGCTCAGCTGTTGTTCCTCGAAGCGGAAGATCCCGAAAAGGACATACAGATCTACATCAACTCCCCAGGCGGCTCTGTGACTGCGGGTCTGGCGATCTACGACACCATGCAGCAGGTGGCACCGGACATTGTCACCATCTGCTATGGCTTGGCAGCGTCCATGGGAGCGTTCCTGCTGTCTGGAGGTGCCAAAGGCAAGCGACTGGCGCTTCCCAATGCACGGATCATGATTCACCAACCTCTTGGTGGTGCTCAGGGACAGGCTGTGGATATCGAAATCCAAGCCAAGGAAATCCTGTTCCTCAAGGAAACTCTCAACGGTCTGATGGCCGATCACACCGGCCAGCCCTTGGACAAGATTGCCGAAGACACGGACCGTGACAATTTCATGTCTCCTGCCGAAGCCGTTGATTACGGCCTGATTGATCGAGTGGTGGACAGTTTCGGAGACGGAGAAATCGTTACGGAGGGCTGACATCAGCCCGTTCTGTCGCGATCCTCAGTATCTGGGTTCTGATCCGTCTGACCCAGCCCTGTGTTCCGACTGACCTGCGAAGCGCCCGATGGCCAAGTTCGACGCCCATCTGAAGTGCTCCTTCTGCGGAAAGTCCCAGGAGCAAGTTCGCAAGCTGATTGCAGGCCCAGGTGTCTACATCTGTGATGAGTGCATCGATCTCTGCAACGAGATCCTGGATGAAGAACTGATCGACGCGCAGGGTGGTGGCCGCCAGGGCAGTGAGCCGACGCGCAAAAGCGGCTCAACTCAGACCCGCAAGACCACAAAGCCTGCCCCGACCCTCGCCTCCATTCCCAAACCACAGGAGATCAAGGGTTTCCTTGACCAGCAGGTCGTGGGACAGGACGCTGCCAAAAAAGTGATGTCGGTGGCGGTTTACAACCACTACAAGCGCTTGGCCTGGCAGGGCGACGGCAAAGGGGAAACAGAACAAACCGCCACCAGGCTGCACAAATCCAACATTCTTCTGATCGGCCCCACAGGCTGTGGAAAGACGCTGCTTGCTCAAACTCTCGCGGAGATGCTGGATGTGCCGTTTGCCGTCGCTGACGCCACCACCCTCACGGAAGCGGGCTACGTGGGCGAGGACGTGGAGAACATCCTGCTGAGGCTGCTGCAGAAGGCCGACATGGATGTGGATCTCGCCCAACGGGGGATCATCTATATCGATGAAATCGACAAAATCTCCCGCAAAAGCGAAAACCCGTCGATTACCAGGGATGTCTCAGGTGAAGGGGTACAGCAGGCACTGCTCAAGATGCTGGAAGGCACCGTGGCCAATGTTCCACCTCAGGGGGGTCGCAAACATCCTTATCAGGACTGCATCCAAATCGACACCAGCCAGATCCTGTTCATCTGTGCCGGTGCCTTCGTGGGATTGGATGATGTGGTGCAGAAACGCATGGGTCGTAACGCCATTGGCTTCGTACCCAGCGACGGCCGCGGTCGCGGCAAGGCCACACGCGATCTTCAGGCGTCACAAGTCCTGCGTCACCTCGAGCCAGATGACCTGGTCAAGTACGGATTGATCCCCGAGTTCATCGGCAGGATGCCGGTGAGCGCTGTCCTCGATCCACTGGACGAACATGCCCTTGAGTCCATCCTCACCGAACCCAGGGATGCCTTGGTCAAGCAGTTCCGAACGCTGTTGAGCATGGACAACGTGAAACTTGACTTCGAGGCAGGAGCCATCGAAGCCATTGCCCAGGAGGCGCTTCGACGCAAGACCGGTGCCAGAGCTTTGCGCGGCATTGTCGAAGAGCTGATGCTCGATCTCATGTACGAGCTCCCCTCAAGCAAAAACGTTGCGGACTTCACGATCACTCGCGCCATGGTGGATGAGCACACAGGCGGCAAAGTGGTGTCTCTGACGGGCAAGGATCGCCAGCAGGAATCAGCCTGATCGGACGAACAAACCTTCGGTGGTGCCCAACAGGAAATTATCCGACCCCAACCCCTGCGGTTCGGAAGCCCCCACTCTCTGAGCCTGTCTGAACAGGAACTTCGCGAGAGACTCAGGTCATCCCTCGATCAAGGCCATGGCCACCGCCGACCATCTGAGGGTTCCTCGTCAGCACGGTTTGTTCCTGCACCACGGGATCGATCTGGGCGATGGCTCGGTCGCCCATTACCTGGAAGGTCGGGAAATCCTGCGCAGCTCCCTCGAAGAGTTCAGCAGGGGGCAAGAGGTGAGCATGGTCAGCCATGAACAGTCCTCACCGGCGGGGGTGACCCTGAGAAGGGCGATGAGCAGGGTTGGCGAACAGAACTACAACCTGCTGTTCAACAATTGCGAGCACTTCGCCAACTGGTGCAAAACAGGGCGGCACAGGAGCGGCCAGGTGGAGGACTGGCTCCATACAGGCAGCCTCGGTGCACTGGCATTCGGCCAGCTGATGCCTGCGGCCCTGCTCACCGGCCTGGGTGTGCTGCTGCGCAAGGGAGTCATCGATGAACAGTCACGCCAACGTGCCAAGCGAGCTCTGGAACAACTTCAGAAACTGCGAATCCGACTGATGCAGAAACTGGACAGCACCCTGGAACAGGCGGAGACCTGGATGCAAGGCATGCCTGGTCAGGGTGCTGATGACCGCGTAAATCGACGCAGTCGTCAGCTGTTGCTAACAGGCCGGAGCATCGCCGATGAACTCGCAGCCGTGGAAGACATGGAAGACAAGCTCCATTCACTGCTGGATGAGACCTCTCAAGCAGAAAACACAGTCTCATGACCTGAACCTCGGTAGCCTCAGAATCCTGCCGGCAGTGCATGAGCCAGCCGTACCAGCCACTGCATCACAAGTACCGGCCCCAAAGGCTTGATCAGCTGGTGGGTCAGGAAGCGATTGCGGCCACCCTCGGGCATGCCCTGCGCACCGGACGCATTGCCCCGGCCTATCTCTTCAGCGGACCTCGCGGAACGGGTAAAACCTCAAGCGCTCGCATCCTGGCCCGTTCACTCAACTGCCTCGGCAACGACGGTCCGACGCCGGAACCCTGTGGCAACTGCGAACTGTGCAACACGATCGCCTCAGGCACAGCACTGGATGTCATCGAAATTGATGCCGCTTCCAACACCGGCGTCGACAACATTCGCGACCTGATCGAGCGCTCAAGGTTTGCTCCCGTGCAGGCGCGCTGGAAGGTTTATGTGGTGGACGAGTGCCACATGCTCTCCACCGCCGCCTTCAATGCGCTGCTCAAGACGCTGGAGGAACCACCCCCACAGGTGGTGTTCGTGCTGGCCACAACCGACCCACAGAGGGTTCTGCCCACCATCCTCAGCCGCTGCCAGCGATTTGACTTTCGGCGCATTCCTCTCGATGCGCTCGAACAACACCTCCAATGGATCGCCTCAGAGGAGTCAATTCCAATCCAACCGGAAGCTCTGCATGTGGTGGCCCAACGAGCCCAGGGGGGCCTGCGCGATGCCGAGAGCTTGCTGGATCAGCTCAGCCTTCTACCCGGACCGATCGAAGCCGGAGCGGTATGGGATCTGCTGGGAGCGGTTCCTGAGCAGGAGTTGCTGGAGCTGGTGAAGGCCATGAGCACCAGTGAGCCCGTGACGCTGCTGGAAGCAAGCCGGCAACTGCTTGACCGTGGCCGTGATGCCGGATCAGTACTGCAGGGGATGGCGGGGATCCTGCGGGATCTCGTGCTGATGGCCGCTGCTCCAGATCGACCTGAACTCACCGGTGTCTCCCCACAGTTCCGCGATCAACTGCCGGGCCTCGCCAAATCCATTGGCCGGACACGACTGCTGCAGTGGCAGGCCCAACTTCGAGGCGCTGAACAACAGCTGCGTCAGAGCGTGCAACCTCGCCTCTGGCTGGAGGTGCTGCTGCTCGGTTTGCTGGCTGAACCAGCCGCCGCGACAAGCGCAGCAGCCTCTGCACCGGTACCAGCTCGAGTGAGTTCTGCAGCTCCTGTGGCCTCAGCGGCTGTTCCAACACCAGCGCCTTCCCCCGCATCAGTTGTTGCTCCAACAGCTGATCCCTCAACAGCCGTGTCAGCGGTGAGCCTTCCCGACACATCCAACACCCACTCGCCGCCTTCACAGGCAGCTGAAGCATCCGAGCCCCCAGAGAAAGCAGCTGCAACCACTCCCGCCCCAGGGGAAGACCTCGGAGAGCTCTGGCAACAAATCCTGGCCAGTCTGGAACTTCCCTCCACGCGCATGCTGCTGTCGCAGCAGGCACGGCTAGTGCGGATCGACAGCCACCGCGCTGTCGTGCAGGTCTCCGGGAACTGGATGGGAATGGTGCAGAGCCGCGCAACCTTGCTGGAAAAAGCGATTGCAACTGCCATGGGAGGCAACCGTCAGCTGGTCCTCGAAAACCATGGAGGCGCAGCTCCCATGGCAGCCATGCCGAACCCAACAGCATCCACAACGGCACCACCACCTGCACCAGCCCCCAGCAATGGCGTTCAGCTGCCTTCCCCCCCTCCGTCGGCCGCTGTGGTGCCGAACAATGCAGCATCTCCAGCACCCACATCAGCAACGGCTTCTGCCCAGCCGCCGCAGGCGACCGCAGCGCCCTCGGTTGCCACCAGCCAGGCAGCACCCGTTCAGACAGGCACTGCCGCCGTGTCGGCGCAATCAACAACAGTCCCGCCAGTGCGCCCTGAGCCTTCAGCCATGGATGAAAAGGTGAAGCGCTTCGCTGACTTCTTCAACGGTCAGGTCCTGGACGTGGACCTCAACAACTAGATCCCAGGTTCTGAAGCCTGAAGCGTCTCGTCCTGTCCGCTGTGCGTGGTTTTGGCCCAGACCAGTCGTTTGGGAAGAAACGCCATACGCATGGTGACCCAGGGGATCACAAGGAACCAGTGACTGAGATAAGCGATGCCCAGCAGAAGATTGAACAGACCAGGCGAGGGCAAATCGGGCCCTTCGCTGGGGCGTCGACAGCCACGCCAATAGGCCACCCCGGACACGCTGAAGGCCACGATCGACAGAGGCCAGTAAGCCGGCGTGGTGCGGCTGATCAAACTCGTGAACAGATCCGCCCAGGAGACCACCGGAAGGGCGTACTGAAGCAGGAAGAAACAGGCCACATCCCTGCGCTGGGATGGGGTCAGACGTGAAGAAATCAATCCCGGCCAGTAGTCGAGAAAGCGTTGCAAGCCTCCTTCGGCCCATCGCTGGCGCTGCTTCCAGAGTGCCTGAAGCGACTCAACGGCCTCCTCCTGCACAGGTGGATCCCAGAGGATGCCAATGCGAGCTCCCTGAAGCATCAAACGAAAACTCAGATCCAGATCGTCAGTGACGGTGTCCTCGTTGAAACCACCGCAGGCTTCCAGCAGATCCCGGCGCAACAGCTCACCATTGCCACGCAGTTCAGCCACTCCACCACCGGCAAGCCGTCCATCCTGAAGCTGGGCATCAAAGGCCATCTCCATGGCCTGAACACGGGTTAACCAGTTGCTGCTTGCATTCGTCACCGCTTTGCGCATCTGAACAGCGGACCAATCACCGCTGGTTGCAAAGGGCATCAACCGTTCCAGCTGATCTGAACTCAGCTGGGCATCAGCATCAAGAATCAACAGCCATTCACCCTGGGTTTGAGCCAGAGCGGCATTGAGAGCGCCCGACTTCCCTCCTCCTGCATTCCGAGGCCGACTGATCACCCGCAAAGCAGGGAAACGGATCTGAAGCTCTGCGAGACGGTCGGGAGTGCGGTCTTCGCTGCCGTCATCCACCACACACAAGCTCAGACGACCGTCGGGGTAGCGCAAGGCACTGAGGCGCTCCACCAGGCGAGTGACCACCGATTCCTCATCACGGGCGGCAACCACCACATCCACAGTGGGGAAGAGCTCCGCTGACATGGCCGCTGAAAAGGACGGGGAATCATCCGGGTCGCTGCCATTGCTCTGCGTGATCTGCTGATCAGAACCTCGCATCAAGATGCGCAGGGCGTATCCCCCGAGCAATATCGCCAGAGTGAAGGCAGGAATCAGGCTCCGGGATGGGTCCAGCCAATGGGGCGCCGCGCCGGCCCAGCCACAGGCCGCCAAGAAGCAGACCGTCTTGCCGCGGCGGTGATCTCCAGTCCCTGCGGCCACAACCCTCCCACCACGACGAAACAAAGGGACTTTAGGGGGCCTTAGCAGGAGCAGACCCAGCAGGGGCTGTGAAAGGCCCCAACTGG
>QCTE01000012.1 GCA_003211275.1 Synechococcus sp. AG-673-A03 | reverse complement strand
ACCATGAAAGAGCTAATCCACTGATTCGCCAGCGTGCGGACATGAGGGGCTGCAGCAAAGTTGCCGCCGTCATCAGGCATAACAGTCCAAGCCAAAGACAAGGTCTCCAGCGTTCGTTCTCCGGATAGGCCCCAACGGCGAACAGCGGCAGATTTTCCGAGACCACAGTCCAATCAGCACCAAAAACCAGCCAGGTCGCTGTAGACCAGACGACCCAAGCGATCAGGGCCAGGATCACAACGCTGAGCACTGTCTGCAGTGGATGACGTCTGGCCTGGAGAAGTCGTTTCCGATATGCAGTCCATGACCCGGTCATCAATTCCCGGGCTGCTCCGCTGGTGAGCTGAACAGCTTGAGAGCTGAGGTGAACAAGGCGACTCCGAACAGAGTTCCCAATGCCCAGAGGCTGTCGGAAGGCCACTCCAACACCAGCAGAACTCCAATTAAGGAGGTGAGTATGCCATCAACAAGGCTCAAACCGCCGGCTGGACTTGATGCACTGGCTCCTGAGGCAAGCTCCATGACACCTTCGACCAACAGCAGGATTCCTGCAAACAAGGTGAGGCTGATTTCACTGTCGATGGGATCAATCAGGATGAAGATTGAGCCACCGACGTACAGCAATCCTGAGAGAACACGGAACAGTTTTCCCTGACTGTTGCTCTCATCGCCAAGGCGTAGAAACTGACCGATGCCTGCGGCAAATGCGATTCCACCAATTCCAATGGTGAGAAGAGTTGCTGAAGCAAAGGGAAGCAGGATCGCAGCGATTGCGGCGATGACCAGCAGCACCGCAGCGATACGACGGGAATTCATGAGCCAAGGACTGATGAATTGATGCTAGGTCCGCTGTGCAGGACGAACCACGATTCGATTCAGGACCTGCATGCCTCCATTAATCAGAAGATTTAGTGCGAGAAAGCTCAGCAAAAGGATCAGGAAGCCTTCGATTGCTCTTCCGGTCTGGGTGATCGCTGTATCACTCACGGCGTAGAGATCGGCGAAGCCAACGGCGATTGCCAAGGTGCTGTTTTTTGCGAGGTTTAGATACTGACTGCTCAAAGCCGGAAGGATGGCCGGCAAAGCCTGCGGCAACACAACCTTTTTTAGGCCCAGGAGTTCGCTGATTCCGAGGCTGCGGAATGCTTCCCACTGTCCCTTGGGGACGGAGTCGAGCCCACCTCGAACCACCTCCGCGATCGCCGCACCAGTGAAGACGCTTAAGCCCACCAGAACCGCAGAAAACTCCACACTCAGGTTCAGACCAAGAATGGCGACGCCCTGATTGGAGATGCTGATCAGCGCTCCAATGGGAGCCATCGGTTCGGATGGCAGGCCAAGAAAAGCCACGAAGTACCAGAAGAGAAGCTGCAGCAGCAAGGGGATTTGGCGGATCAAGCCCACGTACAAGGCCGCCAGCTGACGGAGCAGGGGATTGAGACTTCGTCTTGCCGCTCCGGCCCCAACACCCAGAACCGTGGCCAGCACGATGCTGCATGCGATCACACGGAGGCTATTGAGCCAGCTCACCAGCAAGGCCCAGGCTGTGCTGTCTCCTGGTTGATAGGGAAGTGTGTGCTCGCTGAGGGCGAATCCTGCAGGCTGCCAGAGCCATTCGAAGCTCAGTCCCAAGCCTGTGCGGATCAGATTCACCGCCAGGTTGTTGACTAGAACTCCCACAACCGTGAGAACCACGATCAGCAGGACGATCTCAAGCCATGGGAAGCGTTTCCGTTTCATTGGAACGGTTTTATTGGAATGGTGGCGCGGTGATCACTCCTCCATCGCGATGCAACTGATTGAGTCCGCGTGGGATCGGAACGGCGCTGTCTGGCCCCAGGTGTCGGTTGTAGATCTCTCCGTAGTTGCCGGTGGCCCTGATCACGTTCACCACGAAATCATTGCTGAGTCCCAGCTTGTCGCCTAGATCACCTTCAACGCCAAGAAATCGTCTCAACTTCGTGAGATCAGGGTTGTCCTGCGCCTGTTGAAGCTTGTTGTCCACATTGTCCTGGGTGATACCCATCTCCTCTGCCGTGATCAATGCGTAAACCACCCAGCGCATGGCGTCCGAGAGTTGTTGATCTCTACCTGAAGACAGGGGAGCCAGAGGTTCTTTGCTGAGAACATCGCCGAGAATGACATGCTGCTCAGGTTGCTCAAACCCTGAGCGTGCCGATGCCAGTTGGGATCGGTCTGAGGTCATTGCTTGGCAACGTCCCTGGAGATAACCAGCAACCACTTGGTTGAGATCCTGATATTTAATCGGCTTGTAGGGCAGCCCGAGTGACTGAAACGCATCATTCAGATTTTGTTCGGTCGTGGTACCTGAGCCAACGCAGATCGACTGACCTTTGAGATCTTGAAGACTGCGGATTCCGCTGTTTCGTTGCACCAATAACCCCTGCCCATCGTGAAAAACGACTGGCGCGAAGCTCACGCCATTCCCACCTGAAGCATCTCGACTGAGGTTAAAGGTTGTGTTGCGTGAAAGAAGATCGATCTCTCCAGTTTTCAGTGCTGTGAATCGTTCCGGTGCTGTGAGCGGTCTGTATTGCACCTTGCTGGGGTTACCTACGATCGCTGCCGCGAAGGCCTTGCATAGATCCACATCAAGGCCCGCATAGCTGCCATCTCTCTGCAGGAAGCTGAAACCTGGGATCTTTCCGCTGACGCCGCATCGCAGTTCTCCCCTGTTGCGAATCAGATCAACCCTGGATGCATCGCCGTCTCCAAGGGTTGCGCAGGCTGAAATTGCCAGGCATGCAGAAAGAAGGGAGATCAGTGAGCGACGCTTGGTCATACGAGTGATCCTTGAAGGGCAATTTTGTCAGAACTTCGAGAGTTTTGAGACCGATGTCTGCTGACCTTGGTAGGAATCTCTACTGTCTTAAGCATGTTGACCAAGAGCCGAAAGATGTCTCGGTTCCGACCGGGATCCTTCTTCGCCATGGCATTTGCACTGTCCGTGGTTGGTTCTCCAGCTTTGAGCTGGCAGCTCGGAGACCGACAGGCATACAACAACAAGATGGCCTTGCTCAATGTGATGCTTGAGGGAGCCAAGCAGCGTGCGGTTGACACCGACGATCTCCAGACTCTTTGTCTCGTGATGAGTATCGGTAATGACGTGACCGAGCGCTATCTCCAGGAGCATTCCAACGACCAGCAGATCGAACAGCGATTGCAAGGAATGCGCAATGACTTCACCTCCTGCTTGGGACTTCTTTACAGCGGCCAGTGAACCTGTTGGTTCATCTGTTCGGATCGCAGCCTTGAGAATTGCCCCCTTCAGCCATGTCCCCCTTCAGGCTGAGACCCGATTCGTTCGAAAAGATTGAGGCTTTCTTCGTTCAATCCTTGAACTTCCACCTTTGATCCACCTTGCTGAAGCTTGCGAATCACCTGGTTGAGTGCGCTGACACCGCTTTGATCCCAGATATGAGCTGCTGAAAGATCAATCGTGATTTGACTGGGATGATCATGAACGTCAAATCCCTGAAGAAAATAGATCTTGCTGACGAAAAACAACTGCCCGGTGACGACGTAGCGGCGCATCTCCTCATTCACATCCACAGCTTCAACGCGGATCACCTTGGCCACCTTGCGGCTGAACAGGACGCCTGCCAGCGCAACTCCTGCAATCACTCCAAGCGCCAGATTGTGAGGCGTGGTGAGCATGGTGACGGCGAAGGTCATCAGCATCACCGCCGTGTCGCTCTTCGGGATGGATCGAAGGCGACGCAGTCCGGCGATGTCAGCTGTGCTGACGGCAATGCTGATCATCACGGCGACCAGTGCCGCCATCGGGATCTGTTCAAGCCATGGCCGGCCCAGCAGAATCATGGCGAGCAGGCTGACCCCTGAAAAGAGTGTCGAAAGCCGGGTGCGTCCGCCGTTGTCGATATTCATCACTGATTGACCGACCAGCGCGCAGCCCGCCATGCCACCAAACAGTGAAGACACAATGTTGGCGATGCCCTGACCTCTTGCTTCGACGTTCTTGTTGGAGTTGCTGTCGGTGCGGTCATCGAGGATGTCTTGGGTCAGGAAGGTTTCCATCAGACCCACAAGTGAGATGGCCAGTGCCGTTGGCAGAACGATGCCCAAGGTCTCCAGACTGAAGGGCACTTTCATGTTGGCTGGTGAACCGAAGGGCCAGCTCGGTAGCGGCAGTCCGGTTGGCAAGTCTCCGAGGCTGCTGACGGTGGGGATCTCCAGGCTGAAACCGATCGAGATCACGGTCAGCACAATGATGGCTACCAGCTGTGATGGCACCAGCCGTGTGAGGCGCGGCAATCCATAGATGATCACCAGACCAAGCAGGACCAGCCCCCAGACAATCGGAATCTGGCTGCCATGGGGCAGCAGGTCATGGGCATGGCCCGCCACGTCTGATTCGCCGAAGTGCAGATTGATGCCCAGCTGAGGAAACTGTGCCTGGAAGATCAGCAGCGCCAGCGCGTTCACAAAGCCGCTGAGCACACCAAGAGGCACGAAACGCATCTGGTAGGCCAGACGCAGCCAACCCCAGAGAATCTGCAGGATGCCTGTGACGACTCCCGCAACCAAGAGGTAGGTCAGTCCCAGCCCTTCGCCGCGCGCTTCCCCCGTTGCGACCAGACCGGTCATCAGCAGTGCCGTGGAGCCGGTGGCGGAGGTGATCATCGCCGAGCGACCACCGACGAAAGCGATGGTGATCGACAGCAGAAACGCTCCGAACAGGCCGACCTGCGGATCCACACCAGCAATGCCGGAGAACGCAATCGCCTCCGGAATCATGGCGAAGGCCACCACAAGTCCGGACAGCAGATCCTTGCTTGGGTTGCCGAAGCTGAGATTCAACTGCCGAGGAGCGGATCCTGAGGCCATCAATCATCTGTTGAGTGCAGGGACCGTAGTTCAGAGCGGCGGCAATCGTCCCTCCGGATCCAGTTCGCTCTTGAGTTGGCGCAGTTCCGGCAACCACTCACCGAAGGCATCAACCAGTTCTCGGTGATGGCCGGGCAGATGGTCGTGCAACTGAGCGAGATGCACTCCAGGGCATGTCGTGCTGAAGTCGGAACTCACCTGATCCATCCACTGAAGGCTTTGTTGTCGCCCGACGCGGTCGCCTGGATTCCAGGCCGCTGTGATCCAAGGTTTCCAGACCGAATCACGGTGGATGAACGATGTGCTGCCGCGGTTGACCCGCGTGGTTGCTCCCCCGAGCTGTTGAGCGCTGATGCGACACCCGCCATGGGGTCTCTCCTGCATCCGCAAGCTGAGGCACTGCATTAACGGGCCGGCCTCTTGCCCCATGGCTGGACCGAGTCGTGCGAGCACCTCGCTGTGGACCGGAATGGATGCAGTGGTGTCCGAGGCGAGCCTGCCAAAGGTCGGTTGATCCAGTTGATCTGTGCAGGACTGGATGGCAGCGTGATGATCTCTGCCCAGGATTGGATCAAGTTCCTTCAGCGTTTGGGGTGTGGTCTGTTCGGAGCTGCAGTCCACCGCGTAGATCTCCAACCTGTCGCCCCAGTTCCACTGCAGGCTGCAGGTTTCAGGCCAGCCCTCCGCGATGTTGAGTAGCTCTGGCAGTTGCGATGGATCGATCAACCCATGGCGTACGCGCAGGGGTTGGCGTCGTTGTGTACGCAGGCGAAGGCGCGTCACAACAGCCAGGAAAGCGGATGCGCCCATCAGGCCGCGCCAGCGGCGGCCACACTCTGTTGTCTGATCCTTCTGAAGGGCAAAGGACTCACCTGATCCCCAGATCCCTTCGATTGCAGTGATGCAGTCCAGAGCAAGGCCTTGTGAACGGCTCAGGGGACCCATCCCTCCGGTGAGGATGAAGCCGCTTCCCGTCAGACCTGAGAGTCCAATGGGAAGGCTGCGGTCAGCCGCTTGTAGGACTTGCAGCAGTTCAGCCATCGTCAGGCCTGTGCCGAACTCGATTTCTGCGGAGTTCTCGTCATAACGGACCGCCCGATGGCGTCGCAGATCCATGGTCCAGCAGCCATCGCCTGCACAGCGACTGGTGCTTCCTCCTGAGCAAACCCTCAGGGGTGTTGATGTGAGCGGTTGCAACATCAGCTGTCTCAACAGTTCCGGACCGGGAGTCAGGCAACCAAGGGTTTTTGCGTCACTCGCCAGCGGATTCATGGTCTTTGTTTTACAGCCGTGAATAGGTTTGATACAGATGCACCGCACGTGTGACCCAGCAGATCGTTGCTCCTGCTGCAACCAAACATGGAGTTCTGATCTGTGGTCATGGCAGCCGCAACCGTCTGGCGGTTGCCGAGTTCGAGGGGCTGGCCAACGGACTTAAACAGCGTCTGACGGGTTTGCCGGTGGAATACGGGTTCCTGGAATTCGCAAGACCCATCCTGAGAGATGGCCTGGAACGGCTGCGCGAGCAGGGTGTCGTCAAGGTGCTGGCCGTGCCGGCGATGTTGTTTGCCGCTGGGCACGCCAAGAACGACATCCCTTCCGTGCTCAACACCTACAGCGCTGAAACCGGACTGGAGATCGACTACGGCCGTGAACTGGGCGTGGACAGGCTGATGATCGCCGCAGCAGGAGCACGCATTCAGGAGGCTCTCAACAGGACATCCAGTGTTGATCTCTCCAACACCATGCTTGTCGTTGTCGGTCGTGGTTCCTCCGATCCGGACGCCAATTCCAACGTCGCCAAGGTCACCAGGATGCTGGTGGAGGGTTTTGGCTTCGGCTGGGGAGAAACCGTGTATTCGGGCGTCACGTTTCCACTGGTGGAACCCGGGCTGCGTCATGTGGTGAAGCTTGGGTTCAAGCGCATCATCGTGTTTCCTTATTTTCTGTTTTCCGGGGTGTTGGTCAGCCGCATCCGTCAGCACACAGAACGGGTTGCGCAGGATCATCCAGAGGTTGATTTTGTTAACGCGTCCTATCTGGGAGATCACAGCTTCGTTCTAGATACGTTCCTGGAGCGGGTTCAGGAGGTGATGGGCGGAGAGACCGCAATGAACTGCTCTCTCTGCAAATACAGGGCTCAGGTGCTGGGCTTTGAGCAGGAAGTGGGGCTTGATCAGTCAAGCCACCACCACCATGTTGAGGGACTTACCGAAGCTTGCGCCCTCTGCGAACGCGAATGCACGGGGGTTTGTCAACCCGATGGCATCCCGGTTCCTGTCGGCGCTGGCCACCATCACGACCATTCCCATGAGCATGACCATCACAGCCATGACCATGGACACCACCCCTATCCCCATGCCGATCACCCCCTTGGACCGACGACGCTGCGTCGCCTAACACCACAGCAGGAGCCCACTGAATCTCAAATCTGAAGCAATTCAGTAGGAATAGTGCGCTCAAGCGTCTCTGTCTTGCCCGAGTCTCGAGAGACTCGCTCGTATAAGCGTGCCTGATGCCTGGCTGTGCTGTGGAGAACAGCTGTTGTTTTCCACAGCTTTGGGGCGCTTTTCCACTGCCGTTTCCCGAAAGCATTCGTCTGAGGGCTGAATCTGTGGTTTTGGATTCCGGTGTCTTTCGTGACTTGACAGAAGCCACTGCTGATTCGCCGAGTTGTGGCCTGAGCTCGTCTAGAGGATCAACCGCTTGCACTGCAATGAGTCTTGTTTGAGATCAGCGTTTGGTGGCAACGCGTTGTTCGCTTTGACGATCAGGGCAGTTGTGTGGCTCTCTGTTGGTGGAAACGGGACGCAGGCGCGCGGATGGATCGCAATTATTTGGAGCGCTGTATGGATTCGCGGCCGCTCACCGCATCGGGTGGTGAATCGCCCTACGTGAGTCTTGAGGCTGAAATCCCTGAAGTGCTCTATCAGGGCATGAAAGCCTTCATCGGATCCAATCCTGCTTGGGATCAATGCCAGGTCATGAGTTCCGCGCTGGCCTACTTCCTGTTTCAGAACGGCTGTTCCGAGCGCGCTGTCACGGAGCGCTATCTCGATGATCTGTTCAGTCGTTCCCAGGCATAATCGCCGCCAGGCATGCCCTGCGGGTGATGGCCATCATGGTGAGCGTTGGGCTCTGCCATCCGGAGCTGGGCCAGCAGGCCCCATCCACCACCAGCACGTTGGGACAGCGCCAGAGACGGTTCCATCGATCAACGACGCTGTTGTCTTCGCTGGTTCCCATAGGCGCCCCACCGACTTCGTGGATGTAATACCCGGGAGGTGGAGCGTCTTCCTGTGCAGAAAGGGCTTTGGCAACGAGCGGCTTCACCAGCGGTAGGTGCACTTGATCAGCCAGGGATGTCATGACACCTCCGGCAACGTTGATGCAGTCTTCAATGGTGTTCTGCATGTCTTGCACCATCGCTGTCTCATTCGCTCTCCAGCGGCAGCTGATATGGGGCATTGGCACATCCAGTGGATCGCAGCGTTGCGAGAGGCACACCTGATTCCTTGCATCTGAGAGCACCTCGCCGTGGCCGATCAGAAAGCCAAGCCGATGGTCCGGGTTGCGTTTCAGCCACCAGGGCGGATCAAACCGGTTGATGCCCCCCCAAATCCCATAGCCGCGCAGAAAGGGGCGCCCTGCGCAAGTCTCTGGAACATTTCCGAAGGGCAGGAAGAAGCTGCCTGCTCCTGAAAGCGTGCTGGAAGGGTCGGATTGTTGTGTCGCCCCACGTCCGGTTGCGCTGGGAACGGAAAAAAATCGACAACAGGACACATGGTCCATCAATCCTTTCCCCAGTTGGCCGGAGGGATCACTGAACCCCCTGGAATGGAACTGGCTCTCTGACTGCAGCAGCAGACGCAGCGTTGCGATCGTTGAAGCGCAGACCACCACAAGGTTGCAGTCCAGTCGCTGACGTTCTCCAGTGCGGCGGTTCACCACCACAACAGAACGGGCACGCTCTTGTGCTGGGCCCATCTCGAGGTGTTCCACCATCGAATTGGACAGAATCTCGACCCGACCCGTTGCCAGAGCGCGCTGAAGGCTGGAGCCGTTGCTGCTTGATTTCGGCCAGGTCGAGGTCTGCTGGCGTTGGTGGGCCTCAAAGCCTCGCGAATGGATGAAGGGGATGCCGCGTTCCCTTGTCAGCAGCTCACGGAACCGCTCCTCCTCAGGCATGAACGGCAACGCCGGTGCGGTCAGACCATCAGGAAGCTGCTCAAGGCCATCCTGCTCTCCACGGACATCAAAAAGCTGCTCGAGTGCGCTGTAGTGAGGATCGAGATCGGCATGAGAGATGGGCCAGTTTTGTCCGTATCCGTCATGATCCGCGCCCTTGAATTCATAGTTTGAGAGTCGCAGTGTGATGCCACCCCAGGTGAGGCTGCGGCCGCCCACTTGACGACCCTGGGTCCACAGAAAAGGTTGATCGTCAGGCGTGCTGTACGGGTACTGACGCTCATCTGCGTAGAGAGAGGGGTTCTGTTTCCAGTAGCCAGGATGCTGGATCTGACGCCGATGGCGGCCGCTGATCAGCCCTTCGGCCCGCCTGACACTGTTGCCTGGCTCGCTCCCCAGGGCTTCCGAAGCTGATCGATCGGGGCCTGCTTCAACGACCAAAACCCGGAGCCCTGCTTCGGCAAGTGTCATCGCGGCGACGCCACCTGTGGCCCCCGACCCGATCACAATCGCTTCAAAGGGATTCAAGGACACGGCATGACGACGACCTACCGATAGTGTCCGACGCGGTCGACGGCTCTGGCCAGTCTCCCGAGTCTCCATGCTGCGGCTGCCGTCCCTTTTGCTCAGACCTGTTTGCGAGCTGAGCCGTCAGAGCTTGTTGGCAGTAAGACCCATCGCCGAGAACAGATGGAGAAGATTCCAAGGCTGATTCAGGCAGTTGTTGAATCAGCTGAAGAGGCTCACTTTGACTCTTCTTACTTCATTGACGATGGAGATCTTTCTCGCAAAGTTGACTCTCTACTTTGTCGTCCAGATGCAAAGTTTCACCATGCTGCTGACCAGCAATGTGTGGGAAGTCTGCAACCGATGTCTTGCTTTCAAGACAAGATATTGAGATCGCGGTCCGAGCTCAGGTCTTGCATTTGAAGCAATTCGAACAAGGTCAATCAAACAAGAAAGCATTAAAAAGCCCCAGCAAAGTGGGGCTTTTGAAATTGGTGGCGGGGGGGAGATTTGAACTCCCGACCTTCGGGTTATGAGCCCGACGAGCTACCAGACTGCTCTACCCCGCGGTGACCAATCAACTATACAACTTGGTGATCGAAGACACCACTCAATGGTGCTCAGGAGGTTCGCAGCTCACCTTCCACATCCAGGTGAACGCCAGGGTTGACGATCAGCAGCTGTTCTTCCAGTTCCTTCAGTCCGCTCGGCGTCATCCAGTCGAGCTGACGCAGCAAATGCAGGGCTACAGCCTGCTTGGCACGTCGGGCGCCATCTTCAACCTTGATGGCAACGCCCAGGCCTTCTCCTGTTCGGCTCAGACATTGAATGCCTTCTGCCCCTCCTTTGCTGATCACCTGGTTATGGGAGCGTCGCATTAATTCTGTATCGAATCGCCCTTCTCCAGCCACCAGTTCGGGATGCGCCAGCATCGCCCGGCTGATCTGTTCCAGCTCCGCATGAGCGGATGAGCTCAGATGGGCAAACAACAAGGCCATCTGGTCGAGCTGAAGGCGCAGTGTGGGGGCCCCGCAGTCATCGCGTTCAGCGACCAGTTCATCAGGGGGCAGGCCGAGAAGTTCTGCCACGCGACGCGTGATCTCCTGCTGCAAAGGATGGTCCCCCTGGAGATAGGTCTCAACGGGCCATCCCATTTTGCGGGCAGTGATCAAAAAGGCAGCGTGCTTGCCCGAGCAGTTGTGCTCGAGAGGGCTAGAACAGCCTGATGGGATCGGGCACTGCAGATCATCACTGTTCAGTTCTGCGTTCCACAGCAACCGGAAGGCCTCACGCGCATGATTAGGGGTGCCTGAATGAGATCCACAGCTAATGGCGATCCCTCGCTCCCCACAGCTGTAGGTCTCAGAGGCACCGCTGCTGATGAGCGGCAGCGCTTGAAAAGGTTTGAGCGCCGAACGAATGAACGTTTCGAAGTCTGGCTGCCCAGCTTTCATCAGCACCCGGCCGCGGCTGTCGCAGACCACTGCGTGCACACGGTGGGTGGACTCGATGGAGGAGCCTCGCCGCAGCTTCACCTCAAGAGGTGGAGTACTCAGGGAGCGCGCCGAACCGCGGTAACCCGATGGGATCGACATGCCCTGATGTTCCAAAGGTTCAGAGAGCCTGACAGATGCTTGCTCCGCCCAGCATTAGACCTGTCACGAGGGCCATGGCCCTACCGAGACGGCCAAGGATTGGCCTGACCTCATGCTGAGCAAGCAGAAGGTCACGTTCTCGCCAGGACACAGGCTTTTCCCAGACCTGAAAGTCATACCAGCCTGATTCCTCATATTCGACCTTCTCCGATAGCAGGCGTTTGTGCACGTAGGTCCAGCCCAGCCATTGCCTAATCAACAGCAGCATCGGCATCACAAGCGCTGCAACAGCACCGGCAAGCAGCAAACGCACTGGATCGTGGCGCAAGGTCCAACTACCACTGGCAACCAACACGGTGATTGGCGAAATCAGCAGCCAGCTGATCAACAAAGCCCGGTCGAGCGACACCTGGGCCGTACAGGGCCAGGCAAAAAACCAGGATCGGCTGAATTGAGCAAATTCCTCCTGAGGTCTTTGCTCAGGGGGAACAGGGCAAGAAATGCTCGAGGCCATGCCGGGCCGCCTGTTAATCGTCTAATGATCTGGAGGTTAGGTAGGGACGGCATTCCCCGTGACTCCAAAATGCTTCAAGGTCGTAGTAACTCCTTTCTCCAGGTTGGAGCACGTGCACGATAAGTTCGCCGTAATCCAGTAAGGCCCAGCGTCCCTCGTTCACCCCCTCTTTGCGTAAGGGAAGTCTCTGGACCTCATCCTCAATCCGATCCTCGACTGAGCGTGCAATCGCTCTGACCTGAACGTCACTCTGGCCACCGGCGATCACCATCCAGTCGGCAAGACTTGAGACCTCGTCTACGCGGATGAGCTGAATGTCTACCGCCTTACGGTCATCGCACGCATCGGCCGCGAGTTCCGCAAGCTGTTCACTATCCATAGACATTTTCGCTGGTGACGGACTGACTGGAACCTTGCTGTTGCGCCATTTCAGCGCGAGCTTTCCCTGCACTCTTGCGTAACGCCTCGAGTCGGTCTTCGTAGAAGCTGCGTTTTTTCTTCTTTCTGGTTTTTTCAACGAGCTCCTTCAGTGCCCCGCCCAGGCTTTTGTAAGCATTCGGGACGCTGTAGCCGAAGCGACAGGCCAGATCGATGGCCCGTTCATCAGCGGAGATGGCATCACGCAGCCGTTTTTCCGCATTGTTCTTCAAATAGAGGCGGTAGCCCGCGAATCCGGATAAACCAAGGGCCATGAACAACAGCAGGCCGTCTTGAACCCAGAGCTCGCCGATGGCTCCGCCCAGACCGATCGCTAAAGCTGCCATCTCCCAGCCATCGCGGGGAATGGTGTCGTTCTGAATCCTGCCCACCTCGTGCCAGAACAGCAGATTGCGGTGGTCGAGGGCCAGGTTGTCCCAAGCGTCGAGATCAATCTGAATCTCAACCTCATCCCTGCCGATCTCTTCAAGGGTGATCAAAGCCGGCTCAACGGCAGCGGCTGCCTCGACGAACACCCAGCTCTGCATCTCTGGGGGAAGCAACCCTTTCAGACGCTGGAGCTCACTCATAACTGTCGATTGTTCTCCTGACCACTAACGCTAGCGACTGCTGGGCACCTGCCGCTGAACAGATGCATGTGGACATGGGGCTGCGTGGGAGACTCACAAGGTTTGGCCGCTGAGAGAACGCCCATGCCCCGGCGGAATGATCTTCGTCGCATTCTTCTGCTGGGTTCAGGGCCGATCGTGATCGGCCAGGCTTGTGAGTTCGATTACTCCGGAACGCAGGCGTGCAAAGCACTTCGCGCCGAGGGATATGAGGTCGTGCTGGTGAATTCCAACCCGGCTTCGATCATGACCGATCCGGATATGGCAGACCGAACCTTCGTGGAACCGCTGACTCCTGAGGTGGTTGCAAGGGTGATTGAACAGGAGCGACCTGATGCCCTGCTTCCCACGATGGGAGGCCAGACCGCCCTCAATCTTGCTGTCAACCTCGCTGAGGACGGAACCCTGGAGCGATTCGGGGTCGAACTGATTGGTGCCGATCTGCAGGCGATCCGAAAAGCGGAGGATCGATTGCTGTTCAAGCAGGCGATGGAGAGGATCGGAGTGACGGTCTGTCCTTCGGGAATCGCGTCATCGATAGAGGAGGCGGAGGCTGTCGGAGCCGCTATCGGTACTTATCCCAGAATCATCCGCCCTGCCTTCACTCTGGGTGGAAGTGGCGGTGGCATTGCCTACAACCCTGAGGAATATGCCTCGATCTGCAAAACCGGCCTTGATGCCAGTCCCGTCTCGCAGATTCTGATCGAGCAGTCGCTGCTGGGTTGGAAGGAATTTGAACTGGAGGTGATGCGCGATCTCGCCGACAACGTGGTGATTGTCTGCAGCATCGAAAACCTTGATCCCATGGGTGTACATACCGGTGATTCGATCACCGTGGCCCCAGCTCAGACTCTCACGGATCGCGAGTACCAGCGACTGAGGGATCAATCCATTGCCATTATTCGCGAGATCGGTGTGGCCACTGGCGGCAGCAACATCCAGTTCGCGATCAATCCCGCCGATGGCGAGGTGGTGGTCATCGAGATGAATCCCCGCGTCAGCCGATCGTCGGCTCTGGCCAGCAAGGCCACTGGATTCCCCATTGCCAAAATTGCTGCGCGTCTCGCTGTTGGCTACACCCTCGACGAGATCCTCAACGACATCACCGGTAAAACACCCGCCTGCTTTGAACCGACGATTGATTACGTCGTCACCAAGGTTCCACGCTTCGCCTTTGAAAAATTCAGGGGCTCGCCTGCAGTGCTCACCACGGCCATGAAATCGGTGGGTGAAGCCATGGCCATCGGACGCTGTTTCGAGGAGTCGTTCCAGAAAGCTTTGCGATCCCTGGAGACTGGCCTGGCCGGCTGGGGCGGTGCTCGCGCTGAGCCGGAGCTCGCCGCATCAGAACTTGACCGCTCCCTGCGCACGCCCTCACCGGAACGAATCCTCACTGTGCGAGCCGCCATGGTGGCGGGACGCTCGGATGAGCAGATTCATGAGCTCAGTCGCATCGACCCCTGGTTCCTGGCCAAGTTGCGCGTTCTGATCAACACCGAATCTGAACTGCTCAACGACCGGCAGTTGTCGGACCTCAGCGCTGCAGATTTTCTCAGGCTGAAGCAGCTCGGCTACTCCGATCGTCAGATCGCCTGGTTCACCGGTTCAGATCAGTTGGATGTGCGCGAAGCGCGACTGAACCTTGGAGTGCGTCCAGTGTTCAAGACCGTGGACACTTGTGCGGCCGAATTCGCTTCGACCACTCCGTACCACTACTCAACTTATGAACGTCCTTGGTCTCGCCTGGATGCAACCGGGACACTGACGGTTCAGCCCCCGGCGACGGAAGTGTCAGAGGACAACAGGCGCAAGCTGATGATCCTGGGCGGCGGTCCCAATCGCATTGGCCAAGGCATCGAATTCGATTACTGCTGTTGCCATGCATCGTTTTCCGCCCAGGACCGTGGCTTCGCCACGGTGATGCTCAATAGCAATCCCGAAACGGTCTCCACCGACTACGACAGCAGTGACCGTCTGTATTTCGAGCCACTCACGTTTGAGGATGTTCTCAATGTGATCGAGGCGGAACGACCCGAAGGCGTGATTGTGCAATTCGGCGGCCAAACGCCGCTCAAGCTGGCGATGCCCCTGCTGCGTTGGTTGAACTCGCCGGCAGGTCAGGCCACGGGAACCCGGATCTGGGGAACATCTCCGGAATCGATTGATCGTGCTGAGGACCGTGAGCAGTTCGAAGCGATTCTGCGTGAACTTGACATCCGCCAACCACGCAACGGGCTCGCTCGCAGCGAACACCAGGCACGCGCGGTGGCAGAGACCGTGGGGTATCCGGTTGTGGTGCGCCCCTCTTACGTGCTGGGTGGTCGGGCGATGGAGGTCGTTCACGACGAGTTGGAGCTCAATCGCTACATGACCGAAGCGGTGCAGGTGGAACCGGATCATCCAGTGCTCATCGACCAATACCTCCAGAACGCTGTTGAGGTGGATGTGGATGCTCTTTGTGACCGGGATGGTGCGGTGGTGATCGGTGGGTTGATGGAGCACATCGAACCCGCTGGGATTCATTCAGGTGATTCCGCCTGCTGTCTGCCGTCGGTGTCTCTCGGAGATGAGGCCCTTGCCACCATTCGCTCCTGGACGAAGGCCCTTGCCCTGCGCCTTCAAGTTCAGGGTCTGATCAATCTTCAGTTCGCTGTTCAACGCACTGCCTCAGGGGATGAGCGGGTGTTCATCATCGAAGCCAATCCGCGCGCCTCAAGGACAGTGCCATTTGTCGCCAAGGCCACCGGTGTCCCATTGGCACGAATCGCCACTCGCCTGATGGCTGGTGAGATTCTCGCTGACATCGGTCTTAGCCAGGAGCCTTCTCCGCCGCTTCAAGCGGTGAAAGAAGCTGTTCTCCCCTTCCGGCGCTTCCCCGGTGCGGATTCACTGCTGGGCCCGGAAATGCGCTCCACCGGGGAGGTGATGGGATGGGCTCCGCACTTCGGGATGGCTTACGCCAAGGCAGAGCTGGCCGCTGGGGAGGCCCTGCCCACCAAGGGCAACGTTTTTCTATCGACCCATGACCGGGACAAGCTGGCGCTCGTTCCTGTGGCCAAGCGTTTGCTTGATCTGGGTTTCTCGCTCACCGCCACCGCTGGCACAGCGGCCACGTTGAGTGAGGCTGGTCTTCAGGTGCAGTCAGTGTTGAAGGTCCATGAAGGGCGCCCGAACATTGAAGATCTGATTCGCTCCGGTGCTGTGCAGCTTGTGATCAACACGCCGATCGGGCGTCAAGCGGCCCATGACGATCGCTACTTGCGGCGTGCTGCGCTCGATTACTCCGTACCGACTCTCACCACGCTTGCCGGAGCGCGGTCCGCTGTTCAGGGAATTGAGGCGCTGCAATCGCAGACGTTTGATATTCATGCCCTTCAGGATGTTCATCGATAGGCTCAGCCCCGGTAAGGTCGCCGAAACGTCAATGTCTTCAAGTGACTGTCACCTGCATGCCCAACGTTGCCCCCGGCAGTGACTGCCGGGATGCTTTTCAAGCTGCTTATCAAAACCGCTACACCTGGGAACCGGGATTTGGTGGATACAAAGGACGGTGTGTCTGGGAACAGGGCGACCGTCGTGTTGAAGGTCGTTTCCAGATCGGTGCCGATCTGAAGGCCAAGGTCGAGGGCATTGATGATGCTGAGGTGGAGAAGGCGATCGCATCCCAACTCTGGGAAGTCGCCATTCATCGTGTTCGCCGACCTTTTGAGCAGGTGCATGGTGCCAACACCTTCACTGCCGGTGACAGCACCGATGAAGGCTTGGAGGTTTTGATCGGAGGGAAAGGTGAGGGTGATCGTTATCGCATCAAAGCTGATGTGGTAACGATGGTTCACCGGCATATCCACGGAACGGTGGTCACGATTCACACCGGAAGCACGACGGACACTGGATCGGGTTACCTCAGTCGCAACTACACCAGCCAGTACTCGGATCCCACCAGCGGCGAAGCCAGGGGTGCCTCCAGCACGTTTGAAGACACGTTCGTGCCCGTTGGTGAACAGGGCTGTTGGGTCCTTGAGCGTCGAGCGATCGGCTCCAAGGATGCCGACGGTAAGGACACGCTTCAGGTGTTCGAGTTCAACGATCTGGTTGCACTCTGATGTCAGTTTCTGCCAGCGCTGTCGACAACTTCGATAGCGTCATCACCGCCATCAATGGTCCGGTCAGTTCCTTCGCCTGGGGATGGCCGACCGTGGGTCTGATTTCGATCACCGGCGTTTTGCTGATGGTCGGTCTGCGCTTCATGCCGATCCTGCGGCTCCCCTATGGAGTGCGCATGATGTTGGCCCCTTCAGACCAGGAAGCTGAGGGTGACATCAGTTCCTTCCAGGCTCTGATGACATCGCTGGCGGCCACCGTCGGCACCGGAAATATCGCCGGTGTGGCAGGAGCGATCGCCATCGGTGGGCCAGGTGCGGTCTTCTGGATGTGGTTGATCGCCTTCTTTGGCATTGCCACCAAATACGCCGAAGCTGTTCTGGCGGTTCACTACCGCGAGGTGGATGACCTGGGTGACCACGTCGGTGGGCCGATGTATTACATCAGCAAAGGTCTTGGTCCTCGATGGGTCTGGCTCGGAGGAGTGTTCGCTCTGTTTGGCATGCTGGCCGGTTTTGGCATCGGCAACGGCGTTCAGTGCTTTGAAGTCTCCAGTGCATTGCTTGGGCTGGGGGTGCCTCGGGAAGTGACAGCCGTGGTCCTAGGGGTGTTGGTCTTTGCCGTGATCATCGGCGGTGTACGCCGGATCTCCAAGGCCGCCTCCGCGATTGTGCCGTTCATGGCGATCGCCTATGTGCTCGCCTGCCTGATCATTCTCTGGGCCAACATCGGCAGCGTCGGTGACGCTTTCGCCAGCATTTTCAGCAATGCATTCACTGGACAGGCAGCTGCAACGGGCACGCTCACGCAGGTGATTTTGATGGGATTCAAACGGGGGATTTTCTCCAATGAAGCCGGTCTGGGCAGTGCACCGATTGCCCATGCTGCTGCGCGCACTGATGACCCCGTCCGTCAGGGCACGGTGGCGATGCTCGGCACCTTCATCGACACGATGATTATCTGCACGCTCACTGCCCTTGTGATCCTGGTCAGTGGGATTGCTGGAGGTGGATTGTCGGGGTCTGAGCTGTCGATCGCAGCCTTCAATGAGGCACTGGCCGGTTCGGGTTGGATCGTCACCTTCGGTCTGCTCGTTTTCGCGTTCACCACCGTTCTCGGGTGGAGTTTCTATGGCGAACGCTGCACCGAATATCTTTTCGGGGTGAAGGCGATTCTTCCTTTCAGGGGCGTCTGGGTGGCTGTGGTGGTGATCGGTTCGTTGGTCGGCGATCGCGGAGTGGTGTGGGGTGTCGCGGATACTCTCAATGGCCTGATGGCCATTCCCAACCTGATCGCGCTGTTGCTGTTGTCAGGAACAGTGTTTGAGCTCACCCGTCGTTATCGCTTCCCCGATGCGTCGGAATCATCCAACTGAGCGCATCGGCTGAGCGATCCGGTGTGGAAAAGCCTCCGGCATTCGCCGGAGGCTTTTTTGAAAGTGAGGCTTGTGCGGGTCTCTTGATCGCTCAGCCTTAATCGGGCATCGGGGTGACGTTCTTCAGGCGCTCATTCAGCTGCATGGCCATCGACTGACGTCCCACTGCCAGAACTTTCAGGGTGTCTTCGTGCATCCGTAATTGCGCATCGGCGACCTGCATGCCGCGCACCAGTTCCTTCAGATCTTCAGGCAGTTCATTGAGGTTGTAGCGCTTGCCTTCGAAGGTGAGCACTGGATTTTCTGCTGGCGTTGCGGTCATCGGATGGACTGAGTCACTGTTGAATCCAACGAAACTTAGCCGCACCGATCGCGAATCATTTGGCGTTCACACAGATCTCGATAGCGACCGTTGTTCGCCATCAACTGATCATGGCTGCCACGTTCACTGATTTGGCCACGGTCAAGCACCACGATCTGGTCGGCTTCCTGCACCGTGGCCAGTCGGTGCGCAATCACCAGCACGGTGCGGCCATGCATTGCCTGGCGCAGTCCCAGCTGAACAGCCGCCTCAGCCTCAGCGTCTAGGGCGCTGGTGGCTTCATCGAGCAACAGCACCGCGGGATTTCCCAGCACGGCTCTGGCAATGGCAATGCGCTGCAGCTGGCCCCCAGACACATTGGTACCGCGTTCTTCCAGCTTCGTCTCGTAGCCATCTGGCAAGGCCATGATGAAGTCGTGGGCATTGGCCAGACGGGCTGCTTCGAGCAGCTGATCATGGCTTGCTGGTCTGCCGAAACGAATCGCCTCGGCAATGCTGCCGGAGAACACCGTTGTGCGCTGGGGCACCAGGGCGACCTGCTGCCTGAGTTCGCGCGCTTTCACTTGCGCCAGGTTGTTCCCATCCAGCTCGATCTCTCCTGACTGGGCACTGTTGAAGCGCAGAAGCAGGGAGAACAATGTGCTTTTGCCGGCACCGGATGGGCCAACCAGCGCCACCACCTGACCGGCTTCGATGGTCAAATTGATATCACGAAGCACCGGTTTGCCATTCCCGTAAGCAAAGTGGACGCGATCCAGATTCAGGTGACCTGCAGGTCGACCAATCGGCAAGGCCGGATCCGGATCCGCAGGTTCCTGTGGCTCCTGTTCGATCTGGCGCAGTCGTCGCAGCGAAGCCTGGCCCTGCTGAAATTCATTGAAGTTGTTGGTGACATGAGCAATGGGGTCGATCAGCACCACAAGGCCGGTGAGGTAGCTGCTTAAGCCAGCAATGCTCAGGCCATCGTTCTGAATCCTCCAGGCGGCCAGTCCCAGCACGGAGAAAAGGCCTACCACTTCGATCATGCCCACCACCGGATGCTGCAGCGCAACAAGGCTGTAGGTGCGATGTCGAGCCTGACGATGCTGATCAATTTCGTCTTCAAATCGACCTTGAAGCCAGGGCTCTGCGGCAAATGCACGCACAAGCGGCAGGCCCTCGATGGCCTCGCCGAGCAAACCGGCCAGTTCGCTCACTTTTTTCTGACTGCGTTCGGTGGCCTCCATCACCTTGGCGCCAAACAGGCTGATCAGCCAGATGATCAACGGTGCCAGCAGCAGGATGGAAGCAGTGAGTTTCCAGTCCAGCCAGAGCATGTACCCCAGCACCGCCAGCAGCTGGAGCGCACTTGGCAGTGTGTCGTGAATCGATTTGTACAGCACTTCGCTGACACGATCCGCGTCTTCGGTCAGTCGGTAAGTGAGATCGCCTGCTGAGAGTTTTTCCAGTGCTCCCAGTTCAACGGTCTGCAGACGATGAAACAGACTGCTGCGCAGGGTCTTGCTCACCTGAAGGGCTGGTCCGGCCAACAGGGAGTCCTGGCCGAACTGAGCCAGTTTCTGGATCGCGAAAATCAGAACGCCCTGCCCGATCAACCCGAGCACCCGCCCAAGATCCCTCGATCCCAGTGCGGGGAAGAGGGAACCCGCGAGGTTGAGCAGCAACAGAAAGCTGCTCACATAGATGAGCATGCAGACCAGCCCGAGGCTCAGCTGGGGCAGGTGCGGACGCAGCAATGGCAGCAGCCTGCGGAATCCTGCCTCGGAGGTTTTCAGCATCGCGTCACACTATCAATGCTCTTTCGTGATCTCTTGGGCTGATGCGACTCGATCAGTTCCTGAAATGGCAAGGATGGGTTAGCACCGGTGGTGAGGCCAAGATGTTGATCCAGGGCGGGCAAGTGCGTGTGAATGACAGCGTTGTGACTCAGCGCGGTCGACAGCTCAAGCTCGGGGATTGCGTGATTGTGGGTGGCGATCAGGCTGTCGTCACGAAGATCTGAGACGACTTTGCTCCCGTAGGACCGTAAGTTGGCTGCTGCTGAGCCGCAGAGGACGCAAGCGTGGGCAAACCGGTGATTGCTGGAAACTGGAAGATGCACATGACGTGCGCCCAGGCCCGGGACTGGTTGGCCACATTTCTGCCACTGATCGCCGACACGCCTGATGATCGTGAATTGGTGGTTGCGCCTCCATTTACGGCGATCAGCACCACCGCTGAAGTCACTTCAGGATCACGGCTGGAGATTTCAAGTCAGAACGTGCACTGGGAAGCCGAGGGCGCGTTCACCGGTGAGATCGCTCCATCAATGCTGGAAGAGCATGGAGTGCGTTACGCGATCGTTGGACATAGCGAGCCGCGCAAGTATTTCAGTGAGAGTGATGAGCAGATCAATCATCGTGCGCGTTCAGCTCAAGCCCATGGCCTGATTCCCATCGTCTGCGTTGGAGAAAGTGATGAACAGCGCAGCCGTGGTGAAGCTGAGCGCGTGATCCGCCGTCAGGTCGAGCAGGGCCTCGAAGGACTGGATCCAAATCGTCTTGTCGTTGCCTATGAACCCATCTGGGCCATCGGCACCGGCAAGACCTGCGAATCATCGGAGGCGAACCGAATTTGTGGCCTGATTCGTAGTTGGGTCGGTGCTCCTGATCTGATCATTCAGTACGGAGGATCCGTCAAGCCCGGAAACATCGATGAGCTCATGGGCATGAGTGATATTGACGGTGTGCTCGTGGGTGGGGCGTCACTGGATGCTGAAAGCTTCGCTCGCATCGCCAACTATCAGGTCGCCTGATTCGTCATGCGTCATCCCGACTGCTGGGGCCATCGCCCGGCTGTGATGGGGGTGATCAACCTCACCCCGGACTCCTTCAGTGATGGAGGACGTTTCAACCGTGTGGATCTGGCCTTGAACGAGGCGTCACGTCAGCTGCGCGATGGAGCGCAGGTGCTTGATCTCGGTGCCCAGAGCACACGGCCTGGTGCTGTTGATGTGGGTCCGGAAGAAGAGCTGTCGCGTCTTCTCCCCTGCCTTCAAAGCATTCGTGCAGCCCATCCGCAGGTGATTCTGTCTGTCGACACATTTCGGGCATCCGTGGCCCGAGCTGCTCTGGAGGCCGGTGCTGATTGGATCAATGATGTCAGTGGAGGCAGGCGCGACCCGGTCATGCTCGCGTTGGTCGCCGATGCTGGTTGCCCATACGTGCTGATGCACAGTCGTGGTGACAGTCAGACCATGGACGACTACACCGATTACGGCGAACAGGGCGTTGTTGCCGGAGTGTTGCAGGAACTCAGGCTCAGCACCGACCGAGCTCTCCAAGCAGGACTGAGCAGGGAACAGCTGATTTGGGATCCAGGTCTTGGCTTCGCGAAGACCACAGACCAGAATCTGCGGCTGATCAGACAGTTGGACGAGCTTCAGCAGGACGGCATTCCGCTGTTGCTTGGCCCTTCCCGTAAACGTTTTATCGGTGCTGTTCTTGACCAGCCCCGAGCCAAGGCAAGGATCTGGGGGACAGCTGCTGTCTGCGCCAGGGCTGTGGAGGCTGGGGTCCACGTGGTGCGAGTCCACGATGTAGGGCCGATCCATCAGGTGGTGACCATGGCTGCGGCGGTGGCTCGGCAAGGTTCGCCCGCCAACGTTCGTGACTGAGCTGGCTAGAACAGACCCTTTCGTGAGGCATACATGAGCACGAGCCCTGAGCTCACCCTGCTTTACGACGGGGGATGTCCACTTTGTGTTCGCGAGGTGACGTTTCTGCGTCGCAAGGATCGCGATCAGTCCATCCGCTTTATTGACGTTGATGCACAGGACTATTCCCCAGAGGATTGGTCCGGCATTAGCTATCGCCAGGCAATGGCAAGGATTCATGCCATTCAGTCCAACGGAACAGTGCTGACTGATGTCGCGGTGTTTCGCGAGGCCTATCGCTTGATCGGTCTCGGCTGGCTGTATGCACCAACCCGCTGGCCAGTGATCGGGCCAGTGGTTGATGGTCTTTATGGCATCTGGGCGCGCTATCGGCTGAAGATCACCAACCGTGCATCGCTGGATCAGCTTTGTCAGGAGCGTTGTTCGCTGCCGCAGTGAACTGAGGTGGCCACCCATGAAACAAGCCGGTGTCAGAGCACCGGCTGAATGGCTGAAATCTCAGCGCTGAGAGGTCAGTGTTCAGGATTCGGCGGTCGTGACGCCCTCAATCCGATCCTCAACTTCCTGGTAGAGCTCCTGGAGCTGTTCGATGTTTTCGTCGGAGGTCTCCCAGTAACCACGACCGTGCACCTCGAGCAACGTCCCCACAATGCGGCGGAAACTGTTGGGATTCAGATCCAGAAGCCGCTGGCGCATTTCAGGATCGTTGATGAACGTCTCGTTGGCTTCTTCATAGACGAAGTTGTCAACTGAGCCACTGGTGGCACTCCAGCCAAGAGTGAAATTAAGCCGCTTTGCCACTTCTCGAACACCCTCATAACCCGAGTCGAGCATTCCCTCGTACCACTTCGGATTGAGAAGTTTGGTCCGCGAGTCGAGACGAATCGTCTCGTTCAGGGAACGCACCTGAGCATTGGCCGTGGTCGTATCGGCGATGTAGCTGGTGGGTGCCTTGCCGTCATCACGCAGACCAGCGATCAGTTTGGTGGGATCAGAGTCGAAATAGTGACTCACATCGGTGAGGGAGATCTCAGCGGAATCCAGATTCTGGAAGGTGACGTCGGCGGTTTTCATGACATTTTCGAAGACATCACGCTTCTGGTTCATCTCACCAGGATTGTCGGCATTGAAGGCAAAGGTTTTCCTTGAGAGATACATCTCCTGCAGCTCGCCTTCCTCTTCCCAGGTGCTGTTTTCAACGGCCAGATTCACGTTGGAGCTGTAGCTGCCACTGGCATTCGAGAACACCCGACAAGCCGCGTCTCGCAAGCTGCTTCCCTCTTTTTCAGCCTGCTCAAGGGCGTGTTTGCGCACAAAATTTTGCTCAAGCGGCTCATCAGCTTCGGCAGCCATCTTCACGGCCTGATCGATCAGTGCCATCTGGTTGATGAACAGATCGCGGAAGACTCCAGAGCAGTTCACCACCACATCAACACGGGGGCGTCCCAGCTCCTCAAGAGCAATGAGCTCAAGTTTGTTGACTCGACCAACGGAGTCAGGCATGGGTTTCACACCCACAAACCAGAGAATCTGGGCCAGAGATTCTCCGTAGGTCTTGATGTTGTCCGTGCCCCAGAGGACGCAGGCAATGGTTTCGGGCCAGTCTCCTTGCTCCTCGCGTTGACGCTCGATCAACTTGTCAACCACCCCTTTGGCAGCGGCAACAGCAGCTCGGGTTGGGATCGCCTGAGGATCAAGAGCGTGGATGTTTTTGCCACTGGGGAGAACCCCGGGATTACGAATCGGATCACCGCCAGGACCCGGGAGGATGTATTCGCCATCGAGTGCTTTCAGAAGACTCTCCATCTCCATGTCGGCGCAAATCTGCTCAAGGCAGAAACGCAGATAGCCGAACAGCCTGTCGAGCTCCGTTGGATCGATCTCACTGAACCCGTTGGTTTTGCAGGCCTTGAGCCATGGTGTAGGCAGCTTGAAGCCGAAGCGGGTCAGCAGGTCGTTGAACCACGACCAGTTGTTGCGCAGATTGACTCGTCCGTCACTGCCGGTGACAGACCGGACCATGGCGGAGATCGCTGCACGCGATGTCTCGGTGATGGTGCGGTTGAGCTCAACATCAGCAAGAACACCGTTGTCATTTCCTTTGTAGACGTCTTCGATCGTTCGATTGATGGATTCAGCCAACAGGCCTGGAAGGGAACGAAGTTCGTCTTCATCTCGTTCCAGAGCTGCGATGTTGACGAGGGTGGCAATGGCTTCCTCGGCGGTGGGAGGCTTGCCGATGGTGTGGAGTCCGCAGGGAAGCAGACGGCTCTCGATCTCCATCAGTTGGCGGTAAACGGCACCAACGAGGGCGTCGCGGCCTTCCAGATCAAGTGCTGAGGCCTCCTCCTCGGGGAGATCAACATCCTTGTCGAGGTTGCATTGGCGAGCGGTTTCAACAATGGTGTTGACGATCTGAACGCCGCGACCACCCTCACGGAGTTGTTGGTAGGAGCCCACCAATTCGCCAAGTTCTTTGAGCCCCCTGTAAAGCCCAGCGTTCTCCGCGGGTGGAGTGAGGTAGCTGATCGTTGATGCGTAACCACGACGTTTGGCGATCGTGGCTTCAGAGGGATTGTTGGCTGCGTAGTAGTAGAGGTTCGGCAGGGAACCGATCAGCGAGTCGGGGTAACAGGTTTCACTCATGCCCATCTGTTTACCGGGCATGAATTCGAGCGAGCCGTGGGTGCCGAAGTGCAGCACTGCATCGGCCTTCCAGATTTTTTCCAGATAGGTGTAGTAGGCGGCAAATCCGTGATGAGGGCTGGCGCTGCGTGAATAGAGCAGACGCATGGGGTCACCCTCGTAGCCAAAGGTGGGTTGAACGCCGACAAAGACGTTGCCGAAGTGTCTGCCGAACACCAGCAGGTTCTGACCATCACTGTTCAGATTGCCGGGGGGTTTTCCCCAGTTCTCTTCAAGCCGTTCTGAGTAGGGAGTGAGTCGTTCGTATTCCTCGACGCTCATCCGGTGCGCGATCGAAAGCTCTGGAGAGCCCTGCATGGCGTTGGCGTCATTGATCACGGCTTCCAGTAAGCCTCGGGGTGTGGCAGGTAGATCCTTCACGTCGTATCCCTTTGCTTTCATCTCCTCCATGACGCGATGGATGGAGCCGAAAACATCGAGATAGGCCGCTGTGCCCACGTTGCCCTTGTCGGGCGGGAAGCTGAACACCGTGATCGCCAGTTTCTTGTCAACGCGGGGTTTGATGCGCAGAGATGACCACCTGATCGCCCGTTCAGCGATCGCATCAACCCGATCCTGCAGTGTGTGAGCTTTGCCGGTGGCGTCATCTCTACCGGAGAGAACAATCGGTTCGATCGCACCATCGAGCTCGGGAATGGCGATTTGGAGTGCGACTTGAACCGGATGCAGGCCGAGATCACTGTCTTCCCATTCCTGGGTCGTCTGAAACACCAGCGGCAGAGCCACCATGTAGGGACGATTGAGCTTTTTCAGTGATTCGACTGCCTTTGGATGGTCTTGACGGGCAGGGCCACCCACCAGAGCAAAACCAGTGAGGGAGACGATGCCGTCAACAAGAGGTTGCTCTGGATTGAGAGGGTCGTAGAAGAAGGCATTGACGGGCTTGGAGAAGTCGAGCCCTCCGCAGAAGATGGGAATCACCCGGGCACCACGGAACTCCAATTCCTGGATCGTCGCCACGTAGTGGGCATCGTCTCCGGTCACAATGTGGCTGCGCTGAAGCACAAGACCGATCACTGGCCCTTTCAGGGCTTGATCAGAGAGATCGGTGCGGCTTGAGGTCCAGTTGAGGTATTCCCTGAGGTCCTCGAACATCGATGGAGCCAGTGGATGCCAGATCCCGAGGTCAGGAAAGACTTCGGGGGCTGCAACGTCCATGACAGGACGCTCCTCGCCCTCCTCTGCAGGGAAGACGTATTTGTCAGCCAGCATCAGTAGGAAGTTGCGCAAATTGTCTGGTGTTCCACCCAGCCAGTACTGGAAACTGAGCATGAAGCTGCGCGCGTCCTGCGCCTTCTCAACAGGCAGATATTTGAGAACAGTGGGCAGGGTGTTGAGGAGCTTGAGCATGGCGTCCTGGAAACCAGCGCCGCCAGCCTCCTTGCGCTTTTTCATGAACCCGGCAATGGCGCTCTTGCTCTGCCCAAGCTGAGCCATCGAGAAGCTGCCCAGTTTGTTGAGACGCATCACCTCCGGCATGGAGGGAAAGACAACCGCGGCTTTGAGACGATCGCGATGGGGGGTGACGGCATCGACGACTTTTTGAGCCAGATCTTCGATGAAGATCAACGAGGCGATGAACACATCCGTTTCGGAGACATCCTGTTTGAAGTCTTCGTAATTCGTGTCGTCCCGAAGCTCCTCGATCAGGTAGCCGCTGAGTTCGATACCCAGGTCGCCTCCGCTGGCGTTGAGAGCGGTGGCCGCCTGCGTGAGTGCGTTCTGGTACTGGGGCTCCAGCACGACGTACACCGCCTTCATGACGGATTTATGGTTCTGACCCTCCACAGGAGCCACGCGGCGATTGGCGGAGCGGACCTGTGTGAACATCGGCGCGTATATACCTGTGTAACGAACTTTACGGCGACGAGCAGTTCTACGCCCAGGTTTTCTCGCGGTGTTACAACACGATCTCCCCATAGGCTCTGAGGAGAGATATCCCCTGGCATGAGTGCTGCTGCGAATCAGTCGATCCCTGTTTTGGTCACCGGAGCTCTTGGTCGGATGGGTGCTGAAGTGATCCGCGCCGTTCAGTCCTCAATGGACTGCCACCTCGTGGGGGCTGTCGATACGACACCCGGAAAGGAAGGCGCTGACATCGGCGAACTGCTTGGCCTCGGAGCATTGGAGGTGGCCGTCACAGCTGATTTGGAAGGTTGCCTCTGCGCCACCAGCCAGGCGGTTCGCGATTACGGCCCTGGTCAAGGAGCAGTGATGGTGGATTTCACCCATCCGTCAGTGGTGTATGCAAACACCCGAGCAGCCATCGCCTATGGCGTGCATCCTGTGATCGGCACAACCGGTCTTTCGCCAGAGCAACTCAAGGACCTGCAGAGTTTTTCAGAGAAGGCTTCCGTCGGCGGCGCTGTCATTCCTAACTTTTCGGTGGGCATGGTGTTGCTTCAGCAGGCGGCGGCGGCGGCGGCACGCTTTTACGACCATGCCGAGCTCACTGAGTTGCATCACAACCGCAAAGCCGATGCACCCAGTGGAACCTGTATCAAGACAGCTGAGCTGATGGAAGAGCTGGGCAAAACATTTAATGCCGCCGAGGTTGATGAACACGAGTCGCTTGAGGGCAGCCGCGGCGGTGAACGCCCCAGTGGGTTGCGTCTGCATTCCCTTCGCCTGCCAGGGCTGGTAGCTCATCAGGAAGTCATGTTTGGTGCACCGGGTGAGACCTATACGCTTCGCCACGACACGATTGATCGCTCCGCTTATATGCCCGGTGTTTTGCTGTGTGTGCGCAAGGTGCGGAAGCTTTCAGGACTTGTCTATGGCCTGGAGAGGCTGATCTGAGTTTTCATGCTGATTCCACTTCGTCCCGGCGAACTGCAGACGCTGATACCAGCCGTGGCGACCGGTACTCAGTTCAGATTTGCACTGGGTGATCCACGCAAAATCCTCCAGCGTTTGTTGATCTCAGTGATTGGAGGAGTGATCATGCTGTTGATCAGTCAGAGCCTTTCCTTCAACCGCTGGGGATCTGTCTGGCTCATCTCTGGAGTTGTACTGCTGCTCTACATCCTGTGGGGTCCGATTCTTGAGGCGGGTCGACGCAATGCGTCCTTGCGGCGCTACCCATCTGCCGCCCTGTTTGAGGGCGAGGTGATCGAGGCTTACACCATGGAGCGTGTTGAGAATCAGCGCGAACAGGCAGACGCGAGCGGAAAACTTGAATTGGTCGAAAACCGCAGGACCTGGATGATCCTGGAGCTAGCTGATGAGGACGGCTATCTGGGGAGGATCAGTTTTCCTATGGCCAAGACCCATTCAGCGATCCGTGCAGGCGTGTTGGTTCGCTGCATTGTTCTCAGTGACCGCAAGGACTTTGCCAGTGTTGGAGCTCTCACGGATGCGTGGCTGCCGCAACTCAAGCTCTGGGTTGGTGAGTACCCCTTTTTGCTCAGGCCAGCTTTTCAAGACCTTTGCAGAATGCGCTTGCGTAAAACTTCTTAATAGTGTGTTACACTGTGTAAAGAAGTCAGGTTGTTCATGTCTCAAGCTCCCTCCAACTCACCCGCAATCCGCGGCGCCACTGTGACGACAGAAGATGGTGGCCGGCTCAATGCTTTTGCGACTGAGCCCCGCATGGAAGTGGTGGACACCGAAAGCGGTTGGGGCTTCCATGAGCGCGCAGAAATGCTGAATGGCCGCATGGCCATGCTGGGTTTCATCGCGTTGTTGGCCACGGAATTCGCTCTGGGTGGCGAAGCTTTCACTCGTGGTCTTCTCGGCATTGGCTGATTATTTGATGTGGTGACAGCTGTTCCTCAAGTCCGAGACTTTGCTGTCAACGCAGTCCAACAACAGTTCCGCATTATTGGAGCTGGACCTACAGGAGCCCTGTTAGCGCTTGGATTAGCGCAACAGGGCTTTTCTGTTGTTCTTTGCGATCGCTTGAGCGCTGATTTGCTGGTGAGCCGCAGCCGCGCTTACGCCATTACGCACTCGTCCAGGCGTCTTCTGCAGGATCTCGGCCTTTGGGCTGACTTGAAAGATCAGATGGAGGCCTTTCGCTCCCTTCGGCTTGATGACTGCTCCAACCACTGCACAGCCTGGTTTCACATTCGCGATCTGCGACTGGCCAATCGCACCGCGGAGGCGATTGGCTGGATTCTTGACCATCGACCCTTGATGAGTCTTTTGCTCGAACGGCTTGAGGCCTCGGATCTGGTCGCGCTGCAATTGGATGACGCCACACCAGCAGAAGAGGCTCTCGCCAACGCTGGATCTGGCCGTTGGATTGTTGCTGCGGATGGCCCTAGTTCCATGTTGCGTCGCTGGGCTGAGGTGCCTTTCTGGTCCCATGCATACCAACAGGGTTGTCTGACCGTGAAGCTTCGTTTGACGGGAGCCGATCAACACTGCGCTTACGAACTTTTCCGGCCGGAAGGTCCTATGGCTGTTCTGCCCCTGGGGCAGGACCGTTACCAGGTGGTTTGGAGTGCTCCGATGATGCGATGTCGAGATCGAACTGCTTCTTCTCCACCCGAGCTGTTGTCGGCGTTAAATGCCATCCTTCCCGATGGGGTCAACGCTGTTCAGCTACTCGACGAACCTGGAGCTTTCCCCTTGGAGTTAAGTCTGGCGCCACGTCTTCACCGTGGATCCTTGCTTCTGGTGGGAGAGGCAGGTCATCGCTGCCATCCAGTGGGTGGTCAGGGCTTGAATCTGTGTTGGCGCGATGTCACTGACCTTTTGAATCTGACTGCGGCAGTTCAGCGTGGAGAGATGGCGCCCCCATCGCTGCCCCGACGCTATTCCCGTCGCCGACGCATGGATTTGGTGGGAGTTTTGTTGTCAACGGATCTGCTGATTCGTTTCTTCTCCAATCACAATCCTCTGTTGATGCCTTTCAGGCGTCTGGCGCTCTTCCTGCTGAAGCGCATCGGCTGGATTCGACGCTTCAGTCTGTCTGCGATGACAGACGGCCCGGGCAGCTTGCTGAAACCACTGCCAAAGTAAGTACCTAGCTCTGAAGTTGATGGTCATCAGCAGTGATCCACAACCAGTGGCATCCCGAGCATTGATTGCGTTCCTGCAGCAGCGGCTGGGATTGAGCGAGAACGCCATCAATCTCGGCATTCGTCAGGCCCATCTGGAGCAGGCGCCCCTTCCCGTTGTTCTCTGGAGCTTTGGATTGTTGAACCTTGCTCAGTATCAAGAGGTTCTTGATTGGCAACAGCAGCAGGATTAACCCAGCCAGTTAGCTGCTCACTTTCACGGTTTGACCACCAATTCAGTCGTAACGGATCAGTGATTCGATCGGAAGTCCCTCTGGCAATCGACGGCGTCCGGCCAGATCTGCCAGCTCAATGACAAAACCGCAGCCCACGAGCTTGCCTCCAGCTTTTTGAATCAGCTCAACACTGGCGGCTGCAGTTCCGCCTGTTGCGAGCAAATCGTCGACCAGCAAGACACGGGCTCCATCTGTCAGAGCATCGGTCTGGATTTCAAGACGATCGCTGCCGTATTCAAGGGTGTAGTCAACACCCGTCACTTCGCCGGGAAGTTTTCCGGGCTTCCGGACCGGCACAAAGCCAATCTTTTGCTGCGTGGCCAGAGGAGTGCCCACGATGAAGCCCCTGGACTCAATTCCCACGATCAGGTCTGGTTGAAGACGGTCACAGAT
Organism: Synechococcus sp. AG-673-A03; assembly: GCA_003211275.1. Taxonomy (GTDB): domain Bacteria; phylum Cyanobacteriota; class Cyanobacteriia; order PCC-6307; family Cyanobiaceae; genus Synechococcus_C. The sequence goes on along the minus strand of QCTE01000012.1, from coordinate 12,169 downwards.
CCCGCCAAGTTGCTGCATCACTTCGCTCCATCCATGGGGATCGCGCAGCAATGGTGAGATGTCGCGGAACAAAATTCCGGGTTTTGGGAAGTCCGGCACATCGCGAATGAACTGACGAAGATCCACAGGGTGGTGACGCGAAGGCCTGAACCCTGGCATCATCGCAGCCATGACCGATGTCACTGCTGAGGCGGCTCCAGATCCGTCGATTCCTGAAGCGGTTCTTGGCCGCCGTGCTCTCGAGCGCCTTGATCTGCTTCTGCTCACTGTTGAATCTCTTGACCTGAACGGTGGGGAGGCCATGCTCTGGGCGACCCGTCAGCTTGGTTTTGAAACGATCTTTCCCAATCGCGTTGAGCTTTGGAAACGTCGCTGCCATAACCCGCTCAGGCGTTCCACACGTCGTGGTCAACTCAGTGCCGTGGAAACTGAGGCCTTGATCAGGATCCTCTGCGTGATGGCAGACAGGCTCTATCCCATGCTTCACCAGTTGCTGTCCAGTAAAGAGCCCCAGGACCTCACTCGTCAGCGCTGGCAGCTGGTCCACCAGCGCTTGCGCGATCTGATTGAAGAGCGCATGAATCTTCGGCGTGGCGCCATTCAGCGTTTTCTCGGCAGTGAGCCCGAAGGCCCGCTGCAGCGACAGCTGGTGTTAACACTGGCCCTGGCTGCTGGACCCGGTGGGGTGGATCGTCTCCGCGCCAGTCTTCTTGATCCGACCCCCTGAATGTTGATGCTCAAACAGTCCTACCGCTACGACCAAACCACCGCTCGCCTGGAAGTTGAAGGCTTGCCGGACTTTTCAGCTGGTCATGCAGAGCAGGCCATCGGAATTCTCTCAAGCTGGCGTTTGCAAATCGTCGGCGCCTCCGAGCTGGAGGGCAAGCGTGAGCATCTCGAAGCATTAATGCAGGTGGTGATTCCCTATGTGCGCCTGCGCCTTTCAGGGGTGGTTCGTTCCCTGGGTGAGCAGAACGATCCGGTTCGGCTGGTTCCCGATGGGTCTCAGCATCGTCTTGACCTCACCAGTGGCCAGCCAGGTATTCCGCCTCTGTCGATCCAGCTTGATGATGCTCAGTTGGCCGATCTCGTTCGTTGTCTTGATGCCTTGCGAAGCGACGGCCGTGTCTGTCTTGCCTGGCCATCGATTCAGCATGAACCTCTTCCTCGTCGGGATCTTGTTGAGCGGATCCCGTTGACGCAGAGGCTGACAGCTCCCCTGCTTGGAGGTGCCACGGTTGTGGTCTTGGGCGTCTTGGGGCTTCTGTTGCCATTGCCTGAGGTTCAATCTCCCACGCCTGCACAGGCTCCCGAGGTCAAGACAGAAACTCCGATCAGCGATCCTGCACAACCTGATCAAGAGCGTTGACCTCTGAGCCAGGCGGCTCAGAATGACGCGATTGCCTCACGATTCGAATGGCAGAGATTCCGTCCAACCTCAAGAGTTCTGTTGTTCGGATTGCTGAGTTCTTGCCGTCAGCATCTTTCTGCTTTTTGATCAGCTTGCAGCGCCGCTGTCCGATCACTGGCTTCGCTCAGGAGTTCGTTCAGGAGGCGGTGTGATCAATTCCCCCAATCTGAGACCTCTTAGTGCTGTGCCCAAGACTCGGAGAGTATTCAGCAAGCGGCACAGGTCCAGGGCTGTTTCAGTCGGCCGTCAGATGCTTGAGGGGCTTCTGTTGTTGGCCCTTGGCACAGGGTTGCTCGCATTCCTGAGCTGGTTGCCTCAGAAGGTCGACGCCATGGTGGTGGTGAGTGAGGCCATTGCTGATCTGATTCGAGGTCTTGGACAGCTCCTGGAAGCACTGCTCGGTCTGGCCGCGGTCATCCTGATTGCAATGTTGCTTCTCGCAGGCCTTTTGGCCTTGGTGTCAGGAGTATTCCGCCTGATTAAATCCTTCACACGGTTGATCAGATCTAAGCGTCTCAAGCCGAGTCAGACGATTCATGGTCGATCCAGACCTCGGCGTTGACGTCAGTGGCGAGGAGCGAGTGAACGCTGCACCGTCCACAGTTCTTCAAGCGTCAGTCCACCATCGGCGTCAAGATCGAAGCTCACAAAATTCCGGCTCAACCAGGGCAGTGATTGGCATTCATGACGGTCGATCCGACCATCACCATTGCGATCGGCTTGATTGAAACGTTTTTGCAGACGCTGACCACTCGGGTGAGGGCTTAAGGGTCTGAGATCTTTCAGCAGCAGATAGCCACGCGAGTCGGGTCGTTGCAGACGCCGTTCGAAATAGGGCCGACCCCTGACTTCTCCTGATTCCAGACGACCGTCACCGTTCACATCCATGCGGATGAACAGTGCCTCCATGCGTCGGCCATAGATCTGCACATGACGCGGGCTCGCCAGAACCGAGTCGAAAGGGACAAGACTTTGCATCCCAACCAGCACAAAGGCCATCAACACCGGTTGTGTCAAGCGCTTCGCCATCCATTGAGCATATGGAGATTCGGCGACATGGACATGTCTGAGTCGTGACAGATCATCGATCAGCTGTGACAAGGTCCGTTTCAGCGCGACAGGACGCAATGACATCCATACGATCAGTGCAACTTGAAGCAGCGACAGAACCCATGCCCCGCACTTCGATGATCTGGGTAGTCGATGATGATCCTGATTTGCGCCAGATGGTCGGCACCTATCTGCTTGATCAGGGGTATGACGTGCGCAGTCTCAGCGATGTGAAGCAGCTTGAGGCCCGTCTCGAATTTCAGCGACCTGATCTGATCGTGCTCGACCTGATGATGCCCGGTGATGATGGTCTGACTGCACTCCGTCGTCTCAGGGATGCAGGCGATGACCTGCCGGTGGTGATGCTGACGGCCCGTGGAGAAGGCGTGGATCGCATCATCGGTCTGGAGCAGGGGGCTGATGATTACCTGGCCAAGCCTTTTCTGCCCCGTGAGCTTTCAGCTCGGATTGAAGCGGTGTTGAGACGGCGCAGTGCACTGCCTGCAGGCACACCTCTAGCTGAAGGGGGTGATGTGGTCTTTGGCGACAACGTGCTGGATCTGGCTGCCCGCACGCTCACCCGTGAAGGCAAGCCTGTCGTGATCACCAGTGGGGAGTTCAGCCTGTTGGCGTCCTTCGTTCAGCATCCGCATCGCCCTTTGTCGCGCGAGCGGTTGATTGAGCTAGCCCGTGGGCCTGGCTGTGACACCGACAGCCGCAGCATGGATGTTCAGGTCTCACGAGTGCGCAAACTGGTGGAGCCGGATCCAACCCGCCCGCGTTATCTGCAGACCGTCTGGGGTTATGGCTATGTATTCGTCCCAGATGGCGAACCAAGATCCCGCTGATCTCTCCCTCACGACTGTTGCCGATGCCTTCACGACTTTGGCAGAAGCGTCTCACTGCTTTGCTGGGTTGGGGAGGACTGGCCCTTGGTAGTTCGGCATTTTGCCTGGTGGTTTTCCAGGCTCTCTTCGGGCGCCAGCTGGAGCAGTTGCAGACCATTCAGCTTGGGAGAGATCTTGCTCTGAACGTGAGGCTCACTGAGCTGGCTCTTGAGCGTTACCCCCCTCATCTGGTTGCGGAACTGAGCGGCCTTGATCTTGAGGTCACGGTCCGTCCTAAACCCGCCCCGCTGCCACCGTCAGCGGCTTTTAAACGACAGGCGGAGGCGTTGCAGCTGCAGCTTTGTCAACGACTCTCCCACTGTCCAATGGTGTTGCCCGACCGGGCTGCCCGCGGTGAACGCAGTGTTTGGATCGAATTGATTTCTCCTCTGGAGCCCATCTGGTTGCGTGTGGACGTGCCCTCGATGATGCGATGGCCTCCTGAACCCACACTGCTTGGGCTTGCCTTGGTGGGAGCAGGCATTATCTGCGGCGGATTGTTTCTGCTTGTGGAGGTGGAGGCACCTTTGCGCGGTCTGGAAAAAGCGCTCTCCCGCGTCGGTGATGGTGAGGACCCTGATGCGGTCACTGCCCGAGGAGCTCCTGAGGTCCAGCGCCTCACCCAGCGTTTCAACGCCATGGTGCAGAGGCTGGCTGCCAATCGTCGAGAACGCGCGACGATGCTTGCCGGCATCGCCCATGATCTGAGAGCACCGATCACCCGTCTTCAGTTCCGTCTTTCCATGCCGCAGCTTTCAGCGGATGAACGGGAGCGGTGTGCTGGAGACCTTCAGTCTCTTGAGAGAATTACGGGGCAGTTTTTGCTGTTTGCCGGCGGTGGTGACAGTGAAACCTCGGTGCAAGTCCCCTTGGATCAATTGCTGGCTGAGGTAGCTAGTAGTCATCCGGCCGATCAATTGCGTCTCGACCTGGCTCCTCTCTCTGTTTCGGTCAAACCTGTCGCCCTTGGTCGCGCAATTGCCAACCTCATCGACAATGCCTTTTCCTACGGAGTTGCTCCGGTCATTCTTCGACTGCATGTCGATAATTCGCGCTGCTGCATCGAGGTCTGGGATCAAGGCAAAGGAATGCCTGCTCAGCAATGGGACGAGGCTCTGCAACCCTTTCATCGTCTTGATTCATCCCGCGGCCAGCAGGGGCACTGCGGTTTAGGGCTGGCCATCGTTTCCCATGTCGCGCGTCTCCACGGCGGCCGGTTGGAGTGCCTCCATCGAGACGAGGTCGATTTAGGGCCTGATCCAGGCAGGTTTGCGATCCGCTTCAGCCTGCCGTTATTGGCTGCCCAGGCCAGATCCCTGACGAACTGAAATCTGAGAAAAACTGGAGCAGATGTTGAGCTGTGCATATCCGATGCCTCCAATAGGAGCGGATCTGTTCCGAATATGGGCAACAAGGGCAAGGCAAAAAAACACGATCAAGCCAAGGTCAAAGCCCGTTTAGGCCGCGTCTCTGCCATGGCATTGGAAAGCCTTGGGGCCAGGGCTCAGGACGTTGACACTCCATCTGAGCGGTCCGAGGGTCTCATGGATGATCATCAGACCAAGATTGTGAGGCTGAATAAGAAGCTCTATGAGGCTGAATTGATCCGCCTCCAGACTGATCTGGTCAGGATGCAGTACTGGATTCGTGAAACTGGCTATCGGATGATCGTTCTGTTTGAAGGGCGTGATGCTGCTGGCAAAGGGGGCACGATCAAACGATTGACCGAACCCTTGAATCCAAGAGGTTGCAGGGTTGTGGCACTGGGAACGCCAACAGAGCGCCAGAAAAGCCAGTGGTATTTCCAGCGCTATGTCGAACATTTCCCGGCTGCTGGCGAGATTGTTGTGTTCGATCGAAGCTGGTACAACCGAGCGGGTGTTGAGCGGGTCATGGGGTTCTGCAGCCCTGAACAAGTTGAACAGTTTCTTGATGATGCTCCTCAATTTGAACGGATGCTGGTGCGCAGTGGCATTCTTGTTCTCAAGTATTGGTTTTCAGTCAGCGACACTGAGCAGGAGGCACGTTTTCAGTCGCGTATCGATGACCCCACACGCCGTTGGAAGCTGAGTCCGATGGATCTTGAGGCACGCAATCGTTGGGTTGATTTTTCTAAGGCTAAGGATGAAATGTTCACGCGAACCAATATTCCAGAGGCTCCCTGGTTCACTGTTGAAGCGGATGACAAACGAAGAGCGCGACTAAATTGTCTTCGCCACATTCTCAGCAAGGTGCCTTGGGAAGATATGACACCTCCAGGGATCAAGCTTCCTCCCAGGCCCAAAAAGGGTGACTATGCGCGCCCTCCCATCAACGAACAGTTCTTTGTTCCCAATGGTTATCCCTATTGATCGGAATTATGTTGAAGCATTGCCAGAATACCGAAGCCTTTTAAGATGAATTTACGGAAAAGTCGGTGAATGAAAAATCAGTGAATGAAAAATCAGTGAAACTGCCGTTGAACCCATGTCATTGGTCTCCCTGCTTCAAGTCGCTAAAAGCTCAAACCCACTGAATAATTTCTTCGATTAAGTGGTAATTAAAGTGAATTCATCTCTTAAGTAATAGCAATTATGGGGTTTGAATTGCACTTGGCCCTGCAGGCAAGGCCTTCATTTGAGTGAAAATTGTGTTTTGTTGGCTTGGTCATGATTTGTCCAGAGTGCCTTAAGAGCTTTGCTTGTGTATCTGGTTATTCGCAGAGTCAGAATTGAAACCACTAGCGTGGTTCAAATTTTTTTTAAATAGATGCCTGATACAACAGTGAGCTATTTCACCATACGTTGCATCGAACTCAAGAGTTCGATCGTCGACGGATATGAGAAAGATAGTCTCGAACGATTCCTTAATCAATATGTCAGCCGGGGCGTTCAAGGACCTGTTCGCTATTTTTGTGAGTCAGAGCTTGAGGTTTATTCAAAAATTAGAGTGGTTATGGAATTTATGCAACAGGATTTGGCCTCAGTGAATGAAATTTTTGAGATGATTCAAACCATTGATCTTGATCATTGGTTGTTGGAGACGAATGTGGACACTTCGGCGCCAAGACTTGTGCGTCAGATCAGGTCTTCCGAACATCAAGTCGCTTAGAAGCTGATCAACATCAACAGTTTTCAATACAATTATTAATTCAACCCTTTCTGAGTGAAAGCACTGTTGAATCCGAATTATTTGTTTTAAGTGAGTGATGCAGTGAATTGATTGAGTAAGGAAAATTACAATTTTGAATGCCAAGTCGTATTTATTAATAGCTTTTTTTTCAGTCTTTCATCTCTGCATAATGATTCAAATGTTCAGATGACATCTTCAAATAATTCATCTTCGCCGTAGAACAACCACGGCTGGCCTTTATCAAGACGGTTGCGCTTGAGCCAGGCTCTAAAGCTTTCGCCCTCCTCCTGTTGAGGAAGAGTTTCGTTGGAATTTTCGTTCATGGAGAACAATCTGGTCAGAAGCAGTGATCATCACGTGCGATTTCATTCATTCAGCTGTGATTGTTTGATCATCCTCAGGTTCCTTCCACTGGATTTGAACACTGAAGTCGTCCGTGTGCATGGCATCGCTGTTTCCCGACCTCGTATGGCATGGGCCTCATGGCTGAATTCTCATCTTTCAATCAATCGAGCCACAGTCGATCCTTCTCATTCGGGATAATGACTCAGTCTGGAGTCCTTGCCCCAGGCACTCTTCTCTGACGGGGCGATAGGGATACCGCTCCGTTTTTTATTGATGATGAGCAAAGTCCAATGGTTGCTAAAACAGGTTTCCCCATCAATGGCGTAGAAGTGGGGAGCCCAAGAGGACGACAAGAAATCGGCTTCAGGAAACCGTTGCGATTCTGTTGCGATCAATTTGATGTCTGTGTCGAGCCAGTTTTTGTTGTGTGTTGATCGGACCCTTGATGCATGTTGCCCTGCGAACTCACAGGAGCGTCCGATTCGTAGCCAAAAACCCGCCATGCCATGACATGGAGTTTAAAAGCCCTTGACAATTTGCTTGTTGACGCAATGATAAAAAAAATTGTTCAAAACAATGTTTATCACTGTTTTCGGCCAGAAAGGAGGTGTTGCAAAAACATGTACGAGTGTTCATCTAGCTGCTATCTGGGCTCATCAACACAAAAAAGTTGCCTTGATTGACGCGGATAGGAATCGTTCGGCCACTGCTTATGGAGCACGAGAATTGCTCCCTTATCCAGTCATTCCGATTGAAGCAGCTGCCAAAGTCGCAAGAGGTGCTGACATCGTTGTGACCGATGGTCAGGCAAGTAGCAACGAAGAAGAACTTAAAAACCTTGTTGAAGGCTCGGATATTATCGTGCTTCCGACAACACCTCAGAGTCGCTCACTAGAGTTGACGGTTGAAATGTCGACATTATTAAACAATTACCGTATTCCTTACGCCGCTTTATTAGTTAAGGTCGATTCACGCAAACGGTCCTCAGCAGATTCAGCCGTTGAAATCCTCGAAGGTTTTGATATTCATGTATTGCAGTCTCAAATTCCCCTTTTAAGTGCATTTGAGAGCGCCGAAACAAACGGTGTCACCGTGGATCAGTCTGTTGATCAAAGAGGTCGGGCACATTCAAGGCGTATGAAGGGCTGGTCTGCTTACGACAAAGCGTGTCTTGAGATCGAAGAGCTTTACAAGGTTCATCGGGAAACAACAAGCCCATTAACTCCAATCGGTTGGGATTTCACACCATTGGAACAGAGAGCTGCATGATTCAAGCTGATATGTTGATTGCCGGTAAGTCATTAAAAAGACTAGTTTAATCGACTGTCATGGGTTGTCTATTTTTAGTGAAGGATTGATTGCGTTGATTGCATCTCAGTGCTAATTATGCCCTCTTGTTTGATGCAAGAAATACATGCACTTGCTTCTTGATCCGGCCATTGAGGCAGTTCATTTATTTTAAATTTGTCAACAACCGATTAAGCCTCATAGCAGACCATGCAAACGCAATCAGGCTGACTGCTTCTTTGATTTCAGGAGGTGAATATTAGATTATATCCTTGATAGAAACCAAAAGCTACAACCCAGGCTACGATCATTGATACAGCAACAGAAAAGAGTGTAAATCGAGCCGACTTGGTTTCACCCCAGATCGTGGCAACCGTTGTAAGACATGGAACGTAGAGAAGACTAAACAGGCAATAACTGAATCCTTGTTGGAAGTTGATGACCCCTCCAAGTGTTGATTTGAGTGCGTCGCTTCCTTCAGTCATTCCATACATTGTCGCAACAGCAGCCAACTGAACCTCTTTGGCGACGAAGCCAATAATGAGTGAAACTGTCAGTAGTGGATTGACGCCCAAAGGAGCCATCAAAGGTTGGAAGAAGGTTCCGATTTGTCCTGCATATGTATTCAATCCCTCAGAGCCACCAGGATAATTCGTAAGGAACCAAGTGATTGTTGTGCCAATAATCATGAAGACCGATAATTTTTGCACGAATGTCTTCATTTCACTCCAGACATTCAGCGCAACTTGTTTGAATGTAGGAGTTCTGTAAGGGGGTAGTTCAATAACAAATGGATCTTTTGATTTGAATTGTCCGCTGGCATTGAATATCATTGCCATGATAAAAGCTACGATGAAGCTAATGATATAAAGAAGCCATAGGGCCACAGCACCCATGTTGCTTGGAAGGATAATTCCTAGAAAGAAAACAAAAACTTGTAGTCTTGCTGAACACAACGCGAATGGGATAACAAGGATCGACAATAATCGTTGGCTACGTGAACGAATTGTTCTGGTTCCCATGATTGCGGGAACATTGCATCCGAATCCAAACAGCTGCATGACAAAGCCACGTCCGTCAAGCCCCGCCTTGCGCATGATGTTATCCATCAGATACGCAGCTCTAGAGAGATAACCACTATCTTCGAGAGCAGTCATCACCACAAAGAAGAAGGCAACAAGTGGTACAAAACCCAGCAACGAAGCGAAACCTGTATATGGCCCACTGATAACGAAATCTTTGACGATGTCTGGGAGGAAGCTCAACCCTGGCTCTAAGACCGTGGCTTGTAACCAATCAGTGAAATCCCCGACGGGATCCTGCGCTGGCATTCCGATATTCCATATGAATAGGAATAGGACCAACATGGTCAGGAAAAAGATCGGCAAACCGAAAATCGGGTGCAAGAGCACTGCATCCATCCGATTCGTGAAGGTCACCAGGTTCTCTGGTGGCATTTCTATTCCTTGATCTAAAGACTCTTGAATCTCAGCATCGGAAATCTTATTTTCTCTGCAGAACTCAACAAGTTCTGTCACCTTATAAGAATCTGAAATGTCGTTAACAGTCTTCCAGATTCCGTCTATTGCCAGACTGCAACCAGCACCATATTTTGCACTAATCGTATAAACAGGCATCTCAAGATACTGAGATAACTTCTGCGTATTGATCTTCACCCCAAAACGCTTCACTTCATCGGCCATATTTAATGCAACCAAACTAGGTATTCCTAGTTTTTTTAGCTGCAGAGGTAGGAGTATTTGTCGATCAATCTGAGAAGCATTAACTACGCAGACAATTAAATCAAAACTGTATTGTTCTAGAAAGTCTTGAACAACTTTTTCATCTTCTGTGAATCCATCTAGATCGTAGATTCCTGGTAAATCAACAAACTCGACTGTTTTGCCATCACGTTCAACCTTTGCCTGCATGAAATCAACTGTCAAGCCAGGCCAATTGGCTACACCAGCCGTGGCGTTCGTGACGCGATTAAAAAACGTTGATTTGCCAGTGTTGGGTTGACCAACAAAGACGATCCTGGGCAACTCGTTTTTTGATTGCGTTGTCTTGCCGATTTCTGCAGTGATCATGATGGAGTTTCAAAGCTGATTGAACTGGAACAAACGGTCCTTGTTATGACTTCTTTAGATCAATTACATCAGTGATTTCCACCAAAGCTGCTTCTGACTTGCGTATGGCAATCTCGGTGGTGCTGCCAACTCTCACCTCATAGGGATCTCCACCAGGAGCTTTGCGCATGACTTGCACGGTCCGCCCTCTCCTGATCCCCATTGCCTCCAAGCGATCCTTGAAGGAATTACTCAGATCGCTACCGTCACTGCTCACACCAACGACAGTTGCTGAATGATGAACTGCTAGTTCACTTAAATCCATTGCGTAGCTGTGCGATTGCGTCTCTATTGAAAAGGCTAGAGCTACAGGAATCGGCTGGCAATTACAGAAGACTTAAAACCGCAATCACTGTAGAATTTGTTACGCTCTTTAGCTATCGGCCTTGGAATCATAAATAAAAAGAGTAAAAAGCTTCCGCGAATGTATTGTTGGTAGTAAATGATACGAGGTAATTGATGTTGCTTGTCGGACTATGAAACGCTGCTAGTTTTTAAAAAGAATATTCGTAATCATGCTGATTATTGAAATTGAATTGCTCATCGCGCTTGTACTTGTTTTGATAGCAATTACACGTCGTACGGCGATAACTCAGTGGCTTGCTAATAGAAGATACCAAATAGGTCTTAAGAGAGCACGAACATTATTCCAACTCTTGGATCAAAAAGATGGCCAAAACGCTGTTGTCAATCATCTTCTTGAAGAAGGCCATTTTTTGCGTTCAAAGCGTAGGGTTGGGGATTTTTATTGCATTCCGGCTGAGAATATTGATGGCGAGTTTCAAGACATTATGCTTAGGATGTCTCATAAAAATGAACCAAGATGGATTGCATTGCGTAGGCTCTATTTAAGTGCAATCGAGGATGGCTATTTCCAAAAAGCTGTTATTGACATCCCACCTCTGTGGGACCGTGAGTTTGATGTTGCTTATGAGCATTGGAAGGATAATTTGTCCGGAATAATTCAAAAGCACGACCAGGAAGATGCTTGGATTGTTGCTTAAGTCTTAGCTTTATTCTCTCAATTATGTTCTTGCCTTCTCAATTTCTTGTTTGGAAATAAAGCGATGCTTGATTGATTGACTCTATTCTTTCTTCATTGCTTTCAGCAACATTTTCATTGATGTAAATAGGTTCTGAAGCAGTCTCATGATCGCTTTAAACAACCTTTTTATCCCGAGTGGTGGCAATTTTCCACATTTACTACAGTGTGGCATCAATCTGATTTTCTTGGATATGGTTGACTTTAATCACGGCCACGTGCTGTGATCTCATTCTTTCTATTTCCTTTCTTTCCTGATCAGTTCAGATGTTGGTTGATTGAAGACGACTATAAGTTTGAAAAAAATCAGTGCTGGCCTGCTTTCTGTAGATTAAAGCTGTCTTCTGTGACAGCCCCGTCTTTTGAGGCCTCCTGTCTGATCAGACTAATTTGGTTGGCCATTTTCCTGTTGCTTGATCCTGTCTTCCGTTGTTGTTAGTCTGTCAACAGTATATTTCTAGTCGCTGCAGATGAGAAAAGAGTATCAACATCTTGCCAAGAAGATGTCTCATGGTGAGCAAATGGTTTTTGAGAATGAGTTTGAGCTTCGTTGCCGGCAGCCTTCGTTGGGAGTTGTTTACGCTCTTCTTTTAGGCTGGTTTGGTTACCATCGCTTTTGGCTGAATGATCGCAAAAGTGGTTTCGTATTCCTTGTCTTTTTTTGGACGTTGTTGCCAGCCTTGTTTTCAATTTTTGACGCTCTGTGCATGCGTGAGTTATGCACTGGATATAACAACAAGCTTGCCAAGCAGCTGTATGACGACATTAAAGAAATTAGTCCCTATTGAATGATAGATTTAATTCTTTCCTGGTGATGCGCCTTCTTGCCTCAATCTCGTGATCCTGTTTTGACGGTTTGGTGAATCATTTGCATCCGAGATCGTATTGATCGCTTGCCTTTCGTCTT
>QCTE01000011.1 GCA_003211275.1 Synechococcus sp. AG-673-A03 | reverse complement strand
CTAACTCTGAGATTGAGTGATTGATCGACAGATTGCTGTTTCTGTTGAAGGCTTCGGTGCGGGTTGTTTTGACAGTGATCGATTCAGGCAGACGTCACCGATAGGAATGCCTGCGACCCGGCTGTTGGTCTGTCCTTGTCATTGCACGGTTTGACGTGCTTTTGGCGTCAGTTTGATCCACTATATTTATGTGCAGGGATTCATCGATTGTTTGGATTTCAATAATATTGAGACAGGTTCTAAAATCCTGCCTCAAGCATGTCTCAATGATGCTTCCTGAAGAGATGACTTGTTGAATTGATCTGGATCAGCCTCTTTCTTTTGGGAATGACTGATTAGTATTTTTGCCCAGATCTGAAATCGTGCTCTTCTTCTTTCAATTCAGACGAACTGCAGGTTGATTGTGCATAGTGGATAAGATTTTTATACCCTTCTGGGACTAGCCCGGGACAAAGAATTCCCACTTCGATTGCCTGCGGGCAGAAATAAACACCAGCCCAGCGATTGATGAAACGGCCTTTAATCTCATCGGAGAACATGAAACCATTGCGAGCCGCGTGGTCGATGATTTGTTGTGGCCCGAGGTCTGCTAATTGCTCTCGGAAAACCTGATCCTCTCTTGCTCTGTCAATAAAAGCATGCAGCGCAGCCTTAGACATTGGGCTCCTGGATGTTTTGATCAATGTAGTGCTCTGGGATTCTCTTATTGCCATCAGGCTTGTGATTGCAATATTTGCTTGCACCATGTATTGCTGCTGTTGAGCTTTGTGAACTGATCAGCTTCCTGGACCCATTTCTTGTTAAGTGATCTATAGTTAATGACAAGAATTTTTCATTTTACGCTCTAGCTAGGCTGGATTTCTTTGAATGAAAAGAGTCACGTTTGAGCTCAGCGACGAGCTCCATAAGAAATTAAAACTTCTCTGTTACGCCGAAGGCGTTTCCATTGGCCATATTCTGCGTGAGTGTGTTTCCGACTTCTGCAATAAGCATGATGCGCATCTTATCGAATTAGTTGATCATCGCTCCAAGTAATTATTTAAATGGCCTGGTTGAAGGTCGTTTCTTGATCTTGCTAGATGGTTTTTGGAAGTTCGGCATTGTTCTCTCGATCAAAGATATTGAGGTGTATCTGAATATTTGATTGTTCTGATGTCAGCAATGTTTTTGATGGTTATTGCTTGGAAGCAAATTGCAATTAAAAACTGTAACGCCTTCCCTGGAGTGTTCTGGTGATGCTTGGTTTGACGATAGTTTAAAATTTCTTGTTTAATGCTGCAGGGGTATGGCAGAGCGTTTTGATGTTTTGGTTCAGGGAATATCCAAGTCTGATGCACTTCATTTATTGTTTGCTAAAACAGATTCTGTTGAAAGGCCATCTGATCGTTATTTTGCGGCCACGAGACTAGGCCTGTGTGATTGTGATGAAACTCTTGATGCCTTGATCAGGGCGACTACCGATCTCAAGATTGACGAATTATTTGACAGGATCACTCGACGTAAGGCTGTCGAGGCATTGGGTAGAAGAAAGGATGCCAAGGCCATTCCTGCATTGGTTGAAGTCCTGAGGTGTACTGACACCGAAGCAGTGATTAATTCCTTGTCAGCTTTGATCAGAATTGGTTGGTCGCCAAATAAGGAAGAGGGAAGTCACCTTCTGAATCTGTTGGATGGAGAAGTCACGCAAGCACGTGCAGTCATTCAGCTTTTCACGAGGCTTCGTATTCAAAGTGCGCAGGCAAAGAATCGGATTGGTGGTTTATGCGATCACGAAAGTCTGTTGGTCTCTGGTGCTTCAAGGGCCTATATGGCACTGCTTTATGGGGAAGTCGATTTGATGAAACCATTGGTGGCATGTCTTACAGATCTGGTTGCGGGTAAGCGGAGATCTGCGGTGATTGATATTGGTGATTCCGGGGATGAAAGCCTGCTGCCTGTCTTGGTTCGTGCGCCGGTATCGATGTCGCTTCGAGCCAAGAGTTTCTTGCAGATCGTTGATGGCAACCAGTCTCTCTCGAAACCTGAAAATCAGGCTTTGTTTGAGCAGCTGCTTCGCGATGATCCTTTGTTGTTAGACATTAGGCCGGAGTGGGAATGTGGATCAGATCCTGACGAGATCGAGCGGAATCTCAGCCATCGTGATGAAGCTCGACAGTATGGTGCTGCAGCGAGTTTGATGCGGATTGACCGCAGCGAATGCCTGGCAGTGATTGAGAGTATGCAGGAAAGACTCTGGTCTGATTATGTCACTCACTATTATCTTAGTTGTCTAGTTGGTTTACGCAAGTTCAGTGAAAAGAGTGATCTTGTCAGGTCTGCTCTTGCCGAAACCACACCCCAATATACGAAGTCAAGAATTGCCGCTGCCTGGGCTTGCGTTGATTTACTGCTTTTCGACCAGATGGATCTTTTGTCTGAGCTCTCTTCATCAGCCCCTTGGGTTCCATTGCGTTGGACCTCTCAGCAAGCATTGGCACGCTTGACTGAAAAGCAACCACTGGGAAGGACGTTCTGAGATCTCTTGACTGAACTATTTTGTTCTCGCTTGCTTAAGCGGAATTCTTGGCCATGTGCTGCATCAGATCAATGCATTTGCAGCTGTAGGCCCATTCATTGTCGTACCAAGCCACCAGTTTCATGAACTGATCATTGAGTGCCATGCCCGCGCCAGCATCAAACACTGAGGTGCAGCTTTCTCCCAGAAGATCATTGGACACGATTGGATCTTCGGTGTAACCGAGGATGCCGGAAAGACCATTCTGTGAGGCTTCTTTCATGGTTTTCTTGATCTCTTCGTAACTGGCTGGTTTTGCCAGATTCACGGTCAGGTCGACAACAGAGACATCAGGAGTCGGTACCCGGAAAGCCATGCCTGTGAGTTTTCCATTCAGTTCCGGAATCACACGACCCACCGCTTTGGCTGCACCTGTTGAGCTGGGAATGATGCTCTGCCCAGCCCCTCGTCCACCCCGCCAGTCCTTGAGTGAAGGGCTGTCCACCGGCTTCTGGGTTGCCGTGGTGGCATGCACGGTGGTCATCAGGCCGCTGACGATTCCGTAGTGGTCGTTAACGACCTTGGCGAGTGGCGCCAGACAGTTTGTTGTGCAGCTGGCATTCGACACGATGTCTTCCCCTGCATAGGAGTTGTGATTCACTCCCATGACGAACATCGGCGTGTCGTCTTTGGAGGGAGCGCTCATCACCACGCGTTTGGCGCCGGCCTCAAGGTGTTGGCGGGCGGTGTCGGCGGTCAGAAAGAAGCCAGTGCTTTCCAGCACGTAGTCGGCTCCCACGTCACCCCAGCGCAGCTGGCGGGGGTCCCGTTCGGCCGTGACGCGAATGTGACTGCCATTCACCATCAAGTGCCCATCCACCACCTTGATTTCACCTGGGAAGCGGCGATGCGTTGAGTCGTAACGCAGCAGGTAGGCGAGGTAGTCGAGTTCGATCAGGTCGTTGATGGCAGCCACCTCCACGTCGGGGCAGGCCATGGCCTGTCGGAAGGCGAGACGCCCGATGCGTCCGAAGCCATTGATGCCAATACGGATGGACATGAAGGCGAGCCCTTCTGCTTCCCTGTCTTATAGAGCCCATTGCACTCGAAAGCCCCCTCCTTTTCTGGGACGCAGACAGAGTGAGCTCAGGACGTTGCCGATGCCCATGGTTTCTCCGCCAGCCGAAGCCTCTTGCCCCATCTGTGCCCTGCATGGCGATCAGGCTGAGCTGATGGCTCATGAGGTCTGGCGCAATGATCTCTGGCTGCTGCGACACCATCCGCGCCCTGCCCCGTTAGCCGGTTGGTGCCTGCTTGATTCGCGTCGACACTGTGGTGGTCCAATCAACTTTGCCCCTGAGGAAGCGCAGGATTGGGGCGTTATTGTCCAACGAGCCTCCCAGTTGGTGCGTGCGGTCACAGGCTGCGAACGGGTCTATGCCATTGCTTTCGGTGAGGGAGCCCGACATCTGCATCTGCATCTGATCCCACGTTCGGCTGATGATCCAAGCACCAGCGCCTGGAAGATTGCTGATCTCTATCGCGATGTCGAAGCGGGAAAGGTCACTGCAGCGACTGCTGAGTGTGTGAATGATTGGGTGTTGCGCGCCAGAGATTTGGCCTCAGCCGTTCTGAAATGATCCAGGTCATTGTGATTGCGGGGCTCACCGATGCCAGTCGTCGCCAGTCACGCTTTTGTAGCGATCAAGAAGCATTTGCTCAGTTTGCTTAAACCGGTTGATGTTGTTTGTCAGTTCCTTTTCGTTGTGTTTGAGATAGGCGTGATGACCCACTTTCCATAAGGTTCTGGCTTTTTTCCAGCGAACCTGTGCTTCCTTTGCAGCAGCAATTAATTCGCTGAACTCTTCGTTTGAGAAGTCAAATTTCAACCTTTGCATGGCATTGATCAGCGTTCGCCGTATGGCCCGAAGCGCGTTGCGCAGGCAGCACCACAGCGCGCTCCCAGCGCAACCGCCTGTTCGGTGCTCCAACCTGCGCTCAGTCCAGCGGTGACGCCTGCGGCAAAGCTGTCGCCACATCCATAGGACTCCACCATCGGGCCTGGCACTTGCACAGCATCAAAACGGCCGCCTGGAATCAGCACGCCTCCGGCTTCACCCTCCGTGGCGATTCGAACGGTGGGTGCCGGATTGAGACAGTTCTCGGGCACCTGTTCGCCGGGGTCCAGTGCGCTGCCGATCAGGGCGTCCAGAAGTACTGAAGCCTGCTGCAACACCGAGAGTCCGAGTCGTGGTGTTGCACTCAGAACTCTGGCCTGGCGAGCCTGACGCAGGCCATCGCAGTCGGTGGCCGAGACGAAGACCCCGTCGCAGTCAGCAAGTCGTTCCCAGTTGAGGTCGTCTTCAGCTGTGGGCATCAAGCGCTCACCAATCACCGTGATGGCACGGTCACCGCTGGGATCCATCAGGCTGATTCCGCGCCGGCTGGGTTGGTCGCGCCAAGCCACCACGGGTTCCACTCCCAACTCTCTGAGGCGTTGTTCGCTGCGTTGGCCGATTGCATCCCGACCCAGCGCTGTGAAAAACAGGACTCTTTGACCGGTGAGGCGTGCCAGCTGGACTGCAATCACAGCTCCGGCACCGGCAGGTTCTTCGAGGTCTCGAAAAGCTCTGCCGATCCTGCCTGGTCTGGGCAATGCATCCACCTCCAAAAAGGTCACCCACTCCTGATGCCCTACCACCGCCAGATTCAGAGATTTCAGTTCGCTGTCCAAAGGCGTGGGCATTGCGTCAGGGAAGGGGCAGGACGGATTTGGCGGCATCGCGCAGCTGCACGTTGATCTTGCCTCCAACAGAATCCACTTTCACTCCTCCGGTCACATTCAGCAGTTCTCCGTCGGGAGTGCCAACAAGCACTGGGCCTCCGTCGCTGCCGTTCACGCTCACCGGCGCGGTGACTTCTCCCACCGTCACAGGACCTTCAACGGAGACACCGCCCTCAATCTTGACGGGTTCGGTCACGGCCACACCCTTGGGTACGCCCACGTCGCCACTCACGGGCAGCGCCTTGACAGCTTCGATGGATAGAGGCTCTTCGCCCTTCACGCTGACCGGTGCAGAGAGCTGATCAACGGTGATGCCTCCCACGAGCCGAACAGGTAGTGGCTGATTGAGTGGCAAGGCAATCGGGATGGGTTGGCGAAGGATCTGAATGGCCGCCACGGCAACGGCCCATGCGGCGATCACCACAGCCAGCGGCCAGCGACTGGCCATCAGCAGAACGAACCAACGGGGATTCGAGCTTGGTGAGGTCGATGGGCCCTGGTCTGCCATGGCTTAAATGAACTTGATGCACCGGTTGTACCGGCTTCCTGCGGCTCGGCCATGGGTGGCGCCAGGAGCTGCAGCTCAAATTCAGAGCTCGTATTCCTCTTCGAATCGCGTCAATAACCCTTTGTAGAGAGCCAGGGTTCCCTCACTCTCCTCGGTCACCCCCTCGGTGACGTAAAGCGCGGCCAGATGGCTGCAAGCGGCATGAACCTGAGCAAAGGCTTCTGCGTACTCGTTCTGAACGTCTTCCTCGCGGATGTCTCTGATCATTGCTGAGACGAATTCCACTTTCTTCTCGGCTGCTTTGATCTCAGCCTCCATCTCCTTGCTCAGTTTGCGCCGCTTGCGAGCCATGCCTCTGGTTCGACTGGCATCAACCTAGGAGTGAGGCCTGCAGGCGGAGTGAGACCTGCAGGTCTTCAGCCGAGTCAGAAACAGAACGGAAGATATTTGGCGCTGCAGGCGACGTAACCATCAACTAAGGGGCCGAGTCCGATCTGATGGACGATTCCCTGGCCTGTGATGGCTTCAGTGAGAACGCCGATCACGATGCCCAACATGGCGGCACGGCCATTGAAACGTTCCACCCGCTCCAGCTGCTGTTCATGGATGGCGTGGGCAGCTGAATCCTGGAACCACTTGTCACTTGCTTGTTGCTGATTCACAGAACCGTTGCGGATGTTTAGCAATGTAACAGCACGTTGACATTTGTTCTTAATCAGCATCTCTGATGGGTCTGATTGCTGCCCAGTGGCAGATCGGGCCTTGCCCCTGACCGATGGCCAGAGCCTGCCTCAGGCCTTGCTTGACATACGCACGCGCCGCCGTAATCGCCACATCGAGATCCTGTCCGAGAGCCAGTCCTGCTGTGATGGCTGCTGACAGCGTGCAGCCTGTGCCGTGGGTATGCGGAGTGTCGACCCAGGAGCCCTCAAGCCATTGAGGCGTCCCGTTGAACAGCAGATCCCGGCCACCCTGGGATCGATCGCTGCCGCTTTTGATCAGAACTGCCGCAGGTCCTTGGGCGTGGATCACGGCTGCTGCTGCTTCGATGTCACTGTCGTCGCTCAGTTCATGGCCGCTGAGCAAATGCGCCTCATGGCGATTCGGGGTCAGCAGGGTTGCCAGCGGCAGCAGGTCGTCGCGAAGCGCGGCGATTGCGTCATCTTCCAGCAGCACGGCGCCTGTGCGGCTCACCATCACCGGGTCGATCACCTTGGGGATGCTCCAGTGCCGTAAGAGTTCAGCGGTGGTTTGAATCAGCTCGCGATTCAGCAGCATGCCGGTTTTCAGTGCATCGACAGGCAGGTCGTTCTTGACGGCTTGCAGCTGTGCCTCCAGGCCTGCGGGCGGTATCGGATCCACTCGGGTTACTCCGCAGGTGTTTTGCGCGGTGACGCAGGTCAGGGCACTGCAGCCATGAACCCTGAAGGCCATGAAGGCGCGCAAATCAGCCTGGATTCCGGCACCTCCTCCTGAATCGCTTCCCGCGATGGTGAGGGCGATCGGTGGAGTGATGTGTTTGGCCTGCATCAGGGTTTACGCCAGATCACCGGCTTGCGGCGTTTCGGGTAGAGCTCTCGGCACAGCTTGCAGACGGTGCCATCGCAGCCGCGTGCACTGCAGTGCTCACGGCCGTAGAAAATGATCTGCAGATGCAGTCGATTCCAGTGCTCCTCTGGGAAGAGAGCCTTGAGATCTGCTTCTGTTTTCACAACGCTGTCGCCTTTGCTCAACCCCCAGCGCTGAGCCAGGCGATGAATGTGAGTATCCACGGGGAATGCAGGGACACCGAAAGCCTGCGCCATCACCACGCTGGCGGTCTTGTGACCGACGCCTGGTAGCGCTTCAAGCTCTTCAAAACTCTCTGGAACGACTCCGTCGTGGACATTCACGAGGATGTGGGCGAGCTTGTGCACATTGCGTGCTTTGGTTTTGGCCAGTCCCAGCTGACGGATGTGGCGGTGGATCTCTGTTTCGTCGAGTGCTGCCATGGCAGCGGGCGTTGGTCCAGCGGAGAACAGTGCTGGAGTCACTTCATTCACCTTTTTGTCGGTGCACTGAGCACTGAGCAGAACGGCGATCAGCAGCGTGAAGGCATCGCTGTGATCCAGGGGGATCGGCGTCTCGGGATACTGCTCATTCAGCCGATCGAGGATCACTCTGGCTCTTTCCCCCTTGTTCATCACGCCTTGAGATCGACAGTCATGATTGCAGCGCTGTTGTTGGGATGAGAGATTGGCCGATGTTCGAACTGTGGGTTCATGAGCCCTGAACAGCGCCGAAACAGTTCTGATTCAAGCGACGCCTATGCACGGGCTGTGCGTAGGGAAGAGCAGCAACAGGAGCGTGAACAGCAGCAGCAGCGTCGTCAAGACGACAAACCTCAGAACAAAGCTGAACTCACTGAAATTGACGAGGCCAGCGATCTGTTTCGCCAGCACAGCCATCAACAATCGATGGAGGGTGGCTAAGTCTGGCTCGGTCTCAATCCCATCTCCATCAGCTTCACAAGCTCCCAAGAGTGAAAATATTGAACCGGATATTGATCGTATCGAGACGTATCAGCTTCCTGTTGAAGAGCTCGAAAAAGACATCCAGCTTCCAGATTGAATCAATTCATGTGAGCAACGTCTGATGGCAGCGATGCGGGAGAAAGCATCAAGTTCGTCGATATTTCTGGTATGCATGTAGTGGCTATACTAGATTTTGAGGCTTAAGGGCAACAGTATGAACCTCCGCAATCGATTGGTAGCAGCTGCTTCTATCGCCTTGGCGCTATCAACTCCAAGTTCTCTTTGCGCAGCAACACTGCAAGAAAAAATCCAGTTTTCATACAGTATCGGTACGCAAGCTGGAAAACAGTATTGCGCGAATAAAGCAGCTCAAGAAGCGATGGAAAAAGGAACTGCCATTGCCATGGGTCAGGCAAGCATTCCGATGTCAGTGATCAGCGAAATGGATTTTGAAGATGATCGCTACGCAATGCCTATGATTGAAGGCATGATGTCTTATGCCATCGATCATTGCCCGCAACGAGCCAAAAGGCTTTTCCCCGACCTTTATAAAATGGCTGACTAATGATTAGCGCTTAGGCTCTGAGAAGAGTTGCAATCCTTTTGAATCGAATTTCACAAGTTATTGGCTGAATCGATGGAATGCTGCTAGTGGTGGGGTCGCAATTGTCTATAAAGCCATTTCGTAATACCTTTCAAAGTTCATTGTATTATGCTCACTATATGCTGATTGAGTCGCAATTCGTTGTCGACGCACGAAATCGATGAAACGAGTTGTTCAGCAAGACAAGCAAAGAATCAGCTGTGACGTTTTGTTGAAAAGAAAGCAGTTTTGTTTTTGTAATTCACTAAGATTAAAAAAATCGTGATTGCTTGTTATGAGTTTCGTTATCCCCGAACTCTCTGAGCTGACCAAAATTGATGCCAACCAGGGTAATATTCCTGTTTATTACGACAAAGAAGGGCATGTTTATCTCTGGCCTTCTGGTGAAAGTATTCCCATCCCTTTAAAGGATCGCAATGGTGATGTGTGGCCTCAACTCTTGTATGAAGAATGGGATAGCGGCAATAAATTTCATAAGGTCCATTCAGCTCAAAAAGATGGCGACGGCTATCAGGTTGTTATTCATGAAAATCACGGTGATGGACTGGCTTGGGGCGTCATCCCTGCTTCATCATCAGGAATATTGAATTGGAAGTCGTCATTATTCTCGGAGACCATTGGTGAGATCGAAGAACGTGTCAAGCTTGACTTAGACAAAGACGGCAAAACCGGAATTGTTGTTGAAGTCACCCCTAAAAATGGTGACGTTGGCGATGTTGTTTTAGCAGTCGATTCTGATGGAGATAATTATATTAAGGATAAAGAGAATATCCTTAAACTGAAGGATCCAGAGGGTAATGGTATTCGATTTGATTTCGACGAAAAGAATTCCGATGGTTCGGGCTTTGAGCGAGAAGCGGTGCAGGCAGCCTGGGATTCTGAAGCCAAGCAATATGTGGTTGCCATTGAAGAAACCTTTACATCAACCTGGGAAGGCAAAAGCTATTCGGACACGGAATGGTTGATCAATGCATTTAATGAAAATGGAGGGAGTGTTGGCCAAAATCTTTTCAATGTGGATATCGTTAATTACGAAAAAGTTTTTAACTACGATTTCAATGGTGATAAATCCATTGGTTTTGATAACAGCGTCCTCGAGAAAATCACTACCGACACTTCGCTAGATTCGGGCGTTACTGTAAAGCGATTTAAAGGTAATGGTGATATTTATATCGTTGACAATGGAGTTACGAAAAAGGTTTCAGATGAATATGGCTTCTCGTTAGAGCTTGAAAGGGAAGAGCGTTTTGAGGGTGGTTCATCATCTTCCGTTGTTGTTGCAGCGGAAGGAACAGCCAATGGCGGCTATGTCGTAGTCGTAAAGCATGAAGAAACTCACAGCGGCGGTGAGGATGAACAAGGGGCCGATGAGGAAAGATTAACCACGCTCAAAACATCTGCAGAGGCTCAATCGCAGTTAAGTGGGTCTGATGCTGAAATATCACTCGCTTCAACATCTCATTCTGGATTTAATTCAGCTCACGACATTATTGCTAGGTCCAAACGTGCAGATACGATAATCTCTACTGACTACAACTCAGCTTATACGCTTGCGACAAGTTTCACAGGTACATTAGAAGATGATATTTTAATCACCTTCGAGGAAGATAACGGATGGTTGGATGTCAATGGTTCTTACAGCGGTGGATTTGTCAGCAATGATCACCAATATTTAGCTGGCACATCATCGCCATATAGCAGTTTCAGCCCAGCATCATCGTCTTCATCTACTGGGCGCACAACCTTAGTGACTGGTGATGCAAAGGGTGATCACGCCAATGGAACGGCAGAAGGAACGATTGAATATATCGTTGCTGATGGTGGAGATTTTGATGGTAATCGCGTTCACTTCAATCTGAATAAAGTTGGCCACAGTGGTGGCCCTGATGAACCGGATCTCGCCCGCATTAACTCGGGCTCAAATATTGATCGAGGTATCAATATTACTCAAGGATTTAATACTACAACTACACCCCCTGAATCAAGAGATCAATTCCTTGAAGTGTTACCAAGTGAGCAAGAAGAAGGTGGTCTGAATGTTTATTTTTACGGTAATGAAGCAGCTTCTGGAGATGCTTTCAATAACCCAGTATCGGCATTTGGTTTTTACCTGATGGGCCGTGAAATCAAGAGAGATGTATTTCTTGATGTCAGAGATACATCAAATTCTCTCATCCATTCCACGGTCACAACGGTTCCTGGTGACGCGAGCCAGTCAGTTGTTGAATACATTTCATTTGAAGCTGCTGAAGATCAAGCGATTTCTTCATTCTCTCTGCGCGAAGCCTTTAATTCTTCAATCGATACTGCTAGCGCTCGTGACATCTTCAGTATTGATAATTTAAGTCTTGAATTTGCTGTTGATAATGAAGAGGGTGGTGACAGCGAAGAGAGTGAGGATGAAGAAGAACAAACATCCACATATTATGAGATTTACAATCTAGACAAGGATGGTAAATCGAGTTGGTCTAATCCACCCTTCTTTACTGAGAGCATTGCAGGTTTTGAATCAATCATTAAAGAGGATATTGATAAAGACGGTAAAATTGGTATTGATGTTTCAAAGTTAGAGCAGCTTTCTACAGATACAGCTGGTGTTGGACTGTGGAAATCAACAGCCAATACAGTCCATATTGTTGATCCAACAACGAAAAAGCAAGTTGATGTTAAAGATCAAAGTGGAGGTTTCCCGACTGTTTTTGTTGATGAAAAATGGGATAATGGATATTTTAAGATCACACCAGTTGCTGCAGAGTTGTGGGACGGAGGTTCATCAGATGATTATTATCGTGTAGCAGTAAAGCTTGAAGATGCTTATTTTGAGAATTCAGCCGACAAAACGCCCACAACAAGTCGTGTTGAATGGGAAATTTACAAGGTTTCACTCGATGGAATCCTTGACACGTCTGCAACGATTTTTACGCCTTCGATTACTACCTATGAAGATGAATTTAAGCAAGATTTAAATGGCGATAAGGACTTCTCTGGAAACATTGATATAGCTCTACGTAATACAGATACGTTCGGAGTCAAGCTAGGAGAAGCTGATGGTCAGATCTTTATTGTTGATGGAGAAAAGCAAATTGCCATCCAGGATTCGTGGATAGAACATGATGATAAATGGGAAGGGGGTAGCTCAAAAGCTGTCGTCAAGGCCGTCGAGAAAAATGAGGCCGGTCTCTATCAAGTTGCTGTCAAGCAAGACCATACCTGGACCGAAACGGATACTGGCAGGACCGGGCAAGATAGTGGCTGGCAAGTGTATGCAATCAAAGAGGATGGATCGGTTGATTTCTCTAAGACCATATGGGCAGATTCGATTACCCCATTTGAATCATCTCTGTTTAAACAGGATGTTGATCAAGATAGTTTTGTGGGCGTCAACACAGGAAAACTTCAGCGCTCAACTCGTGATAAGAATGGATACTATTTGAAAAAAGATACTGATGGATTGCTCTATGTGTTCTCTCCAGATGACAAACTTGAGTTTGCTGTTACCAATGAATTTAATGAATTTCCTTCATTTGACTTCTCTGGCAGCTGGGGGTCCAGTAATGCCGTAGCTGTTGAGAAAAACGATGACAACTCTTACTCTTTAGCTGTTGAGCGCACGGAAAAGTATTCAGGTGACGTAGAAAAATTCTGGGAAGTTCTATCCCTTAGTTCCACTGGCGTGATCGGGGAGTCGTCTTGGTCTAGTAGTATTGAAGCGAAGGAAACAACGATCTTTAAGGACGATCTGGATTTATCGGGCAGTATCGGCTTTAATCTCACTCAATTAATTGATGTTGAGACGGATCTAGGTGATGTCGGTTTAAAGCGCAAGCAGGGAACAACTAACACTCGAGATCAGTTCTTTATTGAAGATTCAACAGGTGGAGTGGTTGAAATCCTGTATAGCTGGGGTGATTCTCCTGATTATACAGAACTCAATGTTGATGGTGATGTCACCTTCAGGCGTGACGCTGTAGCGGCTGAAAAAACAACTTTAAATGGGAAGGATGTATATGTTGTTGCTGTCAAAGAATCTGAAATTAGAACCATCGATGGAAGTGAAAATGTTGATGTGCGTTGGAATTTGGATTACGTTGATCTCAAGGGTTCAATCCTTGAGGAAAGTTCTATTGAGACAGGCTCGATCCAGTCTTATGAAACAACTTTCAAGCACGATTTAGATAATGACGACAAAGTTGGCTTAAATCTTGCTGGTTTGAGTGCGATCGGTACAGATAGTCAGGGCGTCACTCTCAGTCGAAATGGGGATGCAATCTATATCACCGATAACAATCTGACCTCTGATAAGACATTCCTGGTTCAGGATGAATGGGGAGATACGCCTGATATTGAGTGGGGCGATCAAGACTCCAGCTCAAAATCCACGGTGTATGCTGTTGAGTCCTTTGTTGATCCTCTAGACAGCATTAATAAGTATCTGCTACTTGTCAAAAATGTAGAAGAATTTGATGGTGACAAAACGGAGTCTTGGCAAACATTTAAAATAAAGGAGAAAAATGTCGGAAAGAAAGACTGGTATCTTGACTACATTTCAGCCACTACTTCGAAGAGCGTTAGAAAAATTGAACCACTGATTAAGCAGGATTTGGATGGTGATAAGAATTTTGCTGCAATCAATCCAACAACCAAGCGAATTACCACTGATTTAAGTACGACTGGTCAAACAGGAATCACCTTGCTCGAAGATGAAGATGGCAAGGGTGGTTTATATCTTCAAAAAGGAACGCAGATCACTGAAATTGTTGATCTCAACGGAGGTTCTGTTGATTTTTCTCCAATCAAATGGGGTGGTATAAAAAAAGAGCAAAAAGCTTATGCTGCTGAAGCGGTTCTGAAGGATGGGGATATTACATCGTATAACTTGCTTGTTAAAGAAACTGAGACGACTGCAGCGGGTCAGGTCACGACGAAATGGAATCACTATGAGGTCAGCAAACTTGGGATTTTAGATCAAGCCAGTAAGAGGTCTAGCGATAACGCTGAACTGTTTGAAAAAGATCTCAATCAAGATATTAGTGGTGATAGCAAAATCTTTAATTCTGACAACCTCACTCTTTCTGCAGTGACAACGGATTCGGGTGTTGATAAATTATACACTGATGATTCTAATCGTTTATATGTTCAGCTCAGTGGTTCTAACTCCAGGCAGGCGCTTTTTGATAGTGATGGAGATGCCCTAATTGTTAATGAGCGATTCACAGAAGGCAATACCACCACTGATGTTGCTGCAATAGCCATTGAATCTTTACGCACTGTCGATACTCCGTTCCTTCGTCTCTTGGTTGAGTCGAAGGAAACCACTGGTGACGTGACTGATAAAGAGTATTGGACGATGAATGTCAATCAGAATACTTTTGAAGCTGATCGTTCGACGACTATCGTTCATTCCAATTTAAAGCCTCTAGAGATCGGCTTTAATATGAATCTGGACGATACCACTGGTGTTTATTCCTATAACCAGAAATCTGCTGTCAAGAAAGCAACGGATACTTATGGAGCAGAATTACGATCTATCGATAATATTTTGTCTGTAACCGAAAAGACTGGGGGGCAAGAGACCACTTATGACATTGTGGACAAAGCTTCCAGGTTCAATATTTCACTCGATGTTGAGCGTAAGGCTAGCGGTAAGCCGACGTTGAAAAAGGAATCCTTGGCGATTGAAAAGAAGCTAGATAAGAAGGACGAATATCGTTTGATCGTTAAGGAGACATCAACATTTAATTCTGAATCTGATGTTTCTTATTTGCAGTACACCTTAGAAGAGGATAAAAAAACTAACTCTCTGTTGCTTGATAGTTCCAGTATTGAGTTTTTAAATGCAAGCGATATCGATGAAACGTCGTACCAGGAAGATTTCAACGGGGATGGATCCAAGACAAGGGCTTCAACGAAATCCTCCACACAAGGCTTGGTGAAGAAGGGAGCTGCAGTCAAGATCAAAAAGGAGTTTGAGTCTGTCGCTAACTCCAACTTCACGACAATCAAAAGTGCTTCTGATGCCACTGATGCCAATGATATTGCGCTGTTTGGCTCCAAAACAAGTTCTGAGTCTGCAGCACGCAATGAAATTCAGGTCAACGTTGCCAAAGATGTCTCCAGCCAAATGCTCGAGCAGGCCAAGAATGATGCCGGTACGGCAAAGGTCAGCACGAAATCGGCAAGTACGTCTGATTCAGTCAGTTCGACTTCAGTTTCACCGAGCTCAAGTACGTCTCAACAAGTTGGATCTGCGTCAGAGGCGAAGATCAAACCGCTTACAGATCTGCTCGACTTCAGTGTGACGACAACAGATCCTTCTCAGTTTGGGCAGATTCAGTCAGTCACAATGGTTCTCAATGATATAGGAGCTGATGATGATGCTCCTGTCTTTTATAAAAAGGATAAGTCGACAGGTAGCTTTGTTGCTTTTACATATGATGCCAATACTGGGGAGGGTGCTCTTTGGAATGCCCAAGATAAGACTCTCACCATCAATGTTCGCGACAATGGAAGGTATGACTGGAATGATCAGTTAGGTGTGATTCGAGATCCTGGTTTCGTTGGTTTTGCTGCAGCTTTAACCCCAAGCCCAAGCCCAACCCCAACCCCAGATTCTGGTGACTCTTCTGTCGTTAAAAAACCAGAAATTTTTCAATATGCAGATAAAGATGATTACCTTCTCAATCAAAGGGATGTCAAGCTGCGGATGATGGGTGGCGATGATGTTGTAGAGATCATCGGTGGTGATGATAATTTCGTTAACGGCAATATGGGCAGTGATCAGATTCTTGTGAGAGGTGGTAAAGGTCGATATCTTGGCGGTTCAGAAGGAGATGTCTTTATCGCATATGGCGGAGAGGAAAACTTTGTTTATGGTCAAAAAGGCGATGACGAAATTCATGTGCGTGGAGGTTTTGGTACTTATTCCGGCGGTGATGGTAATGATCTCATCAGTGTCGAAGGGACAATCACTTCCGGCACTTTGGTGAATGGAAACGATGGAAAGGATGTTGTGACTGGCAGAGTTGCTGGAGTGACGTACCGCGGTGGAGCTGATGATGATGAACTAGCGGTGAGTCAAGGTGATGTCTGGGGAGATCAAGGTGATGACATCTTTACTGGTCGCACAGGTGATGGATATGCTGTGATTCACGACTACAGCGTGGATGAAGATAGGATTAATCTTGATCAGGTGTATGGCAGGGGGAGTGGTGGTAGCTGGAAAAATGTTGATAATGGTTTGATGTTTACTGATTCCTCGGGTGATCAGATCATGCTCCTTTTGGGAATCGATACTGTTGATCAAGTCACTCTTGTATAGGAAATTAAGCAGGGTCTATTTGGATTGGCTTCGTGCTGCCCATTTCAGTTGATACAGTCTTGCTTTCATCATTGATGGCTCAGCTTGTCAGACTGATCAACTTACTTGGCGGTTCAGTTTATGAGTCTTCTTTCGCTTCTGCTCTGACCATCATTTCACAAGCTTGACTATTGGCTATCAAATGATTCATCGATTTCTCAGCCTGCCCTCAGGTTTGCGCTTCACCTTGGGATTATGCAGATAGCAGGCTCATCCATGTCTCTATGTCAACGGCTATCGACTTCAAAGCGCAGTATGGGTTGAGTGACGCGTTGCTGCTTTCATTTTTGTTGGCTGGCCTTTCCTCTGTTCCTGTTGGCATTGTCTTAATTATGTGGTTTGACCTGATTCCCTAGTTCGGTGACAGCATCTTTGGCTTGGTTGCCTGTGCAGGCTGCTGCAAGCCCTTTCGTTGTAGTCTCGGCTCCTGATTCAATGAGTTGCATGTCGAATCGACGGATCGCTTTAGTGATTGGAACCGTTGTCGGTTTAATTGCGATCGTTGCTTGGGTCGCTGAAATAGACATTGTTTTTCAAGAGTCAGCGGAAGAACAAGAGCCGAATCAAAAGTCGTTGGTGATTGATGAGTCTTCTTCTGAGTCAAAGGCTGTTGCGAAATGACATGACGTTCCGCTTGGATTAGTCTTTCTCTAGTTGCCATGAGTGTGTGCTACAGACAATTGTTTTGGTGTGTCTTGGCCTGGCATGGGCTCTTTATGTAAGAAGAACAAAGGCAGTAATTAAGAATCTAAGGTTGCAGCTTCGAGATCATCAGCTTCTAGAACATGCTGCAATCAATTGGTGCTGCTGTGCTATTCAGCGTGCCGACAATAAGGATGAGCTGCTGAAGGCTTTTTGCCAGTTTGTTGATACCGGTCGTGAAATTATTGACTATCCGGATCGTCTCGCTGAGTTTATGAGCATCAACGGGCTCACAGAGGTTCAGCATATGAGAAATATCATTGTTCTGGACAAGGTTCTGAAATCGTTTGATGAGCGTTAATTGATCAGGGCTGGATGTTTTCCTGCGCTGCTTTCTAAGTTAAACATTGCTCTGGAATGTATTTATACTGACTCCGTGATGATTATTTTGCTGCGCTGATTTTAATTGAGAAACTCTTATCTTTGCATTCCGCAGTTACGTCCGAGGCTTCGCCCGCTGGGATCAGAACTACTCCTCCTTTCTGTCCATAGTCCGGTCCGCGATATTGACTGATTTCTGAATAACCAGCTTTGCCTGCAACGCAATCCACCGTCACGGCCGCCAGTTTGTCGCTTCTGACCTCAAACACTTGTCCCAGGTTCTCGTTGAGGTCCACTGATGTTCCCGTCTCAGTGCTCAGAGTCGTTTGAATGCTTGCAGGGCTGCAGACACTGGTGACATCCGTTGGTGTGCTGTAGTCCGAGGCATAGCTGAACGGCAAGTCTTGAGGAAATACCGTCACGGAGACCTGGAGTGGATGGTCCTGTCCTTCCAACCGCTCGTACTGCATGGGGTAGGTCTCTTCAACGTCGTCGTAAACCGCCATTTGCAGAAGAGTTGGGCTGCACCATGTCACGACTGTCTGCAGTTTTGACCTGTCAATCCCGATGGTTCCTTGTTGGAAGGGGCCATTGCTCAGAAATGTTTTTTCTTCAAATCGATCTGATGCTGTACAGCCTGCTAGCAGGGTTGTGATTGAAAGAACGATGGCAACAAAGCTCTTCATGTGTTGATCAGTGATTTTGATATTGGATGGTTTGTGTTTGTGCAGGAGTCTTGATTCCTGCAGGACATTCTATTTCTAGGCTTTCTGAATGATCTGCTCGCTATGTTCAAAGCTGGAGCGTAATGAGGCTCATTCAAGACCCAGGCTTGATCGCTTCTTTCACTGATTCAACGCCTTTCTGGATCGCTTCTGCCGGCACTCTGAGCTTCTGTTGCTGAGTATTGGACCAGATGTTGACGGCGTAGACGATGGCGCCACCCACGATCAATGCGGCAAGAACAAGTCCAATCCCGTTGCCACCCTGTTGAATCACGACAGGTCTTTGCTGTTCCTGATCACTCATTGATGCTCCTCTCACTGTTCATCACTGCCCTGTGTTGTAGCCATTGATTGTTGTCTTGTCTGTCTGCGCCGATGGATTTGATCGCTGGCATCGTTGTCGCTATGACAAGCCATAACGTCACCAGTTCGTAGTGTTCGGGCCATGCTCACCACCAGCACCCGCCTGAAACTGCAGTCAATCCTTCGGCGAGTGGCTGAGGGGTCCAGTGTCAGTCTGTCGGATCGTGTTTATCTCCAAAAATTCGCCGACCGCGATCGCACGGTCTCGTCCTGGCTGCGTCGTGCTCGGCGGCAACAACTTTCTGGGCGCCCTCTCGAAGGTCTTGACAGCCTTCTCGATGGCCTTGATCTGGGCAGTGCCGAACCCGACCAGCAGCACAGTCCCAAGGCCGATGACCTCGGCGATTGGTTCGCAGGGGCCGATTCCTGGCTGAGACGCGACTGAGGTTCACTTAGCGTTGATTGAGTGCTTGCTGTCTCGTCTTGAACAACACCTCACGGGGAGTGATTTACGTTTCGGTCTGGGTCGTGATTTGGGGCACTGCTTCCTCACTCGTGGATTGGTTGCTTCTCCACGCTGATCTTTATCAAGAAGGGAGTTTCGGTCAGGCCGCCACCTTCATCGGCTATGGGGCTGCTGCCTCCGTACTCGCGGTGCGTCTTTCCAGTCGCTTCCTGTTCAAAATCGAGGCTGCTGAGCAGGGTGCCGACAGCGATCAGTCAGCCAGCTGATCCGGCGATTGATGGACCGCCAGTGCAGCCAGCATTCCGGCTGCAAATCCGGATGCATGTCCGATCCAGCTCACGCCAGTGGGAGATGCCCAGGGAAGCAGGCCAGGCAGGGCGCTTCCGTAGAGCAGCAGCGCGATGGTGCTCAGCAGGATCGACAGAGGACGTCGTTCCAGAAAACCGATCAGCACCAGATAGCCCAGCAACCCGTAGACCACTCCGGACAAGCCGTGCGAACCAACCGGCCAAAACAGCCAGACCGGAATCTCCAGAACGATTACGGCAATCCAGATGCTCAGATAAGCCCTCTGGCTTCTGGCCAGTACGAGATAGCTCAGCGGTAGGAACACCAGGCTGTTCGTGAGTAGATGGCCGAAGCCTTGGTGGCTGAATGGTGCTGTGAACAAGGTCCACCAAGGTGTTCCAGGACCCATCGCCAGGTTCCAGCGACCGCCGAGGAGCAGTTGATCCACCAGTTCCTGAAGCCAGGCCAAGCCCAGCAGAATCAGAGGCAGAGCGATCAATCCAGCCACATGTTCTCTCTGATCACTGAAGCAGTTTTTGGCCGATCTCGGTTCGCCATGTTGGTGACAGCCGATGTTCATGTGTCGGAATTCAGCTCCGACCCGCTATGAACTGACCAGACACCGAGCGGATCACAGCATGACCACCAAGTGTGAGGTGATCGTGATCGGCAGCGGTATCGGTGGTCTCTGTTGTGCTGCGCTCTGTGCCAGAGCTGGCCATGAGGTGATGGTTCTCGAAGCTCATGGCCATCCGGGCGGAGCCGCACATGGATTTGAGCGGCAGGGCTATCAGTTCGAATCAGGCCCTTCTCTCTGGAGCGGACTTGGCCGATGGCCAAGCAGCAACCCGTTGGCTCAGATTCTCAAAGCCTTGGATGAACCTCTTGAGGTCATCCCCTATCGAGACTGGGATGTGTTGTTCCCAGAGGGACATCTGCGAATCGGGGTGGGCGCTGACGGTTTCGAACAGGTTGTCGCTGATCTGCGAGGAACGGCGGCGGTCGAGGAGTGGCGTCGTTTCGCTGAGGTGTTGCAGCCCATCGCAGCAGCGGCGGACGCACTGCCGTTACTGGCACTACCGCCGGGTGGACTCGACGGTCTTGGACCACTTCTGCGACGCAGCGGTCGATTGCTCCCCCACCTACCGGCTCTGCGCCATCTCAGCGGTGCCTTCGGTCCGCTGGTGGATCGTCACCTTCAGGATCCCTTCCTTCGCCATTGGGTTGATCTGCTCTGTTTTCTGATCAGTGGAATGCCCATGGCCGACACCAATGCGGCAGCGATGGCAACACTGTTTGGTGAATGGTTTGAACCTGAGGCCTGTCTTGATTTCCCCAAGGGTGGGAGTGCTTCTGTGGTTCAGGCCCTCGTCCGTGGTCTTGAGAAACATGGCGGCAGCCTGCGCCTTGGCGCCCGGGTGAAGCGGGTCTTGCTGGATGGAGACAGGGCCGTCGGCGTCGAGCTGGTCAATGGTGAACAGTTCGCTGCGGATCATGTGGTCAGTAATGCCGATGCCTGGAGTACGGCGAAGCTGTTGCCTGAGGCGACATCGCCTTCCTGGCGCCATCAACGCCTAGAGACTCCAGCCTGCGCTTCCTTTCTCCATCTGCACCTGGGCTTTGATGCCAGTGGCCTCGAGGATCTGCCCATTCATACGGTGTGGGTTGGAGACTGGGAAAGGGGAATCGAGGCCGAACGCAATGCCGTGGTGGTTTCGATTCCGTCGGCGCTTGATGCCGCGATGGCGCCTGCCGGTCAGCACGTTCTGCATGCCTACACACCGGCCAATGAACCGTGGTCGCACTGGAGTGGTTTGGAACGTTCAACGGCTGCCTACGACAAGCAGCGGGAGCAGCGCTGTTCGGTGTTCTGGCAGGTGCTTGAGCAGCGCATCCCGGATCTGCGCAGCCGCTGTCGGATCGTGATGGAGGGCACGCCTCTCACCCATC
Source organism: Synechococcus sp. AG-673-A03 (assembly GCA_003211275.1). Classification (GTDB taxonomy): domain Bacteria; phylum Cyanobacteriota; class Cyanobacteriia; order PCC-6307; family Cyanobiaceae; genus Synechococcus_C. The sequence continues at coordinate 24,609 of QCTE01000011.1, read as the reverse complement.
GTCATTTCCTGTCGGTGCATCAGGGCAGTTATGGCCCAGCGCTGTCGGCTGCCAAGGGGTTGTTCCCAGGTGTGCAGACGCCTGTGCAAGGTTTTCTTCAATGTGGAGCCAGCACCTTCCCTGGTATCGGCATTCCGCCTGTGGCCGCCAGTGGAGCGATGGCTGCCCATGCGATCACCGGACAGCGGGCTCAGAAGCAATTGCTGGAGAGCTTGTCTCTTTGATCAACCACACACCTACCAGCTGCGCATTGCAACGCGCCCATGGACGCGCTTCGTCGTCGGTTTCTTTAAGTTCCGGGTTGATTGGACATCAGGAATTACCCGTGGCCGTGCAGGTCTTGAACGACAACGAGCGCTTCAAGCTCGATGACAGCGATGATGCGCTGTTTTACAGCGACCCCCGCTTTGTTCAGCATCTCGATGCAGCGTTTCGTTCGCGCTTGACCCAGCTCTATCGCGACCGCATCCCCAGTTGTGCGGTTGTTCTTGATCTGATGAGCAGCTGGGTGAGTCATCTGCCCGAGGAACAGCACTACGAGCAGGTGATCGGCCATGGATTGAATGCTCAGGAGTTGCAGGCCAATCCGCGTCTCGATCGTCACTGGGTGCAGAACCTGAATCGCGATCAGATTCTTCCCCTCGACGACGCCAGTGTCGACTGCACCTTGATCGTGGCCGGCTGGCAGTATCTGCAGCAGCCGGAGTCTGTGGCCGCCGAGCTGCTGCGCATCACCCGCCCCAAGGGGCAGGTCATCTGTGCTTTCAGCAATCGCATGTTCTTCACAAAGGCGCCTCAGATCTGGACTGATGGCGGTGACGGCGACCACCTTCGCTACGTCGCCGAGGTGATGATGGCGCAGGGATGGCCTAAGCCTGAATTGGTTGCTGAACAGACGCAGCAACCCGGCCCTCTCGGTTGGGTCGGCGCGAAGGGAGATCCTTTTTTTGCAGTGATCGCTAGCAAGCCCTTGGATTCAGATTCCGTCTGAGTCGTCTGGGGGGATCGGCTGCCAGCCGCTCTGCCATTGCGCCTTGTCTTGAAGCTGCGTCCAGCGTTCTCTGAGTCGCACTTGAGGCTCCAGCAGTGAAGCCAGCTCAACCCAGCGTTCAGAGCCGCGTCCGCCCTGCAGCACTACGCGGAAATGGCGGCGTCCTGCACGGGGGGTGAGGCTGGTCCAGGCTTCGGCCGGCTTCCAGGGCACAGAACTGCAGCACAACGGAGGAGATCATGATCATGCCTCGCGTTCTGCCCTCTCGATGTTGTCAGGATTCGGTTGCCATTAGCGACTCAACAGCTGACGATTGCGTCCTGCAAGCTCACCACGGGCTGCTGCTTGGAACTGGTGACCTCAAGGATTTTTCCGATCGAATCGGAGGTGTTCAAGGCTTCGATGCAGCAGCGTGCAACCAGGCGGCGAGGGATTGAATCGCTTTCCTGCTTGTCAGCTCCAGTCCACAGCACGCCTTCCTCGTCCAGATCGTCTTCGCGTTCATTGAGTCCACCAGGTCTGATCACTGTCCAGTCGAGCCCACTGTTTTCCAGATTGCGCTCACCAACACGCTTCCAAACCAGGATTAAGCCAAACAGGTTGAGTGGGTGTTTCCAACGCCCTGCGCATAAGGAACTGACCAGCACCACGCGCTTCACACCAAGGCGCTGGCAACTCTCGACCTGTCGTTCGACGCCCCAAGCATCGACTTTCATGGGCCCCGTCAGGTCAACGGATGGACGTGCTCCTGTCGCGATCACCAGCGCGTCCACGCCGCGCAGAGAGTCGTCCAAGGCGCTGGAATCCATCAAGCTGAGTCGGTGCTGTTCACAGCCCTCCAGTGATGAGGGAATCTGAGAATCGGGACGCAGAAGCAGCCTGGCCTGATCGCCTGAAGCCAGGACTTCTTCGGCAACACGGAAGCCTGTTTTGCCCGAGGCGCCGCTTACGGCAATCGTGCGCGTCATAGTCAATCGAGGCGGGCACGAAACCTAGCCATAAAGCCCAGCCATAGACCTTGCTCCTGATACGGCAGCGGTGTTGGCGAGAGATCGATCAGCACAATCACTTAGTTACACAGCTTTACAAACGGGCTAGTATTCTTTACAGAACTTCACAAGCCAAGTGATGACTGATTACTCTGCTGCCATCTACGGTCTCATCGCTTTCACCGCTGTGATCACTGCAGGTGTGGTCTACGTGCTGGCTCAGTCGACCGACCTGCCTTCCGTTAAAGCAAAGGGTTGATTGATGTCGATTGATTCGCGTTGCAAGGAACAGCAGTCCGTTGCTGATCAGATGTTTATGGATTTCAAGTACACCAGGCCGGGTTCTAAGGAGCAGGTTCGTGCTTTGTCCACACTCAGTTTCCTTGTCGGCATGTGGTCTGATTTTCTGGTGAACGAAGAGAAAAGGATGTCCTCGGCTCTCTCTCTTGAAGCGAGTTCGTAGTTGTCGACTTCGGTTGCCTGAACAGGCCTTGATTCAAGACGTTGAACTGGATCTTTCATGTTCAATGGTTTGAGTATCGATTCCTAGGGCGCCTGGATGTTATTTACGCGATAAGGAGTGTGCACGGAGAACTACTCCGGGAAGCGCTTAGGGAGAGTCAAGACGGGCCGCCACCCGTCTTTTTTTTGTTGGCTCCTTCAGAATCGAGGTTTTTTCAGCGGTTTCCATGCCTGGCAAGGATGTTGATCTTGTTGTAATCGGTGCTGGGCTTTCAGGTTGCGCGTTGGTGTCAGCGCTGAGCAACAGGGGCTGGCGCGGGACCATTCAAATTCTGGAAGCCGGTCGAGGACCCGGTGGACGTTGTGCCACCAGGCGGCGGCGCGACGCCCCTCTTTGGCGTCTGGATCACGGATCTCCGACCCTGAGTTTTCAGAGTGAGCCTCAAGGCCATTTGCGGCAGCTGATGCAATCGCTGGAACAACGCGGCGTCATTCGTGTTGATGATGATCCTGTTGTTGGCCTGGACCATCACGGTGCTGTCGTTGCAGCTCCTGATCACCCTCTATTGCGCGGTCCGCGCTGGCGAGGCATCCCAACGATGGCTTCGGTTGCGGAGACGTTGCTTTCTGATGGCTCTGATCAAGTTGGTGTTTGTTTTGGGGAGCGGATTCAGACGCTTTCTAGAGATGGTGAGAGCTGGGTTCTCCCTGGTGGGGCTTGTGCCAGCAATCTCGTGCTCAGCGGGACGCTCCTTGCCCATCCCCGTTCATTGGCCATGCTTGGCAGGAGCGATGTTCCCTTGCGTGATGCCGTTCCTGAGCGGCACGATCTTCTCCTTGATCAGGCACTCGCCTCGATTGCCGGCCTCAAAGCGAGCATTCGCTGGAATCTGATGCTGGAGTTTCCGGCGATGGATCTTGATCCTTTGCCGCGGCAGATCTGGCTGACGCCTCGGGCGCAGCAGCAATTCGGTGTGGAACGTCTTGTTCTGCAGAGACAGCAGCAGGGGCGTCTTGGTCTGGTGATCCATGGACTGGACGATGGTGCGTTGATCACGCCTGAAACGCAGCCACAGCTTCTGACCATTCAGGAACAGCGATTGCTGAGTGTTTTGCCAGAGCTTCTCGGGCCCTGGCCGTCACTGCAGAGGATGGTGACCAGTGTGCATTCGCTTGGCGTGATGCGCTGGGGAGCTGCTCAACCCTTGGAGCAAGGAATGCCAAAAGCGCTGCAGTGGTGCAACAAAGCCCGTGTTGGGTTCTGTGGCGACTGGATTGCGGGACCCGGCTTCGGCATGGCGGAGGGAGCCCTTCAGAGTGGTCTCGATCTGGCCGAGTTGATTGCGTCCTGAATGGCGACTGCTTGTTGCTCAAGCATCACCCGGCGTTGGTTCATGCAAAACAATCACAGGATTGTGATAACTGCTGGCCGGAATCGGCGGAGCGCGTCACAACAGAGAAAATGTCGTCTCCCATGCGCAGCCGATTTCAGCCTGTCCAGGTTCATGCCAGTGTTCATGATGATGAGCCATGCCAGTGCCAAGACTGTGTGGCCCTGCGTCGCCGTTTGACCCAGATGGTCACTCAGACCAAGCCGTTGCCTGGGCCGCATCGCCCCGTCTATGCCTGTCGGTGAGGGGAAGTGTCTCCCGGGCTGGTCTTTGAAGGTCGATCCTCGACTCTGAACAAGTATTGGAGTTGATCAGCCGTACTCGGGGCACCATCCGGCCTGGTCCTGCCAGGTGGGGCTCCAGTGGCGGCAGCGCTTGATCAGATGATCGCCCTGCTGGAGCTGCTGCTGCCTGAGGTTGCAGGCCACCATCGTCCTGCAGTGGCCATCCACGCCATAAGCGAAGTGCTGACAAGTCAGGCAGATCCGTGCTCCTTTCCAGTTCTGCAGCTCTCGATCATCTACAAAATCCCAATCCTCCATCGACTCCCTCTGCCGTAGTACACACGTACTAAATCAGAAGGGTAGCGGAGGTCAAGCGAGGTCATGAACGTTTCCGATGGAGCTGGAGTGCATGGAGAAATGAGACTTTGTTCTGGTAAGACTGCTCGAAGTCAAGGCGCAAGAGTCACGTCGAGGGAAGTGATTACTGCGGTCCAAATTGATGAGCTTGTTTAAAACAAAAACAGAGCGTGGATCAATTAAGATGTCTAGATTTGCTTACAGCCTTTTGGCTGGCTTTTCGCTATTCACAGTGTCAGCCGCATTGTTTGCGTTGCCTTACATGGGTAACTGGCCGCAAAGCTAATAAGCACCAAGCAAGCATCCCGTTTTAAAATCTCCGCACCTAGCAATGCGGGCAAGAATTGCCATCAAAGTTATCCATGATCCTTGGGTAGCAATTTTGACTTTTCATCTCGCTCTTTGGCGTCACATTGCATCAATCTTTGCTGACGTTCATTGATGGGGCGGCCAGGCTGGTGAAATGTTTTTCATTGGATCTTGGAAGTAAAAAAAGAGTCAGTCTCTCAAGGTTCTCAAAACAATCGAGGTTCTAAACAAAAGCTCTTCGCTGTTGGGATTGCTCCAATGGGAATAATTTCTATCGGTGTTGCGCCAATGGGGGTACTGTGCATCGGAATCATCCCCATGGGAATTATTGGGTTAGGGGTGGTATCAATGGGCGCAATAACTGCTTCGATAATAGGAATGGGCATCGTTTCTGTCGGCTACAACACAATGGGGGTTGTTACGGCAGGTCCTCTCAGTATGAGTCGCGTTCACCTATGGGGTTCAAAAATGAAAATGCCACATATGCACCATGGGCACGAAGTGATGCATGAAGCGGCTCCTAAAAATACGTATGTCATTTACGATAATGAGGAGATGGCACGAACCTCAGCGAACCTTATTGGCTGTACCGAAATACATAGAGTTGGGAAGTAATGGTCTCCTTGTAAAGCTCCAGACAATAACAAATGAGACAAGCTCTTTCTTTGGCCTGTCTTGACACCACAAGCTCCATTGATTATTGAATCGCCGCTTTTGCATGGGCTCATGTCGGCCGCCATCGTTCGGCAGGAAGCATCCACTGCGTAGGTGAAGTGCTGGAAGTTGACGCAAATCCAAGCCCCCTTCCAGTTCTGAAGCTCCCTTGGGTCGACGAACTCCCTCTCGCTCATAGCCCGCAGATTGATAGCACTGATGCACTAGTGCATCCAATGGCGCGGTGTCAGGTGTCTTCAGAAAAGCGTCTGATCAGCTCTGGGCAAAATCCCTTCTTCGGGGGATGTGAGTCCTCTATTGACGCGTCATGGTGATCGCGAGCAGGGTGCTGGGTCAGTCCTCGGAGGCGAGACCGGGGGCTTTTTCAGTGCTTCCACCGGACGAGCAGCCATTGGTCAGAATTGATTTCCTTGATGTCAGGCAATGCGAAGGTTGATCGTGGTTCTGCTGTCCCTGGTCGCTTTTGTCGTTGTATTGGCCAGCGCAGCGAAGGCCGATCTCACGATTCACGTGGGTACAAGAACCCCACCGGCTGAGGCTCATTGCCATCGGGTTGGAACCCGCAGTACCGATGAAGGCAGGGTGCTGAGCGTGTATGCCTGCCGCCCATGAAACAGAAGCAGAGTGCCAGCTCTGCCTCTGAGTTTTCTCGTCGTGCCACCCATGGCGGGGAGACAGGTGAACCTTCTCGTCATCGCCGGAATGCGGTCGTGCCCATGGACACCAAATCGTCAGCTCAATTCATGAAGCAGTTGAAGTCGATGAGTCGAGTTGTCTGTTCTGAGTTTTGGCTGTTTATTGGCCAAAACCCTTATTCGATGATTGCTTTTGAGCTTTCTTTGCTCCGGCTTTAGTTGTCTCCTTTACGGCAGAATCTTTGAAAAAGATTCCATCCAGCCAGACGGTGATGATGTAAACAACGATCAGAACCGGAATCAGAACAAGCCACTGATTCTCAAACTCATAGGGAAGTTGCTGAACCCCAAAGATCGCTAGGTATCCGGTGATCAGAGTGAAGATAAATCTGCGAATGCTGGAGGGATTCAAGGCAAAGCGGTGTCTCTGTTGAGCAGTGCGTCTCGGAACTGCTCAGGTGTTGGGTTCAGTCAACACCTAGGCGACTCGTCAGGCATCCAGCTGTAACAACAGTGTTGGTTGAAGAGGTTTGTCTGGCCGCGATTCAAGCTTCCGGAGTTTCGATCGTTGTGCTGAGGCTCTCAAGACGTTGTGCATTCACGCCGAGGTCGGACTCTCCAAGGCGCGAGATGGAACGCGCCTCAAGAGTGACGGCATCGGTTGCAGATAGTTCAACGTCATCGATGAAACCGAAGATCCTGCTGCTGTAGGTGGCATGCAGATAGTTGGCCCTCTGCTCGACAATCTCGGTGCGAGGAGTGGCTTCAATTCGTTCAGCCAGCTGTTTCAGGGCAGCAGACGAATCTGTAACGACCCATTGATTGCTTGCGCAGTGTTCAGGACCTGGGCAGGGACTCAGGTGACCGCCGTCCGTCGCCAGGTCGGTTGGTATGGGCCCGACAAGATGGAACAGCGCCAGAACAAACGGGATGCTGATCTGAACCAGAAACGAAGGCATGCGGATCAAATGTCCAGGCATTCAGTCATCTTATGAGGCTTCATTCACGATCAATCCTTGACCCCAGTCATCTGAACTGATGACCACAGGCGCAGTTTCCTTGAAATGTCTGCTGAGCTGCAGCGCAATTCCTTGAGGATCAGAACGACTCAGGCATTTGGCCGTCATTTCTCTTTTTGGCTATTGCTGGGTAAGCGGTCTCGTTGGTCATGAGAGTCCTCAGCGTAATTCTGCTCGGCTTCTTGCTGCTGGGGTTTGGGACTGCCGCTTTTGCCAATGATTTATCAATCTCCGGTAGCGGGCGAAACCGAGAGGTCACGCTGAACAAACTGCTTTCAAAAGTTCCTGAAGGTGCAGCGATGACCGATGCATCGTGCAAAAGAATTGGCATTGCTGGCCTGAATTATCAGTATCGCTGTTCTGTGACCTGGGAATTCAGGAATCAATATCTGGGAGCCAGCTAACTCTGGCTTGCATGATGATCCTGTTCTGATCAGGTCCAGCGCACGGGGTCATCCGATTTCAGGTGTTGCACGTGCTCGGTCGCGTGATCGAGCAGGTCGTGGCTGATCGTGAGGCAGATGCTGTCCAGCGGTAGGGAAAAGCTGCTGCAATCTGCATCAAACGGACCTTCCACATAGGCGCCGATACGTTCGGCCATCAGGAACAGCACCACGATCACCACGCCTCCAAAACGACTGTGTGAATCGGGACCCAGGTCGTGGAAGTACAACAGCAGCAACAGGACGAACAACCAGTTCAGAAGTCGGACGAAAACCTCGTAAGAGGCAGGAAGTGGTGTGTTGCGGATTCGCTCCAAGCCGCCAATGGCATCGGTGCAGGCGTTGCCCACCTGCATCAGCTGCAGACGTCCAAATCCATCGGTTAAGCCTTGGCGATGGAGATCTCCAATCCAGACGCCCCGCAGCTGTCCCAGTTGGCGAAGACTGGTGGTGCTGGGCAGCCTCAGATCCTGGAGCAATTGATCTTGTAACTCTCTTAGGTCTCGATGCCAGAAGTTGCGCAACTGAAAGTTCAGCTGCCACACGATGGCAACTTGCAGACGCAGCAACTTGCGTTCCTGACGTCCGGGCGGCCTGCTGCTGTCGAGATGCGCCCGCAGTGAGTCTGCCCAGTTTCTGCTCACGTTCACAACGGTTCCCCAGAGTTTGCGGGCTTCCCACCAGCGCCCGATGGCCTGGGTGTTGCGAAAACCGAGAAAAATCGATGCCGCGATGCCCATGATCCGCACCACGCTTTCGTTGGCGGTCCAGCTGCGGGGGATCCAGTCGTTATGCACGAGAACAGTGATCAGCAGCAGCAGCAGCAAGTCGAAGCGCATGCGCCAGAGCAGCTGCAACAAAACAAGCACGTAGTCCTGTCTGCGGGTGCTTGGTGGATAGCCGTAGTCGCCAGACTCGATCATGGCCGCTCTTGCAGAGACTCGATCACAGCTGTGATCATCGCCGGCCAATCAAGGGGGCAATGGCCAGGGCCTGATGGGTGGGGCCGGCGCCGAGTAATCATGGTTTTCTGATGCCGCGACCAACCCCGCGATGATCTGTGTGACCTCCAACTGCCCGGAGAGTGTGATCCTGGCCCTGGGTGTTCGCGACTGGCCTGTCTGGGCCTGTGAAATCAGCTCTTTCCCCTGGCAGTACGACCAACGGGAAACCTGCCTGCTGCTTGAGGGTGATGTCACGGTGACGCCAGAAGATGGTGAGCCGGTTCGATTCGGTGCTGGCGATCTCGTTGAATTCCCAGCAGGCCTGTCGTGCACCTGGCAGGTTCATCAACCCGTTCGCAAGCATTATCAGTTCGGCTGACGACAGATGCTGCGTCTGGAGATTGTTGAGGGCTCAGAATTCAGCGTCAGCGGCCCACTGGGGCCTGCATGGAAGCCAACCGACACGTAGAAGCTCACCCCAGAGGCGTTCAGCCGTGTCCTGGCTCAAATGCACGCGTGTGGTCAACAGTGGTGCCTGGTCTGGAAAAGGTCGCCCTGAATCCACGAACACCCTCGGGTCGCGCTTCCAGCTTTTTTCGTCGGCATGGAACCGTTTCGTGTCCTGGGTGCTGGGATCCTGGATCCAACCATGGTTTGGCATCGTTTGCGTGGGGTGATCAGGGACGCACGCATCCACTCCTCAGCCTTGAACGGTGCATAGGGGGAGCTCGGAGCCATGGATCCTCTGCTGATACATCTGTTCTAGTGCTGTAGTACAGATGTGTCAACGCAAGGCTTTGCTGCCTTTTGGTCGTTGCCGTTGTTGGTGTCGTCCCGTTTCCGCCAATGCGTACATTGATGGTTCTGCGAACGGACTGCGGTCCGTCAGGTTCGAGCTGCTGCGACAACGATGATTTATCTGGCTTTCCGCTACGGCAATCTTGAGATGAGCAATCTCAGCGTTGTGGTGATTGTGGCTGCAGGGGTGTTGTCGTTGGTGTTTTTTGTTGTGGCTTCCCTGAACACGGACACCCAGGGGCTGATTGATTCAGCTGTGCAGAAATTTGACGACGACGATTCAGGCCGGCCTGGGTGATCACAGGTTTTGCTGCCGATTTCAGCTGGTCAGACAGGGATTTCAGCCTCAATCTCCCAGCCTTGATCCGTGAGTTCTTGGATCTGCAATGGGGCTTCCTGGGATGGAACCTCAACAAGGAGGAAGTCCTTTCCCTGATGGCAGTAAATCCTGGTTTGACCGATCACGGCGGGGGCTCCCGGGTGACACACGACCATCAAACCCAGTTTTGCGTCCAGAGACAAGAGACCTGAGCCAGGCTTTCCTGTTTGCTCACATTGCTGGCTTGGAGCAGGCCCTTCAGCTTCGACAATCTGGTTGGACGTGGTTCGGCGTTCGGTGTGTTGGTGATTTGGCCTGATTGATTTGTTCAGCTTGTTGACGCCCCTTTTTGTGGAGAACTGATCACTGTTATTGGGCTGATGGCGCGGCTTCATTCGTTGTTTGACTTCAGCTTTCAGGCTCTGTTCGCTGGCGTTCTCGCTTGACGCGATGGTGTCTTCGTTGCTACTGCGCAGTCAGTGATGGATCCGTCAATGTCTCAAACACGTGAACTGATTAATGCACACCTTTATCCAGTGCTTTTGATCTTTGCTGTGATCTATGGAGCGATCCAGATTTCTCCGCTGGCGAATCAGGCGCGGTATTTCAATCACTGCGTTGACGAGGTGATTCGTGAAAGTAATGTTGAGAAAATGTCGTTCGCAGAAAAGCGCGCTCTGGGCGTGAGGCTCTGCAATGGGACTTCTCTTTGAGGGATTGTCCTTGGAGAATGATGGGACCTTTCAGCGATTTTTTCTCGCCTCGGAGCTGAGGGGAGAGAGGTCTTCTGTTGAATTGTCAGCATTGATATTGCCTGTCAATTTTTACTCTATATCGTGCTACGAGTCGAATTCTCGTTTGAAATAGTTGGCTGCAATCTCCTCTGGCTTGAATCCTTCCAGTACCAATTCAGCCAGTTCGATCAGCCATGTTCTTCGCATCATTTTCTGATGTGGCTGTCCATCAATGGCGCAGGGAAAGGTCACGTCATAGCCGCGATGCCCAGCAGGAGTCTTCGCTTCTCGACGGGTGATCCCGTAGCCGGCTTCCTGAAGAATGTTGCGCGACAGCTCGTAAGGCGTGACCTGCCTTTGAGCTGCCAACCTCTGGACCCGTCCCATGGTCAGATTTGTGTGTGCTGTCCCCACGCTGCACTGACCACGGCGCGTCGGCAAGCTTCATTCGTCAGAGCCCTGGCGTCATCGATCACCGTTTGCGCCTGAAACAGTCCATGCTGTCTTCCAGGTCAGACCCCAAGTCGGCACTGTCGTTAGCCCAGTCATGAACGCACCACAAGAATTGCTGGAACGGATTGGAAAAAGTCAAGGCCCTGACCAGGGGTCTAAGCGTCTGGTTCTGCTGCTGACACAGCTTGGTGACTTTGATTCGATGGAATATGCCCAGGCGTTGGTGCCTGCGTTGCCCAGGCTCGAACAAGCAGGGATCCGCCCCCTGGCCATTGCGATTGGCGATCAGGCCGGGGCAGAGCGCTTCTGCTCTTTTACGGGGTTGCCAAGGGAGTTGCTTGAGGTCGAGCCTGATTCCAAGTTGCACCAGGCTCTTGACTTGTCCCCCGGTCTGCAGGCACCGGGAGGGCCCTGGCCTTCGCTTTTGCTGATGTGTGCCGGCATCGGTTCTCCAGGAACCCTTGCTGAGGTGTTGCGTGGTTACACCGGTGACCGTTCAGCTGCCCAACGCTTTGATGCTGATGAAACGGTGTCCACCGGCGTGCTGCCTCCGATCCCTGCCGCTCTGTTCCGACGTGCCGGAGGTGATGGGTTTCAGCGCCCCTTTGAACTGGCCACCGTGCGGCTGCGCAACATGAATGAGGTGCTTCGCAACTGGAGCACTTACGTGCCGAATGATCGCTTCATCACCCAGCGTGGCGGCACATTCCTGCTGGACCGCGACGATTATCTCCTCTACGTCTACCGCGATCGTGGCATTCTTGGATTTTCGGCAACCATGCAGCGCCCGCTCGCGTTTCTCGATCCCTGGCTGAATGATGTCGAGTGATCACGAAACGGCGATGAGTCTTCCTCCTTGGCGATCACTTCTACGCGGTGCTCGTCAACGGGAGGGGCGGTCTTCCGGCGCCACCTGGCTGCAGTTGGCGACGACCGCTGAAGACGGCACACCACGAGTGAGAACCCTGGTGTTCAGAGGATGGAGCTCTCGTGGGGAATTAGAGCTTCTGACCGATGTGCGCAGTGAAAAGCCTTCTCAGCTGCTCAGTCAGCCGAGGGTCGAACTGTGCTGGTTGTTTCGCAAGGCCAAAGAGCAGTTTCGACTTCGGGGCCGGGCGCTTCTCGTCACCGCTGAGCAGGAACCGGAGGCCTTGCTCGATCACTGGCAACGCCTGTCGCCGTCCGGTCGCATGGTCTGGGCCTGGCCGTCTCCTGGTGACCCCTTTGATGAGCAAGGGCCGTGGCCCCAGCAGGTGGCTGATGACGAGCCGATCTCCTCACATCTGCTGATCATGCGTGTTGTTCTAGAACGCGTCGAGCAGCTCGACCTCAAGCCCCATCCACACCTTCGCCGCAGCTGGGAGCTCCGAGATGGTTGGTGCGAGCAACGCCTCAACCCCTGAGCGTCCAAAACGCCAGTCCGCCGCCTCTGCCCCGTGCGGCCATCCACCCCTCTGGGCTGCAGCTGATCAGGGCAAAAAACGGCTCCCGACCTTCTTCCGGTGCCGGCAACTTCTTTTTCAACAGCGTGAAGCGGCCGAGCAGCAGTTCCACCTGCTCAAAACGGAACTTCAGCAGTGGTTGGCGGCCATTCAGTTCTCCTGGGCCTGTGAACTGGAGGGTGAGGCCTGACAGGTTGACGGCGTTGCGTAATTGAAGCCCGTCGGTGGATCCGCTGCTGATGTCGAGGCAGGCACCGATGCTGCGCAGCAGCCAGCCATTGAAGGCGTTGGCTTCTGTTTGTCCCTTGGGCCACACGGTCTTGAGCTGCCAGCACCCCTCGATGTCGCCGGCGGTCAGTCCTGAACCGGTGCGTCGAGCCTGCTTCTCGAGATTCAGTAGATGGCTGTGTTCGATGTCCACGGTTCAATCGTGCGGCGGTGAGGTTGTTGTCATGCTCTGAGAATGTCATGAAGAACCCGTGCGGATCGGCTTTCCTTTGGTCTGAGTCTGAACGGCACTTGCTCAGGGTTCTGTTGCATGAAAAAAGGACCACCCCATTGGGGCGGTCCTTACCGCTGTGTCTGAGCTTTGGTTGATGACTCAGGCCAGAAACTGGTCATTGGCATAGAAACTTGCCAGTTCGTAATTTTCTTCAAGTGCATGGGAACGGCGGACCGCAGCTTCAGCATTGAGAAGGCCATGTCCGTAGGTCTCATCACGTCCATAGGTTCCAAGATCCATGGCACTTTGAGTCAGGATTTCCCGCACTTCGCCGCCTTCTAGATCAGTGCTTTCAGACCAGACAAGAGCTGCAACCCCTGAAGCATTTGGGTTTGCACATGATGTTCCAGTAAACGTTCCGATGTTGCCACTTCCGTTAATTGATTGACTATCGGTTGGTGCAACATAGGTAAGGTTGTCACCACGGTTGGAATAACTCGCAAGTTGATATCCAGTGATATTGGTGATGCCATCAATCTCCTCTGTTCCAGTAAATTGAAGGGCGCCAATGCTTGCAACATGGTCGTTGTCTGACTCTGCCTGTGCAACTCCGGAAACACTATCTAGATAATTCACTTCGAGCACAACGCCGCCCCCAGGACCACCGTTACCTGCAGCAACTGCGTAAAAACTATGTTCAGATCCTGATTCAATAATGTCTTCCATTTCTTCTCTAGTAGCTCCATCCTCCCACCAGCTTCCGCCTTGAATACCACCTTGAAAAACGAGTCTCTGATGGCAGCTTCGATCGTCTTCTGCGCTATCGATTGCATCGTAGAGGCTTTCTCCGTTTTGATAGACGTTGTAAGCCCAAAGAGAGGCATTGGGGGCAATTCCAGCAAGGCCCTGGCTGTCGTGCTCAGCTGCCATGACACTCATTGCGCGATGGCCATGGTCACGAGTTGTTGCAGAAGTTGAGTCGTTTTTGGCAGTCTTGTTGATAACATGATCAATTTCATCGTCGATATCAGTGGGGTTGCCGGTAATGTCGCCAATGCCTGTGTCCAGAGACACCAGAACAACATCACTAGAGCCACGATTAAATCTCCATGCTCCGGAGACATCCATGGCTTGAAGATTCCACTGATCTTTCGTGGAATCACTCATGTTGGCGCGAACCCGGATGTCACCGTCTTCGCAGGAGATCTTTTCAATGCCCTGCAGATACAGCTCGTCTCCATTATTGAGATTGAGGACGTCAAAGACAGTGCCTCCGTAGAAGGCTTGTTCGCCAAGCGCTGCTCCGCCCGCTTCCGATTCACCTAATTGGTTGACAGAACTACCGTTGAATTCAAGGATGTCGCTTTTGTTGATGCCATCCAGAACAAGTGTGTCTGTGCCTCCACGACCACGATAAATTCTGCCGGTGTCGTAGGAATCGCCCCAGGTTACATTGTTGTAGGTGAATGTATTTGCGGTGACGTCACCTCGATAACCACTTCCTACGTCTAGGGCATCAATCATAGTGATGTTTTCATTGAAGTCTTCAAGATTGATGTTGAGACCATTGGTGTAGGTCGCGTCAATATCGACATCAATATTCCATGTGCTGCGTCGGTCAAATAAGTTGTCAGATGCTTCGAGTTGATCCTTGAGGTTCACGTAGAAGCTGTTGTTATCAAGGTTGAGAGTAGTGCTGCCAAGATCAATAACTTCGCCAGTCGATGATTTGGTGGCAGAAACTGTTGCCGATACCCAACCGGGTAGGCTGAACTCCATTCCCAGGAAATTGAATTCAGGGGCGTGGTTGTTCTTGAGGTTGTTGAGATAACTATTGTTGTAGCTGATTTCCAACGCACCATCTTCAAAGACTTCCTTTTTGGATGCGTCACCTGATGCATCGAAGATCCGCTGAGGTCCGAATAATCCCCCGAGGTTCAGGTTTCGATCAAAGTTGTTGTGCCAGTTGTACTGTTTTGCCTGAGGGTTGGCTCGACTAAAGGCACTTTGTGTGATCGTATTGGTCGAGTCATTTCTCCAGTCAAATTGATCGCCAATGATTCCTCTACCTATGCCAGTCGCGATCTCTGCATCTGTTTCGGTTTCTGTTCTATTGGCATTGCTGCGCATGAAGAAATGACTCTTGAAAGCATCTTGCTGCTGTTGCCTGTCTGCTTTGTCAAAGCCTTGACGTAAAGACTTAGACGCCTTGTCTGACTTCATGAAGTCATCATTATTGGTGCCTTTGATTTCGACTGTTCCCCTTTCAAGCGCAAGGCTTCTGAGTGATCTCGACCATGCTTTTCCTTCTCCGGGTTGGCCGATACCAGCTTTTGACCACTGAGTTGTATCTCCTTCCGAGCGCGCTTCACCGTTAGCTCGTGCTTGGAGATCGGTTTGTTGCGCCTCAAACCTATTGGTGTCTTGGTCGGAGTGTTGACCCCGATAGCTGTCGAGGCGCTCCGCTTTGCTGAGCCGGTTTGTTGTGAAGCGAAGTCTTCGCTGGCCCTGAAACTTGGATTGAACTCTGTTCAGGAAAAACTGGTTGGTGTTGAACATGGAAGGGTCGTGAGGTGGAGCTTGGTCTCCGGCACCTTCACCATCAATCGGGCAACAAATTGATGTGTTGATCGGCATCAAGTCAGGCTGTGATCTTGCTCACACAGCAATTTCAGCCTTCAGGTCAGCTGAATCTGATCGCCCTTCGATTGTTGGCACGCCAGCATGAGATCGATTGTTCGTTACGGCAGCTATGGCTGATCCCGCAGTGTCTGAGCAGGCACTCAGCTGGTCTGCGCTGGATGCTTTGGCGCCGCCCGCAGCCGAGCGCATCGAAGGACCTGCCAATGCCCAGGCCACTTTGCGTCTGTTTGGTCAGCCCGAGAACTCGATTCGGGTCACGTTGTTCCGCGATCACCATGCCTGGTGCCCGTACTGCCAGAAAGTGTGGCTCTGGCTTGAGTTTCGCCGGATTCCGTATCGAATCCGCAAAGTGACCATGCGCTGCTACGGACCCAAGGAGCCCTGGTTTACTGCGCTCGTTCCATCGGGGATGCTTCCGGCTCTGGAGCTTGATGGGCGTCTGATCACTGAAAGCGATCGGATTTTGGAGGCACTGGAGCGAAGCTTCGGGCCCGTTGGCGCTCCGATGGCCGACCGCAGAGTGCGTCGGCTTCGGGATCTTGAACGCGTGCTGTTCAGGGCCTGGTGCATCTGGTTGTGCACTCCCGGTCTGGGAGAGCGACAAGAATGTCAGGCCCGTGATCAGTTCCAGCGTGTAGCCCGGCAAATGGAGCAGGCGCTCGCCAGCGGCGGCGGCCGCTGGTTGGATCCCGATGACCCTGATGGTCCGATCCCTGGCACTGCCGACCTGGTGTTCATTCCTTATGTAGAGCGGATGAATGCCTCACTCGCTTATTTCAAGGGCTTTGCATTACGCCAGGAGCATTCCGCAATCGATCGCTGGCTCGCGGCACTTGAGCAATTGGAGACCTATCGAGGCACCCAGAGCGATGTGCACACCCATGCCCATGACCTGCCGCCGCAGATGGGCGGCTGCTGGGCTGATGGCAGCGAGGCTCAGCAACGCTTGGCTCTGGCGGTTGACAGCGGAGCAGGACTCAATGAGCTTGAACGTCGCTGGAGTTCCTCCAGCGAGGTGGTGTCTGCCAAAGCGCGCGCTTTGGAGAGGGTGCTGAGGCATCGCAGCATTCTTCTGGCCAGAAACCCTCTTGGTGATCGCTTTGACCAACCGCTGAGGGCTGCTCTCACAGCAATGGTTCTTGACCAGCCCGTGACACCGGAGACAGGTTCGGCCTCAGCATTGCGTTATCTGCGTGACCGGATCTCCGTGCCCCGGGATATGCCGCTGGAGAGTGCCAGATTGCTGAGGCAGTGTCTGGAGTCCACTGCTGCACTGGATGGTGATCATCATCCAGATGCACTTCCCTTCGAGCATCGTTTCGATCAGGATCCCAGGCCTTTTTTGACCCATCACAGCTGATGGATTGACTCAGGGACTGGCGTTAGAGCCAGAACATGAGAGAGCCTTGCCATCAAAAAGCCACCGCCTTGGCAGTGGCTCGAATCTTGGCTCGGTTCATCCCCATCACCCGGCCTTCTTCGTGAGAGTAGGGATCAAACACGCGAAATAGGTGTTCAGGAATACCTAGTCATCAATTTCAGCAGCGATGCACCATATGTGGCGTTGACGAGCCTGATGAGTGAGCCCAAGATGTGGATCCCCATCACCCTGGCCCGGCTGCACTAGCAGTGGGGTCTTTTTTATTGCTGTGCGCCGAGGTGATGGGCGCCACGGCATTGGCCATGGTCCCAGCAGCAGAGGCCAAAAATCACCACAAGCATCACCACAACCAGCATGCGCTGAAGCAGTTGCGCCGGGATATTCGTCATGGCAGGCCTGCAGGTTTTGGGATTCAGCTGCGCTTCTGAACGATCAGAACGTCGATGCGGGTCGCCATTGATCCGCATTCGGCCAGGAGATCAACTCAGTAGCAAGCGCTACTCCCACTCCCCAGCAACCCTGCCCCAGTTTGTTTCTCAAATGTCTTTGCTCTTGGCGGTGCTTGTGAGACTTCGGGGGATAAGCCTTGCTGATGGCAGGTTGTCCTGTGGAAAAAAAGGGCGATTTTCCACCGATCTCACGATCTTTTCCACAGAAAATCGTCGAAACAGCAGATTAAGAAAGAGAATCTGTGGTTTTTGACCCGAGTGCCATTCGCCGCTTGACAGAAAGGGGCGCTCGCTTGAAGGGGAACCTTCCGACCTCATCCTCAAGACGGAAACCACTGCAGTGACGCGAGTCTCATCTGAGATCAGCGATTGCTGGCAATTTCGCGAGAGCTTTGACGTCCTGCTGAATTCATGGCTTTGTGGTGTCGGAAAGCCGTACGTCCGAAGACTGAATGGATCGAAATCACTTGGAAAGCTGCATCAATCCCGCGCTGGCCGTCGCCGCTGAAAGTGAGACGCCGTTTGTGAGTCTGGAATCTGAAATACCTGAAGTCCTTTTCACCGCCATGAAGGGGTTCATCGGTGCCAACCCCAACTGGGATCAATACCAGTTGATGAGTTCAGCGTTAGCGCGATTCTTGTATCAGAACGGCTGTAGCGAAAGAGCTGTGACAGAGCGTTATCTCGATGACTTGTTCGTAAGTCCGATCGTTGCATCCTCAAAGCAAGAGGAAGGCTCAACAACGACTTGAATGGTTCGTTTTCAAGTGATCAATTTTGCTTGATTCGATGGCGGCTTGATGTGAATCAAGCCGCTTTTTTGGGGATCAAAGGCTGGGATAAGCATTTGCTAATCCCCAAAGAGCCCAGGCTGCAACGTAGGCGAAGGTCAACGTTGCCAAAGCTGTAGTGATTGAACTGGGGCGCTTAAACAGTGGGAGCTGAATTTTTCTCGCCATCACTTGAGGCCAAACATCCCCCATTGGTTGCTAGATCCTGCCTTCGTGACCACTGATGTCTTCGAGTTCTGACTCAGCGCCTGTCTCTTGGGAGCGCATCGAGGTGCACGCACAGATCGAGCTGATCCGTCTCCTGTTGCAAGGTGGATGAGATTTCAGGCTGCCTGATGACCACCATTACTTTGCTGGGGACTGGCCTTCTCGGCGCTGCGATCGGGCAACGGCTGCTTGCTGTGGGATGCAAGGTGAACGTGTGGAATCGCACCCCCAAACGCTGTTCTGCGCTGGTGAAGGCAGGGGCTCAGCAGCTGAACCTTCCTGACGAGGGGCTGGACTCTTCATCTGTTGTGATCACAGTGCTGCGTGATGGTCCAGTCACCGCTGAGATCATCCGCAGCCTCGGTCCCTTGGCGGGGAGATGCATCGTGCCGATGGGCACCATGGGCATCAGTGAGAGCGTTGCCCTCGCTGAGCAGGTGCGCCTGCAGGGAGGCTCTTATCTGGAAGCTCCGGTGCTCGGCAGTCGGCCTGAAGCCTTGAAAGGCAGTTTGTTGGTGATGGCCGGCGGCGAGCAGCAGGTGTTTGAAGCTCAGTTGCCCCTGCTGCGCCAGTTGGCGTCAGAGCCGCGTTTGATGGGATCTGTGGGCACGGGCGCTGCCTCGAAGCTGGCTCTCAACCAGCTGATTGCCAGCCTCACCCATGGATATTCACTGGCGCTGCGTTTGGTTCAAGCCTCCGGTCTGGACGTTGATCGCTTCATGGAGGTTCTGCGTCCGTCTGCTCTGTATGCCCCCACCGTCGACAAGAAGCTGGAGCGGATGGTGTCTCACCACTACGGCGATCCAAACTTCAGCACCAGCCTGCTGCGAAAGGATCTCCTTCTTTTTCTGAGGGAGGCGCGATTGGCGGGAGTGAATGCCTCTGCTCTTGATGGACTCGCGAGTTTGCTGGAACGCGCTGACGGTACGGACCTGGATGATGGCGACTATTCCGCCCTTCATGAACTGACGGACGGACGATGAGTGGGCGGTTGTGTGAGCTCAGCTGAGGTACCAGCGGATCAGGCCCACCACCTGCCCGGCCGGACCATGGCCGGTGATCCACTCGCCGACGATTGCGGCTGCAAATCCCACCATTGCTGTGCGGCCATTGATTCGCTCAACGATCTCTAGAGCCGAGGTGTTCCAGGGACGATTGGTGGTGAGGCTTTCACCGAAGGCTTCGACGGGTTCGTATTGATATCGCTGATCGGGCATGGGAAGAAGCGCTTGTTCGGCTCAGAAGCTTATGCAATGTCCGCAGAAATCTGAATAGTGTGATTTTCCTTCCTGGTCTTTGCTGTGAACGTTGATCGCCTGCGTGAACTGTTCACCAAGCCCTACGGCATGCCTGCTCCCACTGAGGAGCAGTGGCGAGAGCTGTATGACGAGAACGTGCGCTTCAAGGACCCGACTCAGGAGCGTCAAGGCATTAAGGCCTACGTGGAGGCCCAGGACGGCTTGATGCGGCGTTGCGATGACGTGTATCTCAATCCCGCCGCTATCGCCATCGAGGGCGACATCGCTTTTGTGGAATGGGAGCTGGGACTCAAAATCAAGGGAATTGAATTTGTCTACCCAGGCACGAGTCGGCTGCTCTTCAACTCCAAAGGCAAGGTGGAGGACCACAGGGACTACTTCGATTTCGTGGGGCCAACTTTTGAGCCCGTGCCAGTGGTTGGTGGATTTGTGCGCTGGCTTTACAAGCGGTTTGTTGACTGAGCACGGCTCAGTTTCCAGAACAGAAGGCTGAGGGTTGCAGCCCCGAAACCAAGGAACAAAGTGATGAGAGCTTCGCTGGTCATGTCAAGCACTCTTTACGTTGATTCATTCTGGGGTGCCTTGGCCCGTGTCGCGACCCTGGCTTGAATGAGTATATCTGCTTATTTTTCGCCTGATCCGCTCTTTTGTCACACGCGGCAGGGAGCTAGTCCCTTAAGTTTCGTAAACTATCTTTTATTTCTGTGATCAGGGCAATCCTTACTCGACCTTTCCTCGCTGATGTTGGCCTCCTGCTGCTCCGGATCTTCACCGGCGTGCTCCTGATTCATCACGGATACGAAAAACTCGCCAATATTGGCAATTTTGCAGACGCTTTCGTGCGTCCGCTCGGACTTCCTTTCCCCATCACGCTGTCTTACATCGCAGCATTCTCAGAAGTTGGTGGCAGCTGGTTGCTGATCACCGGATTGCTCACCCGCTTCGGTGCTTTAGCCATCCTCGGAACAATGTCGGTGGCGATTTATCACGCTGTCAGCACCGCTGGATTCAACATCTATCTGCTTGAGCTTCTTGGTCTGTACTTCGCTTCTGCAACAGCAATTCTGGCTGTAGGACCTGGTCGATTTTCCGTCGATGAGCTGATTGCTCGTCGCTTTGCACCCGATACCCGCTCTCAAGCCGATCGTCTTGAAGCAGCCTTCACGGCAGACATTGAGTCCACTGACGACATCAAAGCCGATGTTGTTGCTGACGGCGTCAGCTGAATCAGCTCTCGCCCTGCCTTAGTACACAGATTGAGGCAGGGTGAATCCGCTGTTCATGTGTTCGAAATCGAGCAAGACCCAGCTGAGCCAGATCACCAAAGCGACAACGCCAGAAACCGCAGCGAAGCGGGCGAAGTTGCGGGCAACCAGCTCAACAATGCTGATCTCCTTCATTGATCGATGGCGAGGGTCTTCATTTTGCTCGATTTGTCGCCTCGCTGATGCCTTTCCAGCTCGACGCTCCAACATTCAGTCTGCTCGTGGTCGGTTCGCTCTTTGCCGGTCTGCAGGTCTGGTGGATTGGTTCACTGGTGATTCGCAACAATCGCCGACGCGGGGAGCGACCTCTCTCCACCCAGCAGTTCCGACGCGACCTGGAACGTATCTTCCGCCAGGAATCCTGATGGAGCCAAGCTGAATGTGCGGTCGTTATGCCCTCTCCACGCCCCTGAGCCAGTTGCCAGCTGCTTTGCTCGACAGCATGGGTCAGGAGCATCGCACTCGCTACGCACCACGCGATTTGATTGTTCCTGGCGAGCCTCTGCTGGTCTATCGCTCTGATCAGTCGGGTCCAGAAACATCGCTGATGCTTTGGGGATTGATTCCTGGTTGGCTGAAGGATCCGTCTCAGGGACCCAGGCCTTTCAATGCCCGTTCGGAAACGGTCGCAGACAAGCCCAGTTTTCGAAGCTCCTGGCGCCATCGACGCTGTCTGATTCCTGCAAGCTGTTTTTTCGAAAAAGGTCGCGCGATCCGACGCATTGATCGCCAACCCTTCTGGCTTGCTGGGCTTTGGGAGCGTTGGTTGGGTAGTGATGGCAGTGAGGTTGATACCTGCACTGTCCTCACCACGAGTCCAAATCAGCTCATCAAGCCACTGCATCACAGGATGCCCGTGCTGATTCCCCATGGATTGGAAGAAGCCTGGATGGCGGCCTTGGATGGCCAGCAGTTGAGAGCGCTTGAGCCGTTGCTCGGTCCATGGGATTCCAGTGGCTGGGAAGTGGTCTCAAGCAAAGACAATGACCAGCTTTCGTTGCTGTCTGCTCTACAGAACTGACCCGTTGGTGAACTGACGCGGTTTTTGGCAACACCGATTGCTTTCAATCCAATCCTGTTCAGTCAGTGAGTGGTTGGCGTGTGAACAAACGTTCGACGATGCATCTCCTTTTGGGGCATTGACCTGCCGTCTGCATGAAGTGTTGGGGACGCACTTTCGCTTGAAGCAAGCAAGAAATTCGTCAAAGCCCTACCAGTTGAACAGCTTTTGTATTAATTGATTCCCGCGCCTGGTCAAGGAGACCTTGCTTTTTGAAGCAATTGATACGGCGTGGGGATGTGTGAGTATCAAAATCTAATCGGCAGTGATGATTATGGCTAACACGCAAGCTACAACTTTTCAGCGTCGAGTTGGAGAAGTGCTGATTGCTCAGTTCTCCTCGAAGCTGCTGCTCAATCTGATTTTTCTTCTGACCTGGTTTTGGGGAATTTTCTGGATTGTTAATGCAGCAGAATCGGATTTCAGTGTTTTCATCGCGGGTCTGCCGGCAATGCTTCTTGTCGCCGGCGGATGGTTCACCTTTTTAAATAGAGGCTTTAACCGAAAATGAACAGCTCCACTCAGGTCACAACTGAATTGCCAAAGAATTTTCGGGCTTTTGGCTTTGCATTCTTTATGACTGGTGCTTGCTTCCATTGTATTGACTTTCTTGGTGCTGAAGACACTTTGATGTGGGGAATGGGGCTCGGATTTTTAGGAGCAATTCTGTTGTCGTTGTATTTTTGGGCTCGAATTGCTGTGAATAGAAAATTCTGGAAATATTTAGTCTAACGATTGTTTCAAGGTCTGTAATTTGTGCCTGAATGGCGCACTGTCTCTTCAGTATCTTCCTGTGTAGATAGCGCTTGAATTTGGATCATGTTTCGATAACGGCGGGAACTTTGGCTTGTCTGACCTTTTTGATTTGGCTGATGGGTCGGGTTGATTTGTTCTGCGGCCTCGACTGCGATTCCCATTGATGCATTGATGTGACTCTGATCTGATCGCAGCAATTGTGTCGTAGGCAATTGAGGCTAGTGTTGAGAGGATGCTGAGCTATCGATTCCGCGAGGGTGTTCACGTTGATTCGGGTGAGAACGCTGTTGTCATCACCACTCCCTATGCCACGAGGCTGAACTCGATCCGGCAAAGCCTGAAGATTGAAGATCCAAGTGATTGGTTGAAGATTCTCTTGCATGATCTGTCTGCAAGAGGCGTGAATCGAGCGCAGGTTTTCAGCAACAATGATCCATTATCCGCCGTTGCTGTTCATCAAGAGCTTCTCGATAAGCTTGAGACTTTTTACGCGAGGGGGTTGCTTTTTGTTGAAATAAGTGGATTAAAGGGTGCAGCGATCTGCCTTGATCCTGTGAAGCCGCCGCTTCAACGAAAGACTGTCCCTGTCGGCGACTACCGCATTAAGTTGTCAAAGTTTGTTCGTGTTCAGCCCCGGGTTGATGGGCTACAGATCACAACACCTTTGGCAACGGCAATGGTTTTGCTGAAAGATCAACGATTGTTCCCGATCCTCGTGCAGCTCGTTTCGGCGTGCGATCAGACGAGCTTCCAAGAAGCTCTTCCTGTTGATCTGCTTGAGCACGATGAGGATGTTGTTTCTCTGTTGTTGAGCTCTGGTGTCGCAGGGGTCTGTGATGGCGATGGTGTTGTTGATATCGATAAGGACGCTGTTGATGCGGGCTGGACGCCTGAAGACCTCGCGTTTCACTGTCATACGCGTGAACAGATGATTGATGTGTGTCGCGATCCATCACCCCCGAAGCCGGTTGACAAACAGCAGTTTCCTGCGAAGCATCAAAGAATCATTCTCTCTACTGCTGCTCTTCCTGAGCCATCCCACAACCATCACAACCTAAGTTTTTTTCAAGTTGTTCGCGAGCGTAAAACAATCCGCGCTTATCACGAACAGCCCGTGAATGCCGGCATTTTGAGTGATTTCCTCTGGTATTCGATGCACATTCGGCAGGAAATTATCTGCGACCCAGGTCTATCGCGAGCCTATTCCGGCTTGTTGAGACCTGTTGCCAGCGCAGGAGCTCTTCATTCCATTGAGCTCTATTTATGCATTAACCGATGTATCGGTCTTCAGCCAGGGTTTTATCACTACGACTCCTCCAATCACTCTCTGGGAAAACTGAGTGATCTCGGCGAACCTTGTCTGCAGATGATGGATCTTGCCGCTGCCTCCACCTGTCGTGCACCTCAGGCCACTTCTGTATCGCCGGGGCAGGGTCAGCGACCCGATGTGCTTGTTGTGATGGCTGCTCGCTATGGCAGAAATGCAAGTCTTCATCAGCCAACCGGTTTGTCTTATGCGCTGATCCTCAAAGATGTGGGGTCGATTTATCAGCAGCTTTATCTGGTGGCGACGGCGCTTGGACTTGCGCCTTGTGGGCTGAGTTTCGGCAGCAGTGAATTGTTTGAGCAGGCTTCAGGTCTTTCCGGTCGATTGGAATGTTCCGTTGGTGAATTCATGATTGGCAATCCAGCGTCAACGCATGGCTTTGAGTCCGGGTCTGCTGTTGTGGTCTAAAGCCTGTCCTGTCGCAGACGCCTCATGGTGTTTCTGGGCATCATCCGATTGTCTTGCAGTGAGGGCATCCGTCTGCCCGGCTGTCGTGCTCGCGGGTGATAGCTGATCAGCACCATGCCGATCAGCATCAGAACGATCACCGCTCCGGCTCGCAGCATCTGGAGCATTAGCTGAACTCATCCTCCAGACCAGGTTGCACCACGCCTTGTTCGAGCGGCAGCAATTCATCGTCATCTCCAGCCCTGCTGCGCACTGGCGCGCTGAAACCGCGCGCGCGTGGGTTTTTCACCTCAAACGGCCCCGGTGTTCCAGCCGGTACCGCCAACCGCAGTGCAAAAGGGCGCTCTCCTGGCAGGACATCGCCAATCGACCCCACTCGCGTGCGGTTCTGGAGCACCGGTTCGCCGCTGCGATCAAGAATCCGGGCATAAACATC
>QCTE01000010.1 GCA_003211275.1 Synechococcus sp. AG-673-A03 | reverse complement strand
TGAACGTTTCAGGGTTGGACTTTTCAGGGTTGGCTTTTTCAGGGTTGGACGGTGGCATTGCCTTTGATCACCAACTGACCGCCCTGCAGCCTGGCATCGATGATCTTGATGGAAGGATCCATTGGCAGCAATAGCTCTCCTTCCGCATCGCAGTGGTTCACTCTGATCGTGCCCCGATCCGCGCAGAGGGAGAAGCTTCGTTGCACTGGGTCTTTGCCTGTGATCACATCCGCGGTGAGCACCAATCGATCGTTGTCGATCGCCAGTGAGCGCAGCGGCGTCAGGCCCATCAGCTGTTCAGCCAGTAGATCCGCTAACCATCGCCAGCGATCAGTCGCCAGAGCTTTGTTGAGGTCAGTTCCGCTCAGCACCACCTCTCCCTCGATGCTGAAAGGGTCCTTGAGTTGCAGCGGCTGGTTGGGTTGACCAGGGCGGAAGATTGTTTTCAGTTCGCCGGATTGCAATTCGGCGCGCAACAGTGGCAGTTGTTCAAAACTCACTCTGCGAGCCTCGAGCGAGACACCTTTCAACCGACCTCTCAGCAGCTCAATGGCTGAACCCTGAAGGGCCAAATTCAACTCGTCAACAGAGTCGCACTGGTTGCGAACCCAGCGTTGAAGACCACTGGCCAGGAGCTGGAGAACGGGGCCTGAGCTGGTCTGGGGCATGGAAGCTGAGCACCACGATGGCGGATCAGAACCTCATCATCCGACGAGGTCCGTTGGATGGCTAATCAACAGCGTGGATTGGAACCAGTTGAGACAGCGTTCTGCAACTCGATCGGGCTGATCGATGTGCGGAAGATGTCCGCAATCCTCGAACTGTTCAATCCTGTCGTTGAGGATCAGAGCCGCCGCTTTCTTTTGTGGGGCCCTGAGGATCCTGTCGTTGTCTCCCCAAATCACATGCAGAGGCTGATCGGGAAGCGGTGTGCCACAACCTGAAAATCCTCCGCTGCGGGCAAACGCTGCGAGTGCCTCGGCCCAGCCGGGGCATTGCAGATGCAGTGAAGCGATCTGTTCTTCTGCGGCACCCACGTTGGCGTCGGGATCGGCAAAGGCCTGGCGGCAAAGACCGCGACGCACTCCGGGGCGACTGAGGAACCAGGCGCCGAAGCGATCCAGCAGAGGGGGAACTGGCATCGGTTTGCCAGTGAGTCCTGCTGGGGCAAGCAGCATCAATGACTTGATCTGATGCGGGTGACGGCGTGCCATTTCAACGGCAACGGACCCTCCCATCGAAGCTCCGATCAAGCCGCATGGAGCTGTCTTCGGGATGTGCTCAAGCACGGCATCCAGATGGATCAGCACCTGTTCGGGACCGAAGCTTGCATCGAGGGGACGCGGTGAGAAGCCAAAGCCGAACAGATCGGGAATGAACAGTTGAAAGTGTTCACTCAGCAGTGGGGCCAGGCGCCGATATTCCAGGAAACTGCTGTCGAACCCGTGCAGCAACAACAGCGGGGAACCGTGCCCCACCACAGCAACAGGAAATGGTGCATCAATCTCCAGTTCTGCCAGATCCCACCACTCGAGATGCTCGGCCAGAGTGATGGCCTTGGGATCCAGCAGCTCGCCTTTGATGGAATCCAGCAGTGCTTTCAAGGCAGCACTGCGCTTGTTTCAGAAGCTCCCACAAGAGCCTCCATCAAGGCGCCTGGAGTCACTTCAAAGGGAAGATGATGCAGATCAGATCCGTCTCGACAGGCGAACTGGCAGATCTGCTGCAGTTGATTGAGGCTGGCATGACCCAGCCCTAGGTCATCAAGGCAGACGGGCAGACCCAGTTCGCGCAGCAGAGGCAACAGCTGGCGATGGGCCTGTGCCGCTAGACGATTGCCGCCGAGACGTTCCTCGAGGCGCAACTGAACGAGCACGCCAAAGCCCACTTTCTCGCCATGGAGAACGGAATGGCACGCTTCGAGCTGAGTCAGGCCGTTATGAACTGCGTGAGCGGCGACCGTCCGACAGCGAGCTCCACCGAGACCCCCAATCACTCCCGCAGTGAGTCCGCAGGCATCCACAACTCGCTTCCAAGCCTCGCAGCCTGGTTCTTGGATGGCCTCAATGCTGTCGATCAGCAGCTGGTCTCGCAGAACTCGGGCCATTTGTACAGCCTGCTGAATCACTCCGTCTTGACTCGAGCCGCTGCTCACGGAGGCTTCATACCACTTGGCTAGAGCATCGGCGATCCCACTGGCCAGGGTGCGTATCGGTGCCTTCAGCAGCAGCTCATGGTCGAAAACCAGTAGATCAGGGCAGTGCTTCAGGCCTTGATCACGCTCAAAGGCGCCATCGGGGCTATACAAATTCGAAAGGGCCGTCCAGCCAGCACAGGTTGCTGCGC
Organism: Synechococcus sp. AG-673-A03; assembly: GCA_003211275.1. GTDB lineage: Bacteria > Cyanobacteriota > Cyanobacteriia > PCC-6307 > Cyanobiaceae > Synechococcus_C. The sequence continues at coordinate 47,198 of QCTE01000010.1, read as the reverse complement.
TCAGTGGAACCGTGACACAGGGGACTTCGAGTCTGTCGGCGAGCAACTTTCCACTGTCGAGAACCTTGCCACCCCCTGCTGAGATCACTCCATCGCATGACTGTCGAACAAAATCGTTCTGGAGCCTTTGAAGATCAAGCTCACAGCAATCGTGCTCGAGATTCTGCTGGAATACTTTCAGCCCACTTTGATTCAGCTCACGACAAAGTTTGGACCGAATCGCCTGCGTGGACTCACTCCTGCCAAGCAGCAATGGATTACGACAGAGCTTTGAAATTGGCTTCTGAGCCTCAATCCAGGCTCCCGACCCACGTATGACCTGAGCGGGAGCGATGGAATGAACTGAAATTGGACTTTGTCTGGAGTCTGTTTGGATCATCCAGGTCAGAGACCGGCACCTGCGAGCGCAGGAGTTTCGCTGGGTACAGCGGTGAGGTGCTTCACCACCACCTTGCCATCTTCCACATCCACTTCCGCGGAATCGCCATCTTTGATGCGGCCTGAAAGAACCTCTTCAGCAAGGCTGTCTTCAAGCAGACGCATCACTGCTCGACGCAATGGACGCGCGCCGTAAGCAGGGTTGTAACCCTCCTCGACGAGACGTTCTTTGAAGGCATTAGAGACAGTCAAGGTGATTCCCTTATCACCAATGCGATTAAAGACTTCCCTCAGCATGATTTCTGCTATCTCCTTAACTTCTTCGCGGTTCAGTTGCCTGAACACGATGATTTCATCAAGGCGATTGAGGAATTCTGGACGGAAGTATTGCTTGAGTTCCTCATTGACAAGCGACTTGATGCGGTTGTACTGATTCTCTTCGGCGTTTTCATCGCCGGAGAATTCGAAGCCAAGACCACCGCCACCTTTCTCAATAACTTTCGAACCAATGTTCGAAGTCATGATGATCAGAGTGTTCTTGAAATCAACAGTGCGTCCCTTGGAATCGGTGAGACGCCCGTCTTCCAGTAACTGCAGAAGAAGATTGAACACATCAGGATGCGCTTTCTCAATCTCGTCGAACAGAACAACGGTGTAGGGACGGCGTCGGACAGCTTCAGTGAGCTGGCCACCCTCGTTGAAGCCCACATAGCCAGGAGGTGAACCGATCAGTTTGCTGACCGTGTGCCTCTCCATGAATTCCGACATGTCAAGTCGGATCATGGCGTCTTCACTGCCGAAGAAGTAAGCAGCCAGAGCTTTCGTGAGTTCAGTCTTACCCACACCGGTCGGTCCGGAGAATATGAAGCTGGCGATCGGACGATTCGGGTTCTTGAGGCCGACACGTGCCCGTCGAATCGCTTTCGAAACTGCCTTCACAGCTTCGTCCTGACCAATCAGACGCTTGTGAAGCGTCTCTTCCATGTTGAGAAGCTTGACGGACTCGCTTTCGGTCAGCTTCTGCACAGGGACACCCGTCCACGAGGCCACAATCTGGGCGATGTCCTCTTCACTTACAACTGGGGTTGTTGTTTCAGTCACGAGACCCTGGAAGGATGATTGTTCGGCACTATCAGTCGTCGAGTCAGAGGAGGGCTCGACCGTTTCGGTGGTTTCCGAAGCTTCGCTGGGAGTGACCTGACGACTGCTCTGCAGAACAGTACGGATTTTTTCGCGCAACTCAACTTCCTTATCTCGCAGCTCCCCGGCACGAGCGAAGTCTTGCTCGCGAACAGCATCTTCCTTATCTTTCTGCACTGTGCGCAGCTCTTTGTCGATTTCCTTGGCTTCAGGAGGAAGCTTGGAATTCAGCAAACGCACGCGGCTGCCGGCCTCATCGATCAGATCGATGGCCTTATCAGGCAGAAAGCGATCGGAAATGTAGCGATCACCGAGGGTGGCCGCGGCTTCAAGGGCCTCATCGGTGATGCGCAGGCGGTGATGTTGCTCGTAGCGCTCACGCAGTCCTCTAAGGATTTCAATGGTGTCTTCGATCGACGGTTCACCAACGTTGACGGGTTGGAAACGTCGTTCCAGGGCGGCATCCCGCTCAATGTGCTTGCGGTACTCATCCAGCGTGGTGGCTCCGATGCACTGCAGCTCACCTCGGGCGAGAGCAGGTTTGAGGATGTTGGCGGCATCAATGGCGCCTTCTGCCGCACCAGCACCAATCAGTGTGTGCACTTCGTCGATCACAAGGATCACGTTGCCCGCTCCTTTGATCTCCTCCATGATTTTTTTGAGGCGTTCCTCAAATTCGCCCCGGTATTTGGTGCCGGCCACCAGAAGACCGATGTCAAGGGTGAGAACACGCTTGTCTTCCAGGATGTCGGGAATATCACCCTGCTGGATGCGCTGAGCCAAACCTTCGGCTATTGCAGTTTTGCCGACTCCGGGCTCACCGATCAAGACAGGGTTGTTTTTGGTGCGGCGACCAAGGATCTGGATGACGCGGTCAATTTCGTTGTGGCGTCCAACCACCGGATCGAGCTTAGCTTCGCTGGCCAGCTGGGTGAGGTTGCTGCCGAATTCATCGAGTGTGGGTGTTTTGGTGGATCCTTTGGCACCGGAACCACCACCGCCTCCAGCACCCACCTCAGCGGTTTCGCCAAGCATCCGGATGACTTGGGTGCGGACCTTGGCGAGATCAACGCCGAGATTTTCGAGGACACGCGCTGCAACTCCTTCACCTTCACGGATCAGCCCTAAAAGCAGATGCTCCGTACCGATGTAGTTGTGACCAAGCTGACGCGCTTCTTCGAGAGAAAGCTCGAGCACACGTTTGGCTCTGGGAGTGAACGGAATCTCGACTGCAACGAAACCGGACCCTCGTCCGATGATTTTTTCAACCTCTACGCGGGCATCCTTGAGATTCACGCCCATGGACTTGAGCACCTTGGCCGCGACCCCAGTTCCCTCACCGATCAGACCGAGCAGAATTTGCTCAGTACCAACGAAATTGTGACCTAGTCGTCTTGCCTCTTCCTGGGCAAGCATGATCACCTTGATGGCCTTCTCGGTAAACCTCTCGAACATTGTTCAGGCCGACAGCTGTTCCCCCCAACCTATCAGGGCTGAACCGGTTGCTGTGGATCGATGATCCAAAGGCACATCCCAGTGTTGCTGCGGGTTGATTGCCCCAGATAGTATTAATCAATGCCTCAATGTGTTCTGTTATTCAGTTCGATCAGTGCGGAAATCCCTACCCCTTCTGATTGATCGCGACTGGAGCAGGGCATCGTCGCCGTTGGAGTAGTAACCGCTTCTGCAACCAGTGGTGGAAAATCCGCACTGGGCGTAGAAGGCTCGAGCTACGGCATTCGTTGATGCCACCTCCAGGGTTGCTGATATGGCACCTAGGGCTGCAGCCCGATCCATCACCGCCTTCAGCGCCCTCGTGCCAAATCCACAGTGCTGATACGTCGGATCCACAGCGACTGCTGTGATCTGAAGTTCATCGACCACCAACCATCCAGAGGCCAGTGCGATCAGGCTTTGATCCTCTGCATCGATCCCCATCACCAGCCTGCTGCTGTCTGACAGTTCGCGCTGCCACTGCTGTTTCGTCCAGAGCCCCTTCAAGGCAATCCGGTCAAGCTGTAGGCAGGCGCTCAGGTCGTCAGGACCCAGTTTGCGGGGGTTGATCGCTACTTCACCAACCAAAACAGCACTGCCTGGGCGACGCGCCTCCTTACATTGCCTGTCTGACCGCCTCGACGCTCCATGCCACAGCCCTACGAATCAGGGTGTGACCTGAACAGCCCGAATCGCAATCTGGCGCCGATCACTGCGGAACTTGACGATCTGGGACGTCTTGCCGTCGGTGGTTGTGTTCTCAGCGAGCTGGCTGAGCGTTATGGAACACCTTTATATGTGCTGGATGAAGCCAGCATCCGCAAGGCCTGCCAGGCCTATCGCGACGCTCTGAAGCGTCATTACCCGGGCCCCTCACTGGCGATCTACGCCTCGAAGGCCAACAGCTCATTGGCTCTGACTGCTCTTGTGGCGTCGGAGGGGCTTGGGCTTGATGCCGTTTCTGCTGGTGAATTGATGACGGCGCTCGACGGCGGCATGCCTGCTGAACGGATGGTTCTTCATGGCAATAACAAGTCGGTCGAAGAGCTTGAGTTGGCCTATCGCCACGATGTGATGGTGGTTGCGGACAACCAGCACGACCTGGATTGCCTGCAGACAATTGTTCCGGAAGGAGGGCGGCCAGTACGCCTGATGCTTCGCTTCACGCCTGGGATCGAGTGCCATACCCACGAGTACATCCGCACCGGCCATCTCGACAGCAAGTTCGGCTTTGATCCTGATCAGCTCGAGCCCGTGCTCCGCAAGCTTCAGGGATGTTCCTGGGCGAGGGTTGAAGGCCTACATGCCCATATCGGTTCACAGATTTTCGAGCTAGAGCCCCATCGCGACCTGGCTGCTGTCATGGCGGATGCCCTGCGTTTGGCCCTTGATCTCGGCCATCCCGTTCGAGATCTGAACGTTGGTGGTGGCTTGGGCATCCGTTATGTGGAAAGTGACGATCCGCCATCGATCGATGCCTGGGTGAAAGTGGTGGCTGAAGCCGTTTTGGCGGCCTGCAGAGATCGAGATCTTGAGTTGCCGCGTTTGTTGTGCGAGCCAGGCCGATCACTGGTTGCAACTTCGGGTGTGACTGTTTACACCGTCGGCTCCCGCAAGGTGGTTCCGGGGATCCGCACCTACCTCTCCGTTGATGGGGGTATGAGCGACAACCCCAGGCCAATCACTTATCAATCCCTCTACACCACTTGTCTGGCGGACCGCCCGCTGGCCAATGCCGAAGAGACCGTGACCCTTGCGGGCAAACACTGTGAGTCGGGAGATGTGTTGCTCAAGGATCTTGCCTTCCCCACCTGTAGCAGCGGTGAAATCCTGGCGGTCTTTGCCACAGGGGCTTACAACGCGTCGATGAGTTCCAACTACAACCGCATTCCAAGACCAGCAGCGGTGCTTGTGCATGCAGGAGATGCTGAGCTGGTTCAGCGTCGAGAGCAGCCGGAAGATTTACTGCGTTACGACCTGATGCCTGAACGGTTGCGCTCTGTAAACTAAGGGCACAAAAGGTCGAAGGCGAAGGTGTTGGAGGTGTTGCAACTGCGCCTTCTTCTCGATGTTCTCTGCGCCTCTCTCCTCGGCTTTCTGCTCTTCACCAGGGTCAATGAGCAACGCACGCTTTGGCTGTTGCGTGGATACCTTTTTCTTGTGGCGCTTGCTTGGTTCGTCAAGCGCTTTTTCAATCTTCCACTGACCTCAACACTGATTGATGCGTTGGTTCTGGCCTGCTCACTGTCCCTGGCCATCCTTTGGCAAGGAGAGTTGCGTCGGTTGATGGAACTGCTCGGCACGGGCCGTCTTGCTGTGTTGCTAGGGAATCCCCAGAGCAAAATGAGGGCGACTGCCAGCACTGTGGCTCAGCTCACCGATGCGGCAGGCCGTCTCTCCAAGAGTCGTCGAGGAGCCCTGATCGTCGTCGATCTCGGCAGTGATCTGAGACCGGAAGACTTCCTCAACCCGGGAATCACCATTGACGCCCAGCTGAGCAGCGAACTGCTGCTGAATCTGTTCGCTTCCGATACGCCTCTTCACGACGGTGCCGTCGTGATCAAGGGCAGCCGCATCATCTCCGCAGGAGTGATTCTGCCGTTGTCACGGCAGGGCATTAGCCGCTATGGCACCCGTCATCTGGCTGCTCTGGGCATCACTGAACGCTTTGATCGCTGCATCTGCGTAGTGATTTCCGAGGAGACCGGAACCCTGTCTCTGGCCAACCAAGGACGTCTGGAACGTCCGATCACCAGTTCACGCCTGCAGGATCTGCTCACCGAGTTGATTGCCGCGTCTGTGTCGACCGCGCCTGTGAAATCACCATCTCCGCGTAGCGTGAGTTCAGGCACTCAGGATTCCTTGCCTTGAGCCGAAGACTGGCCGTCAGTACTGATCAAGCTGCACCACGGTGCTGTCCTGAAGAACTGGATCCACGCAGGATGCCCGGCCATGTCGCCGTGATCATGGACGGCAATGGACGCTGGGCCAAAGCTCGTGGCCTGCCACGGGTCATGGGACACAGGGCCGGTGTCGAGGCGCTCAAATCCACCCTCCGGCATTGCAGCGACTGGGGGGTTGAAGCACTCACTGCCTATGCCTTCTCCACCGAGAACTGGTCTCGGCCAGGGGATGAGGTGAATTTTTTGATGACTCTGTTTGAAAGCGTTCTGCAGAGGGAACTGCAGGCGCTTGAACAGGAACAGGTGCGAATTCGCTTCCTTGGAGACCTGGACGCATTGCCGGCCAAGCTGCAGGCACTGATTGCTGAAGCCACGCAGCGGACGTCCGGAAACAGCGGCATTCACTTCAATGTCTGCACCAATTACGGAGGTCGTCGTGAGTTGGTGCGTGCCAGCCAGCGACTGGCGGAACGCGTTGCTCGGGGAGAGCTGGAGCCATCGCAAATCGATGAAAATGCCCTAGCAGCAGAGTTGTTCACGGCAGGCGAGCCTGATCCGGATCTGCTGATTCGGACCAGCGGAGAAAGGCGGATCAGCAATTTCCTGCTCTGGCAGCTGGCCTATGCCGAGATTCATGTCACTGATCTCTGCTGGCCCGATTTCGATGCTGAGGCCCTCCAGCTCGCACTGCAGGATTACCAAAGCCGTCAGCGACGTTTTGGTGGACTTCAGTCCATGGAGCCCCACGCTCTGGGATCCTGAGTGCAGCAGCAATGGTGGCTGGTTCAATGACGAACACGGTGGACCTACGCCACGACTGGACACTTGAGGAGATCCAATGCCTTCTTGACCTTCCTTTGATGGATTTGCTCTGGCGCGCCCAAAGCGTGCACCGGGCTGCCAATCCTGGGTACCGGGTTCAGCTGGCTTCTTTGTTGAGCGTCAAGACCGGTGGCTGTGAGGAGGACTGTGCCTACTGCTCCCAGTCGATGTACAACAGCAGTGATGTGGGTGGTCAGGCCGATCTAGAGGTGCAGGCGGTTCTGGACAGGGCTCGTGCAGCGGCCGCTGCCGGAGCAGATCGCTTTTGCATGGGCTGGGCCTGGAGGGAGATCCGCGAAGGACCTGCCTTTGAGTCGATGCTGAGGATGGTTCGAGGTGTGCGTGAGCTGGGCCTTGAAGCCTGTGTCACTGCAGGAATGCTCACCGATACGCAGGCGGAGCGTCTGGCCGAAGCAGGACTCACGGCCTACAACCACAACCTCGACACCAGTCCGGAGCACTACGACCGAATCATCACCACTCGAACCTACGAGGAGCGGCTGGAAACACTGCAACGCGTGCGTCGCGCCGGAGTCACGCTCTGCTGCGGTGGAATCATCGGCATGGGCGAAACGCTTCGCGACCGTGCCTCGATGCTGCGGGTTCTGGCCTGCATTGATCCACATCCCGAAAGTGTCCCGATCAATGGTTTGGTGGCTGTCGAGGGAACACCCCTGGAAGGCCTGCCCACCGTTGATCCGCTTGAGTTGGTCCGGATGGTGGCAGTTGCCAGAATCCTGATGCCGTTCAGCCGTGTGCGTCTGAGCGCTGGTCGGGAAGAACTCAATCGGGAAGCTCAGATCCTCTGCCTTCAGGCAGGTGCGGATTCGATTTTCTACGGCGATACCTTGCTCACAACGGGTAACCCCGCTGTGGATGCCGACCGGGCTCTGTTGGAAGCTGCTGGGGTTTATGCCAGCTGGCAGCAAGACCATGTGCTCGAGAAGCAGCCTGAGCAGGAGAAAGCAGCGGCATGACGGCGGCGCAAGCCGAAAGCCCACCGTTTCTCGTGGCAGCGTTTTACGCCTTCACGTCGCTTTCACCTGCTGCACTGGAGTCGTTGCTGACAGATCTGCCTGAACTGGCGTTTTGCGAACAGGTTGTTGGTTCAGTGTTGCTCGCACCAGAGGGTGTGAATGGCACGATCAGCGGTCCCGACCAGGGCGTGACCGCGATCCTGGAGTGCTTGCGCAGCAGGATCACACTTGGGGATGCCCATTTCGAGCGCCTTCAGGTGAAGCGGAGTCGCAGTAACCGCCAGGCGTTCCGTCGTTTCAAGGCCCGTCGCAAGCGCGAGATCGTGAGCCTCGGGCAGCCTTGTGCTGATCCCCGCCGCAATGCGGGCACCTACGTAGACCCTCGCAATTGGAATGAGCTGGTGGATGACCCCGACACGCTGGTCATCGACACCCGCAATGCCTATGAGGTGGCTGTCGGTAGCTTTGTGGGTTCTCTGGATCCAGCAACTGACAGTTTCCGGGATTTTCCTGGCTGGGTGGAACAGCATCTCCGCCCTCTGGTTGAGCGCACGTCTCCGGCGCGCATCGCCATGTTCTGTACCGGTGGAATTCGTTGTGAGAAGGCCAGCAGCTTTCTGCAACAGCGGGGATTCCCTGAGGTTCATCATCTTCAGGGCGGCATTCTCAACTATCTGGAGCAGGTGCCTGAAGAACAAACCCGCTGGGAGGGTGAGTGTTTCGTGTTTGATCAGCGAGTTGCCCTCAACCATCAGCTCGAGCCTGGCCAGCACAGCTTGTGCCATGCCTGTGGTCTGCCACTGACGCCGGAACAGAGGCAACTGGAGAGTTGCATCCCCGGGGTGCAGTGTCTGCAGTGCAGGGATCGTTTTACGGATGACGACAGGGCACGCTTCGCGATGCGGCAGAGCCAGCTCAGACAAGGCGTCCTCTCGCAATCCTCCGGCTGGCAATCAAGGCCCGATACTCACGGATGAGCGCAGCACGGCCTGTTCTTTACAGCTTTCGTCGCTGTCCCTATGCGATGCGCGCACGCTGGACCTTGTTGCAGGCAGGTCAGCTTGTCCAATGGAGGGAAATTGAACTCAAGGACAAACCAGCGCCGATGCTTGAGGCATCTCCGAAAGCAACGGTGCCGGTTTTGGTTCTCGCTGATGGCACGGTGATCGATGAAAGTCTTGCGGTGATGCACTGGGCACTCAAGCAGGCTGATCCGTGCGATCTCCGCCGGCAGGGGTCTGGCAAAACGCAGGACAGCATCCAGCGGCTGATTGAGCTCAACGACACGACCTTTAAACACCACCTCGACCGTTTCAAATACACCGATCGCTATCCGGGGCAGTCGGGACAGGAGCATCAACAACAGGGGTTGGAGGTGTTGCGGAGTTGGTCTGATCAGATCGATGGCTGTGGTGGCTGGCTTGTGGATGCCAGCTGTTCCCTCGCTGATGTCGCGCTGTGGCCGTTTGTGCGTCAGTGGCGAATTGCTGATCCTGACGGATTTGATGCTGATCAATTTCTGCAACCGCTGCGTGGCTGGTTAAGGCGTTTTCTCCAGGATCCTGATTTTGAGCGCCTCATGCAGAGGGCTGATCCATGGCACCCCGGGGGACTTCAGCCCCTATTCCCCGCTGATGCCGTCGACGTTCCAGCTGACCAACCCTTATTCCATCTGGCGATGGCTGAGGACTGGAACGCCGCAAGCCTGTCGGGTCAGTACGACATGTCCACCCGAGGACTGCGACTGGACCAGGTGGGGTTCATTCATCTGTCTTGGCGTGAACAGGTGGCAGCCACCTTTGAGCGCTTCTATGCGGATGCGGAGTCTGTGGTCTTGCTCACGATTGATGCGGCGCGACTGACCGCCCCTCTCCGTGCCGATGCGATTCCAAGCGGAGAGTTGTTTCCGCACCTTTATGGACCATTGCCCATTGAGGCTGTTGTCGATGCGGCTCCTTACCTCGATTCGGAGCGGTGATGCTGGATCAACTGGAAACGGAGGCCCGTCAACGGGGTCTGCTGCTGAGACTTCAAGTCGGCCGCCCTCTGGGGCTGTGGAGTCTGCGGCTTGTGGTGGCTCGTTCGGAGCCGGAACGACTGCAGCTTCTCGGCGAGATGAAAGCCTGGGCTTACAGCGCTCCCCGTGGATTGCAACTGGATACGATGCGGGTGCTGCCGGCTGCCCCTGCAGGTTGCGGTGATCTCATCTGGGCGGCGACCATGGCCTGGGCGGTTGAGTCAACCCCTTGCCGACAGGCAAGGCTGCTGGCCATTCGTGATGACGAACGACAGCATCAACGGCTAGTGCGTTATTTCAGGTGTCGTGGGTTTGAATCCGTGCGCGAGGTGCAGGCCGCTCTCTGGGATCTGCCGCTGCGCATGGTCTGGGGCGGTGCCGGAGCACTCATGCTTGGAGACTGCGAGCAGGTGCGGGACAGGGCTCTGACACGTTGGCGTCAGTCCGCTGCGTGATAGCTGCTGCGCACCAGAGGCCCACTCCTCACCACAGCGAAGCCAAGGTCGCGAGCAACGGATCCCAGATCTTCGAATTCATCGGGGTGCCAGTAGCGGGCGACAGGAATGTGGGCCAGCGATGGGCGCAGATATTGCCCGATGGTGAGCCGCTGGCAGTCAACGGCACGCAGGTCGCGCATGGCTTCGATCACTTCATCCCGGCTTTCTCCCAGCCCCAGCATCAGGCCGCTTTTGGTTGGGATCTCCGGTGCCAGTGTTCGCGCCGCGGCCAGCAGACCAAGTGATCGCTCATAGGTGGCTCCCCTGCGAACTTCCCGCTGTAGGCGTTTGACGGTTTCGAGGTTGTGGTTGAAGCACACCGGCGCAGCTTTCAGCACTGTTGCCAACCGCTCACGTTGAGCGGCGACGGCTTGCCGTGAGTCGGCGTGCCCTCCCCAGAAATCCGGAGTCAACACCTCGATGGCGATCAAGGGATTCCTGGCCCTAATGGATTGCATGGCAGAGGTGAACAGGCATGCCCCATGGTCATCGAGGTCATCGCGTGCAACGGCGGTGAGCACGACGTATCGCAGCCCCATGGCTTCAACCGCATCGGCAACCTTCTCCGCTTCGAGCGGGTTGACGGCCTGCGCGCGACCTTTCTCCACCTGGCAGAACGCGCAGCTGCGCGTGCAGATCGACCCCCCCAGCAGGAACGTTGCGGTGCCGGCGGCGTAACACTCACCTCTGTTCGGGCAGCGCCCTTCCTCGCAGATGGTGTGAAGGGCGTTGGACTTCACCAGCCCCTGAACCCGTTCGATCGCAGAGGCTTCTCCCAGGGGGCGACGCAGCCACTCTGGTAACCGCTCGTGCGGCTGGATGGATGAAAAGCGGCTGGTCTTACGCACGCCGATGCACGGGTCTGCTTTCAGGGTGGCTCCATTTCCGCAAAGGGAGAACCTGATGGCCGACTCCACACCCTTGATCGAAAACGCATCGCGCAGTCAGCAGTGCAGATCAGTCCACGTCGCGTCGACCCTCAAGTGCACGGCTGAGCGTCACATCGTCGGCGTACTCAAGTTCACTGCCCACCGGGAGTCCGTAGGCAATCCGGCTGACCCTTGTGAACGGTTTGAGCAACCTGGCCACGTAGAGGCTTGTGGTGTCTCCCTCCACGCTGGGGGTGAGAGCCAGAATCACTTCTTCCACGTCGTCGGCGGCCACTCGCTTCACCAGGCTGCTGATCTGCAGCAGATCGGGCCCAATTCCATCCATGGGAGAGATCAGCCCTCCCAGCACGTGATAGCGGCCATTGAATTCCCGGGTTCGTTCGAGAGCAAGCAGATCGCGTGAATCAGCGACCACGCAGATCTGGCCGTTGAAACGCTCTTCGTTGCGGCAGATGTCACAGATGGAATCGGCACTGAGGTGAAAGCACGTCTGGCATTGCCCGACCTGGGTGCGTGCGGCCAGCAGGGCATCCGCGAAACTGCGGATCTGCTCTTCCGGTTGTCTGAGCAGATGCAGGGCCAGTCGCTGCGCAGTGCGGGGTCCAATCCCCGGCAGTCGCTCGAACTGGTCGATCAGACGAGCAAGGGGTCGGGTGAATCCGCTCAGAACACTGAGGCAAGTGGCGAAAATCTAAACAGGTGAAGGTGCGGGCAGAATGGCCGCATTCGGTCAACTTCAATTCAAGTTCCTCAATGGGCTCATTGCTGCGTCAACCACTCCGGTCACTGCTCGTTCTGCTTTGTGTGCTGATGCTCAGCGCCTGCAGCGGAGCCAGCGGCGGCCTCAACTCCTTCAAGAGTCCCGATGGTCGCTACGCCTTCCTGTACCCCGCCGGCTGGACGCGGGTTGCGGTGACTGGAGGGCCAGCGGTGGTGTTTCACGACCTGATCCACAGTGATGAGACGGTGAGCCTGGTGGTCTCTGAGGTTGACCCCGATGATGATCTTGAGAGTCTCGGGAGCGCCGTGGCTGTTGGCGAGCGACTGCGGCGTGAGGTGATCGCTCCTGATGGCAGTGGGCGGAATGCCGAGCTGATCGAAGCGAGTGAACGTGATTCCGATGGTCATGTCTTCTACGACCTGGAATATGCCGTGCATCTGGAGGACCGCGATCGCCATGAGCTGGCCACTGTGGTGGTCGATCGCGGTCGGCTTTATACCTTGGCAACCAGCACTAACGAAGAACGTTGGTCGAAGGTTCAAGGATTGTTCTCTTCAGTGATCAGTTCCTTCACACTGTTGATCTGAGGCTTCAGACGTTGTTCTGAACTGTCCTCTCGGCACCGACAGTGACAGTTCATCGCCAGCAAGATGGCGTACATGACCACGTCTTCCCGCGTTGAGCGTCTTCGGGCCCGATGGCACGGCCTGACCGACCATCAGCAGGTCGGCGCCTCACTGGCCGGCATGGGTGCGCTGTTCGGTGCATGGCTGCTGTTCTGGCCGGTGCCCACTGAAGTGGAGGGACGCGGCGTTCTGATTTATCCCGACAATGCTGGGATCCTCAATGCCAGAGCGGCGGGTCAGGTGCTGAGCATCAACACCAAGGTCGGAGATCGTGTGCGCAAGGGGCAGGTGTTGATGACTCTGTATCTGCCTGTCCTTGAGAGGAAGCTCGACCAGCAGAAGGGCAACCTGCGTCAGTTGGTGCGTCAGAACGGGGAACTTGATGAGCGCGATGCCCTGCGGATCCGCACAGCTCAACTTGCCCTTGATACGGCGTTGTCCAAGCTCGATGATGACGAAAAGCGTCTGGCCAGGCTGCAGGCGACTTACAAGAGCAAGGTCGACAACCTCAACTGGTTGGCGAGGCGTGAAGTGGTGGCGCCTCTGGCACAGGAGGTGGTGTCTGCGGAACAGGGCCTGACCACCACGAGTGTTCAGCTGGATGACATCAAGATCCAGCGCAAAGATCAGATCACCAACTTCCAGCAGATCAAGCTCAATATCGAGTCGGAAAAGCTGGACCGACGCTTCCAAATCGATGATCTCAAGCGGGCGATCAAGGTGATGGAGGCCAGAATCGCTTTCGACGGCAATGTCACGGCAGTGCGCAGAGGCACAGTGCTTGATCTTCAGGTTATTCAGGGCCAGACCGTCAAGCTTGGTGATCGTCTGGGCACCATTGGCCGCAACACCAAACCTCCGAAGGGCGACAACAAAACCGGTGGTGATCTGATTGCCGTGTCGTATTTCTCCCCTGCTGATGCCCGTCGACTCCCGATTGGCTTGCCTGTGGAGGTTGTGCCGCTATGGAATCAGCGCGGCCGTTTTGGTGGGATCGTTGGCAAGGTGCGCAGTGTGCTCGCCCTTCCCGCAACACAGGAAGACATCTCCACCACCATCGGCAACAACCAGTTGGCGGAAGCGCTTGTTCAGCACGGCCCTGTGATGCGCGCTGAAATTGAGCTGGACCGGCACCCCCGCACTGATGACGGCTATCGATGGACGCTTTCGCAGGGCAGTGGAGTCTTCCCGATCCGCGATGGTCTCACTGTGGATACATTCGCCTATGTGGAGTGGCGCTCACCGGTGACTTACGTCATTCCCGGCCTGCGGTCGCTCACCGGTGGGTTCCGCACGTTCCGCATCGATCGCATCTGGGATCTGCCGTTCCTGCGGCAGCCCGGAACCCCTCAATGAAGCTCTGACTTTTTCATGGCACTGCGTCCTCTTCTGCGACAGGAACTTCCCTGGCTGGTTTCGGAACTGGTTCTGTTGATCGTTCTGCTCAATGCCAATCCACCTGAACTGTGGTTCTGGCTTGTCGTGTTTCTTGTGATTTTTGGCTACCGCATCGAGCGGTGGTGGTCGTCCAAGCCGGCTGAGAAGTAGCACAATTCTGGGATCTGAGAAAAGCTTCTCATCCGCAGCTGCGTCCTTTCGCGCAGGCTTTGGGGCAGTGGACTTTGCCGTTTGCATCACACTTACGCGGCATGGACTGTGCACTGACATCCCTTGTATTGACACCTGATCAGATCAGAAACCATGGGTGACTCCGAGATCGGTGATCTCGGTTTAGTCCCGCTGACTGTGTCTCGATCGGTGCAAGAACTGCCCCTGTTCTGATGCTTGCGTTTTTTTGGATACATTGACTAGTTTTTTAGTCAAAATAAATCTGAATCAGGCTGTAAAACTTCCTGGGCATGTGGTTGCCCAAGTGCTTTTTAAAGTGCTTTAAGGCGCTTCTCGCCAGAGAAGATCGCACTGAGTGCCGAGAGCATAATGAAAAACACGCCAATCCACTGGTAGAGGTCGAGATGAATGTTGAATATCCATGACTCGGCCAAAGCAACTATGGGCAAGTTAAGCAAAAGTATGTTTCTGAAAGTCACTGGTGGTAGAGCAAATGCGGTCTTTGACGCTGTAAAGCTTTCCAGCATTTTCAGGCCTCCAGTGGCAAGCAGTAACACCCAAAGAACTGTTAATGCAGGGTCAGAAGCTGCAGGTAATCGAGAAATCAGAATCAAGCCAAAACATGCAAAAACTACCTTGCTTAGCTGCTTCGAGAAAACAACTTCTTTTGCGTTGATGGTCCCCCGCATTCTGCCGGTTAATATGACGGTATTAGTGCCAAATATTAGTGTGAAAGTACCAAATAACAGACCCATAAATGAGAATGATTGGAGCTTTACTCCTAAAATAAGAAAAGCCCCAAGGGCAGCAAAAAGAACAGCTGTTAGCTCTAATGGCATTGGTAGTCTTGCTTCAATTCTGCATGTCCGTAGCAACAGCGTAACGGAGGATAGGCCAATGAACATGGTTGCGATTGATGCAGGTAAATAATTGATGCTTAGTAGGATTGAAAAATTAAATAATCCACTCAATAGAGCCATCGAAATCACAAGCCTCCACTGCTTGCTATTCCAGTCTTTGTAGATATGAGTTCGCTTAATGACGGATGGTATCAAGGCAATAATGCCGATGCCTGAAGCAAGCAATAGCCATGGCGATGAAAAGTGTGAAAGAAGGTGTTTAGATAGCACAATGTAGATGCTAAAAATAAACGAAGTGCTGACTCCCCAGATCAACCCTCTAATCATGGCAGCTGGTACAGCTATAGTTAGAATACAAGGTCGTAGAAGTCATTAATCATTTCATGAATGCTCCCTGTTAGTTAAAAGCCTTTTACGGCAAATGTTGATGGTGCATGTAGAGATGATTTGACTCTTCACAAGCTCCCTTCACTTGTTTTGAAAATTCTGTTCGGTTCATAGCAAAAGAGGATCGGATGACCGGCTTGTTGGTATAAATAACAGCTGCAAGCAAACGCATTGATCCGATAATGAGAATCGCTTCCTACACCCTTTGTATGGCTAGCAAATCTCTGGATACTCATTCAACGTTCGTCATCAATTCTGATTGCTAGATGTTCAGCTGGTCAGGGTTGATTCAGTTCACGCAGTGAGAAACCTGTCAGAGTCAGTTCAGTGGGCACGGTGGAGTTGGGATCCCGTGGCATGGGCAGCAGTTCGCGCAGCAGCTGTGCGTAGGTCACATTCACATCCACCGTTGCGATCAGGCGATTCACCAGGGAATTCACCAGTTGCGTCTGCGTTACTGAGAGATCAATTTCATTGGTGAGTCCTGTCTTGTAGCGGAGTGTGCTGTCACGGAAGGCTTCCTTGCTTGCTCCTACTGCGCGCCGTGCTGAAACAAGCTTGGCCAGACTTGCTTCATGGTTCAGGAAGGCCCGTTCGAGCCGAAGCCGGATGCTGTTGCGGGTGGCCGCATACGACTGGCTTGCTGCCTGCTCCTGCAGCGAAAGGGCTTTGACGGCGTTAGCAGTTGCGCCGGCATTGAAAATCATCCAATTAAACGCAAGTCCCACGGACCAGTCGTATCCCGCCACCTGCTCAAGGGGCAGAAACGTGGCACCGCAACATCCGTCGCCCAGCAAGGAGATGTTGAAGGTGCGTTCCACTGATGCCAGGCCTCCAACAGACGCAAATAGGCTGAGCTTGGGTAGCAACTGAGCTGCCGTTTCGTCCTGTTGCAAAGCCAGGGCCCTGCGGGTGGCGAGGATCGCATCGAGCTCAGGGTTGCTGTCGTAGGCGGCTAGCAAGGACTGCTCAAGACTCAGGGGCCAGGCCGGTGACAGGCTGATCGCGTCGCCTGCACTAGGAACGACATCTGCGGGGAGATTCAGCAGGGTCCATAACGCTCTTCTCGAAACAGCTCGATCGGCCAGAGCCTGGATCAGTGCCTCCTGATCAGTGGCGAGGGTCGCATTGCGTCGCAGCAGATCCACACGCGGCACCAGCCCTGCTTGTTTGAGATTGAGCGTGTCTTCCAGCACGATCAGGTCGGTGCGGACGACCGCATCACGAATACGCACTAACTGTTCATTGAGCTGAAGCTGGTAGTAAGCCTCACTGACTTCGAGTTGAAGAGCCCTGAGCTGGTTGGCGTACTGCTGCTCGAACTGCCTCAACTTGGCATCGGCGGAGCGGACTCTTGGTGTGCGGGCGAAGTCAACCAGCGCGTAGTTGAGTTGCAGTCCTGCCTGGGAGTCAACTCCATTGGCGTTGGCATACAACCCGCCACCGGCCGGCACGTAGAACGGTCCGTCGGAGCTGCCGCTGACGTTGTCGCCGTTCTCGGTGAGCGCAAAATTGGGGGTCTGGCCGTCTTTGGCGAACAAAGGACCAAACCCGAAGTTGTTGTTGCCGTAGGGCGAGAAAGTGGTGCCGCCGTTCTGAAACCCTTCCAGATCGGCAAACACACTGATGGTGGGCCAGAAAGCCCCTGATAATGAAGCGA
This sequence comes from Synechococcus sp. AG-673-A03, assembly GCA_003211275.1. Lineage (GTDB taxonomy): Bacteria > Cyanobacteriota > Cyanobacteriia > PCC-6307 > Cyanobiaceae > Synechococcus_C. Next base: position 30,257 of record QCTE01000010.1, on the reverse strand, counting down.
CCGTGGCGCCTTGCGCAGCAATTCGATCCCTTTGAATCTGAAGCTCGGGGTTGTTTCGGAAGGCGATCGAGATGGCCTGTTCCAGGCTCACTGATTTCACCTTGGACTTCTGCTCAGCGAGCCCAGGAAGGCTGAGTGGTGCATCCGGAAGGCTGTCGTCCTGACTCAGAGCTTCATCGGCTGGACGATTGGCGTCCATGAGGTTGGACGGTAGTTGCGGCGCTTTCAGATCGTCGGAATCATCAAGATCTGGAGTTGGTCCCAACAGCGTGTCCAGGCTGTCGAGTTGTTCGTTCAGTTCGTTCCAGCTGCGCTCGAGCTGATAGGTGTTGCCTCCGAAATTCAGGGGAGCTGGAACGCCTGCATCCTGAGATGCCTTGGAGGCCGCTGGCACCAGCAGGCCAACAATCGGGATCAACAAAGAACCCCTGATGAACGACCTGATCAAGGGATGAGCCTGGTGTCCTTGAGAGCCTTGATCCTGACGCCGCACAACGAGTTCAGCGAGTTGCAGTGACAGGCTTCGATCTGACCATGCCTGGCAGGCAGTCGTGCATGACGGAAGCCCCATGTTCAATCAGGGATGTCCGCAGAACGATTTGTCGCATCTGCTCTGGGGCAATGCCGGCGTCCTTCCCTCGTCCTCCAGCGTGCAATTCGAGGTTGACCGTGAGCTGCTTGGCAACGGCCTCCAGATCTCTGTTCAGAGCCACCAAGGCTTGCAGGTCCAGTGACTGGTGCTCGGCTAGGTCGGGCTGGCGAAGGTTGCTCGACAGGGCTGTCAGCAGCTTGATCTGATGTCTGAGCACTTCCGCCTCATCGAGATGAAGCGCTTTGATCCAGGGCGGCGACTGAATTGGTGCCGTCAGTCCCCGCAAGCCATCCAGAACTGACATGAGCTGTGAGATCAAGAGGTCAAGTTCGGTCCAGAGCTGATGCAGCGGGTGGTTCTCCGGATTCAGGCCCAGTTCTATCTGGGCCTGGTCGCGTTGCTGTCTCAAGGCATTGAGTTGTTGCAGGATCTCGGTGCGCCTGTCTCTGCGATTGGCCATTGAGAATCGGTTTGGAGTGTCGTCCTCCAGCCGTTGTTTCTCCAGCTGAAAGTCCTGGATCATTTCGTCGATGAATCTGGCGAACTGCCGGTGAAGCGAAGGAATCGTGCCACTGGGCCAGACGTAGCGAGTCGCCCATAACGACAGCGCGATGCCAAAGGCTGTCCAGAACAAGCGCGACATTCCCCAGACGGTTTCCTCTGCGCTGTGCACCAGCCAACCCATGATCACGATGTTGCCGGCGACCTTGTATCCCACCTGCAATCCCAGAGCACCTCCGATCAGACGAACACTGGCGAGGGCGAGGCCAAGCCCAAGGGGCAGAGGCAGTTGAAGATTGCGAGAAAAGAGCAACACGATGACGACCCCCATCACCGACCCGAGGATGCGTTGAATGCTTAGCTTCATTGAGTTGCCGTAGCTTCCCGATAAAACTGCGGCCGTGCAAAGAGGAACGTAGTAGCCGAAAGGAACAGAGTTCAGCAATCCGAAGCCCGCACCCAGACCCGTCACCAGGGCGAGCCTGATGTCGGATCGCAGGATCCAGGGATTGGTTTGTTTTTTGGATCCACTCATGATGAACGCTCGTCATTGAGCAGCTGCTGGCAGGTCAGCACACGGCGAAAGCGAGTCACCTGTTCTTCAAGAGCGATCCGCTGGGGCAACGACAACCCTGCATCACTGCCGTTGAGATCCAATCGTCGACGGGGTGCTGGTCGTTCAGCCAGGTATCGGCCCAATGCAGGGAGATATTCCGTCCCCTTGTCCCGGTGAAGCCGCTCAATCAGCCGTTCCACGAGTAGCCAACGCACCTGCTGGCAGCGCCACAGACTGAGGCATTGGCGCCAGTGATCACGATCCAGTCGCTGCACATGTCGCGGTCCCAGGCTCAGCTCCACATTGATCAGGCGCTGCAGCTCTAGGAGCTGCTTGGTGATCACGGCCGGCTGGATCGCGGCTGGAGGACTCCCCCTGCCCTGCAGCGCAAGGCTGTGGGCTTCGACCCTTGTTTGCAGAAGGTCGGTGAGCTGTTCATGCAGGTTTTGCATGCGCGCTAGTCGATTCTTCGGCCAGAGCAGACGACCCATCACCAGGGCCACGATGATTCCCACCAGCGTGTCGACGCTGCGGTTGAACACGTAATCCCAGCTGAGCGTGGCGTAGTCGTGAATGCCCAGAAACATCACGGTGACCGTCACGGCGGTGGACATGCCGCTGGCCCAGCCAAACCGCCGTAGCAGTGGAATCGAGATCAACAGGCTGACCAGGATGCCGATCCAGCCGGTCATGATCGAATGCACCAGAAATGTCACCAACCCACCGGTCACCGTTCCGAGGATGCGTCCGCGGGCCGCCCTCAGACTGTTCTCGTCCTGGTCGTCGACGATCAGGTTGACGGCCAGAAGTGGATACCAGAGATAGGTGATGCGCTGGAAGTGCTGAGCAATAGCGCAGGTGATCAGGATGCTTACCCCGAGCCTGATGCTCTGTCGCAGCAGATTCCTGTCCACAGATGCAAAAGCCGGCGTCGCCATTGTGAAGGGCTCAGGCGATGAAGGCTCATCGTTGGCTCAGTAGAGGAAGCGGTAGCGCCAGCTGCTGGATTCACTGGCATCACCACCGCTCTGTTGTGCAGGCCATTCAGTGTCGAGATAACTGATGCCGTTCCGGTAGAAGGGGCGTGCATCAAGACGTTCGGTCTCCAGTTCCGTCAGCCCCATCGCCGTGATCAATCCGCCCAGCTCCATGGCGCCGAGATCGGTTTCAAGGTTGTTGCCGGCCTCTTTGATCAGGGCGGGCAGTTTCACAAGATGTTCAGGCCTGGTCAGTCGGCTGAAGAGGCTTTTCAGCACAAGTTGTTGTCGCGCCAGGCGACCCAAGTCACCTTCCTCATCGTTTCTCCAACGCAGGAAACCTTCAAGGTCACGACCTTTGAGCACCTGTGGTCCGGGTTGCAGATCAATCAGCAGCCCCTGACTGTTGTCTCGGTAGTAAAGGCGTTTCGGGACATCGACCTCAACGCCTCCGACCAGATCACTGAGTGTTCGAATTCCATTGAGGTTCACAAGGATGTGATGGTCGATCGGTCGACCCATCAGCCTGGATAACTCAGCCTTGACGGCTTCATGCCCTCCGTAGGCGTAAAGGGCATTGGCTTTGACAGGCCCGAAGCTATGGGAATCGATGTAGCTATCTCTCGGGATCTGGGTGATGGAGGTGCGTCCTCCTTCAACTTTCAAGGTGAAGATCGCATCGGTGTTGCCGCCACCATCATCAATGCCGAGTACGAGAATCTCCCGGTTATCGAAAACTGACCAGGCTGAAAAGGGATTGCTGACGGGCAGCAAAAGAGGGGCCTCGGAATCGGTCATGAGCGAGCGACTGAGTGGAATCGCGAGCAAAAATCCCCCTGTCAGCCCCACAATGGCTGACAGGATCAAAGTTTTTGGCCGAACTTTTCTCGCATCATCCATAGGCGCACTTTAATCCCGAAATCTCCAGTTCTTAATCATTCCTTTCTTGGTTGACTTGGATCAGGTCAAGGGTTCGCTGATCACCATCGAAGCGCAATTCAGCAGAGACACCAGATTGCTGGTTCGATCACTTGCCGGAATGGGCAACCCCGCGACCTGACGGCGCTGAGAACGCAAGATCACTAGATCGTGATCGCGGCTGCTGCGTTCGATCTTGGTTTCAACCCCAGGTCCGGATGCGAGCTGAATCCGAATGATGGCGCCCATGCTGCTGCGGGGTTGCCAGCGACGCAGCTCATGTTCGATCCGGATGCGTTCAGATCGATTGAGTCGAGGATCAACGATGTGTAAAAGCGTGATCAGGCCTTGCTCGCTGGACTGGCTTGCGAGCAGCCGTTGGGCAAGCTCAAACTGTTCGCGGGCGCTGGCGGAAAGGTCTTTGATGGGTACAAGAATTCGTTGAAGGGTTTCGACCGGGCGTTCGGCCAGGTTGACCACCACAACGGGGCAGTGTGCGCTGCGGCAGACCCCGTCCACGAGGTCACCAAAGAACCAGCGCCTCACCTTGTCCGGTCGTCCCGCTCCAATCATCAACAGATCAGCACCCTGTTCCAGGGCACTGCGACTCATTCCGCCTGCAATATCTTCATCCAACCGCAGCAGGCAACGGGTTCTGACCTTGAGCTGTTTGCCAATGGTCGCAGCCTGGGACAGTCGTTCCCTGGCGGATGCCACGGCACGATTCAATCCTCCCCGCGCTTCTTCAAGACTGGGACAGACCAGCGCCAGGGGCAGTAATTGACCCTGCATTTCGGCACTGCCACTCAGCAGCCGAGACGCAATACTCAGCAGCCCCTGTTCCGTGGAAGGATTCGCGATCGGAACGACAATGGTCAGAGGACGGCTGACCACATCGAGAGGAGTGTCATCGTCTGAAAAGGCTTCCTCTCCAAACTCTGCGCTGCTGCGTCCTGTTCGTTTCGGTTCCACCAGCTGCCTGACGGAACGTGCGGTGAGGATCGGTCCGAGGGTTGCGGTCACCACCATCATCGCCAGAACGGCATTCAGCACCGTTTGGTCGAGTAATCCGGCTTCGTAGCCAATGAATGCTGTGGCCAGTGTTGCGGCGACCTGTGGCATGGCCAGCGACCACATCATCACCATCTGGTTGCTGTTGTACCGGAAGGCTCGACCGGCAATCAGGCTCACCACGCCTTTGCAGCTGATCACTCCGATCACCATCAGAACAGGCAGCTGAAAATGAGTGATGGAGTTTTTGAGGCTGTTCAGATCAAGCAGGAGGCCGAGGTGAATGAAAAAGATGGGGATGAAAAGAGCCGCACCAACCAGAATCACCTGCTGTTTTGACTTGCCCTCCGGCAGAACGGAGTTCACCGCCAGTCCAGCCAGAAAGGCCCCCACGATTTTTTCCACACCGGCTAGCTCCGCTCCAATCGAAGCGATGAACAGGATGAGCAGGATGGTGAGGAAGATCCTGCTTTCGTCGTTGACGCTTCCTCGGAAGATCCTGCGTCCGACCTTGCGAATGATCGTGACGACGGCCACCGCAAAGATGGCGACGCTGGCGATCAGGCCGGCCAGATTGGTGAGCGAAAAGTCTTGTCCTCCAAGACCGATTGCGATTGCAAGCACAACCAACGAGGCGATGTCGGTGAGGATGGTGCTGCCAACGCTGACCACGACTGCTTCATCTCGCTGCGCTCCATAACTGCGCACGATTGGATAGCCCAAAGGGGTATGCGTTGCAATCAGGCTCCCGATCAGTAGACAGGGCACAAGTGGATAGCCGAGTAGGAGTCCAATGGCTCCCCCAGTCGCCATGCCACCGACAAAATGGAGAATCCCAATGGTCAGAGATCGACTGCGAACGCGGTTGAATTCATCGAGATCAATCTCCAGCCCCACGATGAACAGGAGGTAGATCGCGCCAATGTCAGAGACGAGTTGAAGGGTCTCACCGTTTGGCTGCAGCAGATTGAGAGCGCTGGGGCCCATCAGCACGCCCGCGAGCAGCAGGCCGACGAGATCGGGAAGACCTGTTCGCCTGAACAGGGGCGGAACCAGCATTGCCAGTGCGACGAGCAAGGCGAAGCTGCCCAATGGCTGATGTGCCAGGTGGGACAGCGATGTGAACCCCGGTGATGCCGCAGCGAGTAGGTGGACCATCAAAGGATCAGGGCTTCATCGCGGCGAAGTCCGGCCTGAACGCGCCAGAGATCGGCATAGACACCAGCTTGATGCAGCAGTTGTTCATGGGTGCCATCTTCCACGATGCAACCCTGATCCATGACAATGATGCGATCAGCATGTCGAACTGTGCTGAGTCGATGAGCAATCACAAGTGTGGTGCGGTTGGCGGTGATGCGCATGAGTGAACGCTGGATCGCGGCTTCAGTGTCGTTATCAACTGCAGCGGTTGCTTCATCGAGAATCAATACAGGAGCATTTTTCAGAATCGCTCTTGCCAATGCGATCCGTTGACGCTGCCCTCCGGAGAGCCGTTGCCCCCTCTCTCCCACGATCGTGTCGAACTGTTCCGGCAGTGCCTGGATGAACTCGAGCGCTTCGGCCTCTCGGGCGGCGACAAGCACTTCTTCTGATGAAGCGTTTGCTGCTCCGTAGGCGATGTTCTCACCGACACTGCCATGAAAAAGATAGACGTCCTGACAGACGAGGGCGATTGAACGCCGAAGATCATCGAGCCTTAGCTGTTCAATGGGGATTTCATCCAGGAAAATTCTCCCTGCATTGAGGGGATAAAGCCTTAGCAACAGTTTCACCAGAGAGCTTTTGCCTGAACCGGTGGCTCCGACAATTCCCAGGGTCCTTCCTGCGGGAATCGTCAGGCTGAATCCGTTCAGCAGAGCTGGGCGATTCCGATAGGCAAAATCGACCAGCTCGTAGCGGATGTTTCCATGCACCTGCTCTGGGGCGAGACGGCGGCTTCCACCAGCGATCTGGATCGGTGTGTCAATCAGATCCAGCACCCGGTTCGTTGAGGCCATGGAGCGTTGGTAGTCGTCCAGTGTGCGGCCGAGAGTGGTGAGAGGCCAGAGCAACCTCTGGGTGATGAAGACCAGAAAGCTGTAGGTACCAACTGCGATCACGCCATTCCTGGCCTGAATCCCCCCGACAATCAGAATGGCCAGGAATGCAAACAGAATGGCGAAACGGATCAGTGGAATGAAAGCGGCAGAGATCCTGATGGCATGGCGGTTGCACTCCCTGTAAGCATCACTTTCCCGGCGTAGCTGCTCAAGCTCCCATCTTTCTTGGGCAAAGCTTTTGATAGTGAGCATGCCTCCAATGTTGTTGGTGAGCCTGGAGGCCATGTCTCCTGCTCGGCGGCGTACATCGCCATAGCGTGGTGCGAGCCGGCGCTGGAAATTCAGCGAGCCCCAAAGAATGACTGGGATCGGCAGGAAGGCGAAGAGCGCCACACCTGGAGCCAACATCGTCATCAAACCACCCACTAGCAGCACCGTGGTGATGAGATGCAGGATTTCATTGGCTCCGTGGTTCAGAAATCGCTCAAGCTGATTGATGTCATCGTTGAGCACCGTGAGCAGCCGTCCGCTGCTGTCGTGTTCGAAAAAATCCATCTCAAGTTTCTGGAGATGGTCATAGGCCTCAAGACGCAGGCTGTGTTGTGCACTCTGGGCGAGGTTGCGCCAGAGCAGGCCATAGAGATATTCAAAAAAGGATTCAGCCGTCCAGACCAGGAACGACAGCACTGCCAGCACGATCAACTGACTGAATACCGTTGTGGCGCCGAGCTGAGCAAGCCATGACGTGTCCTGCTGAACAACGACATCCACGGCGAGCGCGATCAGCACCGGTGGTGCCAGATCGAAGATTTTGTTGATCACCGAGCAGCTGGCCGCAGACCAAACCTTCCTGCGGTAAGGGCGCAGATGCTGAAACAAACGAATCAGAGGCGCCTGCTTACTGGCAAGGGGCTTGGAATGGGGCATCCGTTCGGCGTGCTCACTGGTTCATTCAAGCGTTGTGTTGCACAGCCGCTTGGGTCCATTCACAGCCGAGCTAGACCATGACAGGAGAACGAGGAGATTGCATGTCCCGTTCACGCGCACTGACCCGATTCCATCAGTATTAGACCCATCGTCATCGGCAGAACCTGCGCTGCAGGATTCCGGACGCTCACGCTGAATGGGGTGGACATCAACCACTGGACGTGAGTGAGCGCCTCAAACGGCGTGCTCTTCAGCGTGATCAGTGGCTGGATGGTTTGGAGCAGGAGCCAGCTCTCTGAGCCGGCTCCAAGGTGTTGATCACCAGCGATTGCCGCCACCGCCGCCGTAGCCACCGCCACCGCCACCGCCATCGCGACCGCCGCCGCCATATCCACCGCGGCCGCCGCCACCGCCACCGCCACCTCTGCCTTCGCGAGGCGTGGCTTTGTTGACACGGATCATTCGACCCATCCATTCGACGTTTTGAAGGTCGTCGATTGCTTTCTGTTCGTCTTCGTCAGTGTTCATTTCAACGAAGCCGAAGCCGCGCTTGCGGCCTGTCTCTCTGTCGAGAGGAAGGCTGGCGCTCTTCACTTCGCCGTACTGGCTGAACAGGTCAAGCAGGTCTTCCTGCTCAGCCTGGAAGGAGAGATTGCCGATGTAGATGGTCATTTCCTATTGGGACCGATGGACATTTGATCAGAGAAGCCGTGGTCCGAATTGGAAAGTCCTTGATGCTGTAGCCGAGAAGCTGAAGCGGGGGGGAGCGAGCCGATCAGAGCCGAACGATGATGCTGATGCTTTTACACGCTACAGCCTGGACAGGAAAGAGATGCGAAAAAAGTGTCTAATTCCAGGTCGGGCTTGTTGATGTGGGTCTTGGCGGTTTGCGGATCACCGTTCAAAGCACACCGATCAAAAATTCAGACATGTGAAGGCACCCTGACCAACTTCGGCTGGAATTCAGATTTTGAAGCGTTCCGCGGCCTGTTTTGTGCAGGTTTCCTGTGCCGATTCAATAGTGCTCAGCAGAGATTGCCACTGAATTGAATTGCCCTTGTTCATTTCTCTGAGAAAACAGTCACAGGTGAAATCTCCCATCCCCTCTGGAGGGACTTTGCCGGCCTGGCTCATGGCCGTGTTGAAGCCCGCAAGGCAAAGCTGAGTGATCTTGTTTTCAGCTTCCACGGAATGTGCGGGCCCGCAGACCGGGATCAGCGTGGCGAGCGCCATGCTGATCAAACAAAGGCGGCCGACCATCAGGGTTAGGAAGCTGGAGTGATCTGCAGCTCTCGGTTCATGACTTTCAGTCTGCGAAGAGCGTTGTACACATCCTCAGGCATGCCTTTGGGAAGATCCACAAGACTGTGCGCATCAAAGATCTGAATTCTTCCGATCATTCGCCCCTGCAGGCCTGATTCATTGGCGATAGCGCCCACGAGGTTCCCCGGTTTGACACGGTCGCGATAACCCACCTCAACCCTGTAGCGCATCATGTTGTCCTCAGGGGGGCGTGACTCTCGATCGACGCGGCGATGATCGCGACCGCGTGGATCACGCCGATCATCGCGACGATCGGCGCGGGCAGGGGTCTTGAGCCAGCCTTCATCACCCTGCACCAGCAGCGGTTGATCACCCACTGCCAGCTTCAGGGCTGCCACCGCCAGCTGCTCCATGCTCAGCTCGTTCTCCTGACCAACCCTTTGAATCAGCTCCTGCAGAAGCGTGGTTTCTTCGTTGCTTTCGGCTAAAGCAGCCTGACTGAGGCGATGACGCAGCCGATTCAACCTGCTTTCGTTGATTTCAGCATTGCTGGGAATGTCCATCGGTTCAATGGCCTGACCCACAGCCCGTTCGAGGTTGCCGACAAAGCGACGTTCCCGAGGCGTGATGAACAGGATGGCTTCGCCTGTGCGACCTGCACGACCTGTGCGCCCGATGCGGTGCACGTAAGCCTCGCTGTCGAACGGCATGTCGTAGTTGATCACCAGTCCAATCCGGTCCACATCGAGACCACGGGCTGCCACGTCTGTGGCGACGAGGATGTTCACCGTGCCCTTGCGCAGGCGATCAACCGTGCGTTCGCGCTGGTTTTGCGGAACATCACCATTGAGAACCGCCACATCGTGACCTGAAGCCTCCAGTGACTCAGCCACGGTGAGAGTGATGGCCTTGGTGCGGGCGAAAATAATCACGCCTTCCCCGGTTACAGCCTCCAGGACCCGATTCAGGGCCTCGAGTTTGTGACTGTTCTGAAGCGTGATGGATCTGTGCCGGATTCGTTTGGCTTCGCGGTCTTTGGTCTTGATGGTGATCTCTGCTGGTTCGCTCAGATAACGCTTCGAGAGACGACGGATCTCATTCGGCATCGTTGCTGAGAACAGCACCACCTGACGCTCTTCAGGCAGTTGCTCGAGGATCCACTCCACATCATCGATGAAGCCCATCCGCAGCATCTCGTCGGCTTCATCCAGAACCAGACTGCGCAGTCCTGAGGTGTTCAGGGTTCCCTGGCGCATGTGGTCCATCACGCGGCCAGGGGTCCCGACCACCACATCCACACCACGCTTGAGGGCATGAATCTGCGATCTGAAATCAGATCCTCCGTAGATCGCCAGCACATTCAGATGGGGATGTCCGGCGGCGTAGGCCTTGAAGGAGTCAGCCACTTGCATCGCCAGTTCGCGAGTGGGTGCGAGCACCAGCACCCTCGGCTGAGTGCTACGCCCCTCAAGGCGTTCCAGTAGGGGAAGCGCAAAGGCAGCGGTCTTGCCTGTGCCGGTCTGAGCCTGGCCGACCAGATCGCGGCCCAGCATCAGTTCTGGAATTGCCGCTTTTTGAATCGGGGATGGTTCCTTGTAGCCCTTTTCATCAAGGGTCTTCAGCAGTGCCTCGCTGAATCCGAAACCAGCAAAGCCAGATGGATTGGACTCCTCAGTGCTTGGGTCTGCACCGGATTCGTCGTCCCCGCTCGGTTCAATCACAGTGGTGAACACATCCTGTTCTGAGGCCTCGGCTGTCGGTACAGGAAGCTCTGAAACAGTGAGATCCACTGCGCAGGGCTCAACGGCCTGCGATTGCGTCTGGGTCATGTCGATGAAGGCGGTCTGCCTGATTGATCCTTCAAATCAGGCCTGCAACGTCCCATCGGCATGTTGTGCCGCGCTGTATTGCTTGCCTTCTTTTCAAAGGTGAACAGTCAAGTTATCACCCTCCCGAAGTCATCCTCCAGTCGTTCGATGTCGGATTCCAGCAGAATTGCGCCGCGCTGGACTTCGATGATCAGAAGATCTCCGGGACCTCCGAAGGCCCGATGAATGGCCCTTACAGGAATGTCAAAGGTGTTGCCCACCGCAGCGTCCATCCAGGTGCCATCGCAAAAGACGGACCCACTTCCAGCGGCAATCACCCAATGTTCGCTGCGATGTTGGTGGCGTTGCAGGCTGAGCCGCGCGTTCTCCTTCACAAGCAGTCGCTTCACTTTGTAGCCGGCTCCTTCGGCCAGCTCCTCGTACCAGCCCCAGGGACGCTCCACTCTTGTCGTCATACCGACCCCTGACGATCGATCGCCCCCAGCATGCCGCTGCTCTTTGAGGATGCCAGTCGCACCACGGTCAGTTGATGACGAGCTCTTGTAATGGCGGTGTAGAGAAGCGCTGAATTGCTTGCTTCATCGCAAGGTGGCCACAGCAGCAGCACCTGATCAGCCTCGCTGCCCTGAGCTTTGTGAATCGTGAGAGCCAGAGCAGGCTCGATTCGGCGGACCCTGGCTGGATGCAGCAGTCGATAAACACCGTGGCCTGAGTCATCGCTGCATCGGAACAGCAGCCTGCGTGTTTCGCCGCTGCCGATGCAGAGCCCGAGGTCGCCGTTGGCAAGACCCAGTTCGATTTGATTGTCGCTGCAGAGAACAGGCAACCCCTCGGGCCAATCACGGGCATCACTACCCGACACCAAATGCCGGTGAAGACTGTCCACTCCCCATAACCCCCGACGACGCGGGCAGAGCACAATCAAGGCATCGAGGCGCTCGAGTAGGGCGTGGGCTCGTTCGGGATCAGGAGATCCATCAGGCCTGACCTCCAGGCTGTTGGCTGCCAACCTCAGGTTCTCCAGCTGCTGATGGACGGCATCGGTCACCGTCGCTGGAAACCGAGAAGACTCAGAGAGCAGTTGATGCACGTTGGCCGCGTCATCGAGATCAGCCAGGTCGGTCCAGAAGGCTTCCGCCCCCTGACGGCATAACAGCGAGCTCAGTCGAGCCAGGTCTCCTCGGTTTCTGTACACCTGGTGGAGACGCACAGCAGCAGTCCCGAATCGCTGCTGCAGGTCCGCCTTCTGGAGGTGTTGCCAGACAGCGCCTACTCCGATCGGTGGTAACTGGTTGGCATCACCAACAAGCAGCAGTTGTGCAGTGGCCGGTAGGGCATCCATCAGTGCCTGAGCCAGTGTCAGGTCGACCATTGAGGCTTCGTCGACCACCAGCAGATCCAGCGCGAGTGGATTGCGGCGATGACGGCTGAAGCCGCCTGGTCTGGCCTGCAGCAACCGATGAAGTGTGGTGCAAGGTAATTCAGCTGTGCGTTGATCGCCTCGGATCGCGTCCTGCAGTCGCCGTGCCGCTTTTCCTGTCGGAGCGGCCAGATGAATGCGCAGGTCGCCGCGATCCGCCATGGCTCGGATCAGCATGGCCCGCACGGCGCTGGTTTTGCCGGTGCCGGGCCCTCCACTGAGCAACACCACCCTGTGATCGCTGACCGCATTGACCGCCGCAAGCTGCTCCGGATTCAACTTCTGCTCCAACGTCAATCTCTTGGTGTCCTCTCTGCTACGGCGTCCGTTTGGCTTTCCCACAGGGGACAGTGCGCTGCGTTTGATCAGCGTCTGCTCCAGCATCTCCATGCCCTGATGCCAACGTCGCCAGAGCAGATGATCACCTTCCATCACCATCAGCACAGGCTCTTTCTCCAACCAGCCGCTGGCTTCAATCACCCTTCGGTGCTTCTCGGGCCAGCCATCGGCTTCCAGCTCACTGGGTTTCTGGCTGCTGGTGCCTAGATCGATGCTCATCTCCCCCTGGCTGAGAGCCTGGGTCATTGCCTGCACAAGATCCTTAAGAGCACTGAGCTCGTTGTTGCCGAACTCCGCCGGAGGTGGATAGCGACGCAGCAGCATCGACATCATTCCTCTGCTCAAAGCCGATGAGGTGGTAGTCCAATCGCGGGGATCTATCAATCCTCACCTCGCAGGACACAGTCGAGTGCATGGAGGCGTTGCAGAGGTGCAGCTTCAAGAATTACGCCGCTGCCACCAGATTTGGAAACACCACGAAGAAAGACATAGGCGTATCCGCCGAGATGACGCTCAGGCTGGTAGCCGTCGAGCCGCCACTGCAGAAATCGATGCAGGGCGACAAGGTAGAGATGGGCTTGCAGAGGATAGTGATGCTGATACATCTGCTCCTCCATGGCGCTCTGTGAATAGTGCCGGGGTCCGCAGTGCAATGGACGCCCATCCACGTCTCTTTCGCCGATCCAGTTGCTTTTCCAGTCCGCAATCCACCAGCGAGCCGTGGCGGGATCGTCGCCATCAGTGAAGACCAGATCGATGGAGCCAGTGAGAAAGCCTCGGCTGAGAAACTCCAGATCTTCGAGTGAATCGGCGTAGCGTTCACCGAATCGGTGATGGGGTTCAACGCGAAAGGCCCGCGCCAGTTGCTTGGGCTGAACCGCTCTGCCCTGATGAGCAACAGGCAGATCAAAGCTGAGTTCATGCAAACGCCGCCCACTGTGCAACGACTTCAGTTGCAGATTGCCGAGTGGTCCTCCGAAGGGGGCCTGCATCAGTGTCTCCAGGCCCTCGAGAACTGCGTCAACTCTGTCGGTCTCCAGGCCGGACCGCGTCAGTTCTCGCTCCACCAGAGCGCGGTTGTTGTCGTGTTCGATGTCTTGATCGAATGGGACCTGCTCCAGGATGCGGTGCAGGCAATCACCGGCTGCTGCACCCCTTGGAAAGGCTCCCAACGGGCTGTCTTTGGGATCCACCGGTTCGCTTTGATCGCTGATTGAGAGGCTTTCCGCATCTGCACCGGTCTGGGCATCCACATCGCGCCCTTCCTCAAGGTTACGGGGGTCTGGACTGGTGGCTTTCGCATTGCCATGGCTTGAGATCCAGGCTGAGTAGCTGCTGCGCCCCCAGCTGCGGTCAAAACCATGACCAGGCACGGCACCACATTGCAGGTTCCGTTCAACCATGCGGGGGTGCCAGCGTTCGGATACGGGGTTGACTTCGGCTCGGTGCAGGCTGATCAAGAGACCCGGTGGGTCAGCGAGTTGCTCCAGCCATGGTGCGAGTGGATTGCCCTCCTGCCGCGCTGCCCTGGCCCGAAATAGAACGAGATGGCGTTCGGCCCGTGTTATCGCGACGTAGGCGAGACGTTCCGCTTCCGCTCGACTTTCCCGTTGATCGCTTTGGCTGGCCGTATGCCCCAGTCCCCAATGCGGATTCAGCGCTACGCGCCAGCTGCCGGACTCGTCTCCTGCGGGCACGCGCCACAGTGGACCTTTTGCAGGAGAGGGCGCTTCCCATAAATAGGGGCAGATCACCACCGGATACTGCAGACCTTTGCTGCGATGAACAGTCACAACAGCAACCGCACTCTCGGCCAGATCACTGAAGGGCTGGCGCTGTTCTGGGATCGTGTCCGGAGGGTAAAGGCGTTGGCGTCGCAACCAATCGGCACCACTTGAAGCATCCAAGCCCTGGCGGTGCATCGTGTCCTGCACGAGTCGTGCACATTGCTGAAGGTCACCGAGTAAGCGGCCGCGGCTCGATAGATCGGCCACGGTCTGCCCATCCATCAGGCGTGCCAGGCAACCCATCAGCCCCAGCTTCGGCAGATCGATTGCGAGCTGCTGGAGTCGTGAGGCCAGTTGATCCAGTTCACCGTTGCCTTCGGCGTCTGCGAGTTCATCGCTTCTCCACTGCAGCAGTGAGGACACGGCCAGCTGCCGTAATCCGCCGGAATGGGCAGGACGTGCGAGTGCGTCAAGGAAGGTCTGCAGATCAGAGGCTCCTTGGCTGGTGAAGACATCTCCTTGACTGACGAGGCGGCTCGGCAGTCCGGCAGCCGCCAGCTGTGCGCGGATGTCTTCTGCTTGACGATGCCTGCTGACCAGGATGCAGAGTTCGGAGGGATCGAGGCCTGGATCGTGTCTCAGGGTGTGCAGGATCAGGTCGGCGGCAATGCGGGGAATCCGCGCCTCCAGAGATGTACGACTGCTTTTCCCGTCGTCGTCATCGGGATTAATGTCGTGGATCTGGAGTGATGCACTTCCCTTAAGCAGGGGCAGGGGTTGCGCGGAAGATCTTGGCGTCACCTCAGGCACTGAGAGTTCGGAGAGCAGCAGTCCAGGAGCCATCAGCTGATTCATGGCCTGCATCAGCAGTGGTGTTGTGCGTCGGTTGTCGAGCAGGTCATCAATACAGTCCGCATCCCGCCGTGCAGCTTTGTAGGTGTTCAGATCACCGCCGCGGAAGCGATAGATCGCCTGTTTGGGGTCCCCGACCATCAGCAGCAGATGGTTCGGCGTCGAGAAAGCGGTTTTCAGCAGTCTCCACTGAAGTGGGTCGGTGTCCTGAAACTCATCGATCAGGACCACCCGATAGCGCGCCCGCAGAGGAGTGAGCCAAGCTTCCGCTGCATCCGACTGAGCGGGGTCGAGTGCGTCCAGCAGCCCTGAAAATCCAACCACCCCGCGTTGTCTGCGCCGCTCCTTGAGCTGATTCAGCCCTTTGGTCAGTAGATAGCGCCAGGTCTGTTCGGCTGGTCCGTCCCAGAGGTCGGCGATGGCGGTCTGAAGTGCGGCTGAAGCAAGGCTGGGATCGGCTTCAGCGCAAGACCGCGCCGTTTTCTGAAAGCTGCCTGGATGGAAATAACCACCGAGAAGCACCTGATTGCGCACTTCGAGGTAGTGCATCGAATGTCCATAGGTCTTGCTGATGTGGTCAATCCAGGTGTCGAGCTCTTTGCTGCGGTCTTTTTTAGGTTTGGCACTGAAGGGTTTGGTGTCGGTGCAGCCGAGGCTGCGCCATTCGGCGGCGCAGCCTCGAAGGGCTTGTTCCAGAGCCGCTCCAGCGATATTCCATTCAGCGAGGAAGTGCTCCCAGCGGCTCTGCAGCCAACCCTTGAAAACCTCGCCAAGCGTTTGTTCAGGTGCGATTGGCTCTGCATCCTCAGCGATGTGCACCGCACAGTCACCATCCAGTCTCTGAAGTGCTGAAGCGAGTGCTTCGGGCGACAGGCCTGCTTGCAGCAGTCCTGCAACGTGTCCCGGTTCAAGCTCGAGGACCTCTTCTCGCCAGAGGTCATGGGCGACCTGGATGGCCAGGGTCTGTGGATCATCATCAAGGGCAAGATCAATGGCCTGACCGTTCTGAAGCGCTTGGCGGCGAAGGCTGCGGCGGCAGAAGCCATGGATCGTGGTGATGTCGGCTCGTTCCAGGGCTTCGAGGGCCTCGAGCAGTCGGCTGGCCAGCAGTCTGCGTTGCTGGGAATCCTGTCCGTGCTGTTCAAGCCAGTTCTGCAGGACTGCATCCGTTTCATGCAACAGGCTGCTGCTTCGTTCCTTGTGCAGCAGGCCCTGCAGCGCCGCGTCAAGTCGGCGTCCGATCCTGTCGCGCAATTCATCGGCTGCTGCTTCCGTGAAGGTCACCACCAGCAGTTGATCGAGGCTCAATCCTTGTTCCGTCACCAGTCGCAGTACGAGGTGGGCGAGGGCGAAGGTCTTTCCTGTTCCAGCGCTCGCCTCCAGGAGTCGAACGCCGGGCGTCAAGGGGTAGGTGTTGGCTTCGAATCGTCTCGTGCTGCCAGCTGTTGCCATCTTCATCAGCAACGTGCCTCGAGCAACGGTTGATACAACGCCTGAAAAGCGGCTTCAAATCCTTCCAGGCTTAACAGCAACTCGGCATCACAGTGGCTGCCGAAGCAGACTTTCTGCTCGGGCCGATCCCTTTCGGCCCAGCCGCTGAAGCCTCCTTGCCAGCGATTCATAAAGGCCTTGTCCGCGGCCTCCTCCCCCTTCGACCACGCCAGTGCTCTGGCCAGGCCGCTGTCCGGTGGGACCGGCCAGCACAGCTCTGATCCCTGTTGCGCCAAGCTTTGCAGAGCTTTGATTTCGTGATCAGCCTCCTGGGGTTTCAGCGCTCTCCAACGCATGGCGATGTGGAATTGATCGGCTTTTGCACTGCCGTCTTGTCGGCACACCACAGCGGTGTTGCAGGCAGCATCATCGAGTTGGGCAAGCAGGTGTCTCAGCCAGCTCTGCAGCAGAGAGCGTGACCTCAGTCTTGACGTGCTGATTTGAACAGCTGTCTCGCCGGCCATCAAAACGGCTGAATGCTGGCAGGCCGGTTGCTGCAGAAGCCGCAGAGGTCCAAGGCTCAGAACAGTGTTTTGGAGGTTTTGCCAGCGTCGCTCTAGCCGATTGTCCTCCAGTTGAGCCGCCGCACCAGGAGGCATGAGGCCTTGCCCGCAACTACGGGCAATCCAGTCTTCCGTCTTCTGAACGTCCCAACGGGCTTCGGGATCGTGTGCCAGCAGATCGAGCTGTTCAGAGAATCGCTGGTTGAGCAATTGATGACAGTCCAACTCCGGTAGCGATAGGGGAGAAAGATCGTTGACAGGATCACACCATTCACCCGCATCGATGCCCTGACGTTTCAGCCATTCCTTTTGCGGGGCCTGCAGCCAGCGTTCCAGTCGTTCGATGGTTTCCGAGTTGATGGCTAAGGCTGCATCGCTTGTTGGAGGCTGCCAAACAAGCGGTAGGGCCAGGCCCAGATCACGATGCGCTTGATCTCCCACGATCTGTGCATCGAGATTGCGTCGTGCGTTTAATAACCTGCGGTCGCAACTGATCGCGTCTCTTTGTGGAGTCACCATGAAATTGGCGACATCCAGAGGATTGGCAGGAGGATGAATCAGCAGCCGGTTCATTTGCTCAGTCTCGAGCTGCTCTGCAAGCAGACTCAGCCACTGTTGAACCGGTGGGCACGGCGGCAGGTTGTCGCCTTGTCGCTCATCACGGCTACTCCAGCTGATCAGTAGGTGCTGCCGAGCTGAGAGCAGTGCCTCAAGCAAGACATAGCGATCCTGGTCTGTACTGCTGGGGTCGCCGAGTCGACGTTGTAGTTCAAGCAGGTGAAAGCCTGCACGTTCCTGATGTCTTGGGAAGGAGGCAGCATCCAGACCCATCAGGACGATCACGCGGTGTGGGATCGCTCGCATCGGCTCCAGAGCACTGATCGTGAGGGCACCGCTGCGGTGGCCGAAGCGGCCGCTCTCCGTAGAGAGTGCTTCCTCCAGCACGCTGATCACAACTGCAATATCCAGTTCCAGCGAGCAGTCATTGGCCTGGAGCTGCCAGGTCTCAAGGCACTGATGGATGGCCTGCAGCTCCCAGTCCCAGTTGCCACCATCATTGAAAATCTCCTGAAGCAGCCTGCGCAACCGATTGACCCATTCAGGGCAGGAAGCACTGCAACGCAACTGGGCGATCCACCCAGCCAGTTGATCCAGTAGCGGCCACCACACCTCGAGTTGCTGCAGGCTCAGATCAGTCAGCGCTGGTGCGCAGAAATCAACAGATAGTCCCGGTTCCTCCGGTAATGCCAGACCCAGCAGCCAGCGATCCAGGCACCAGCGCAAGCTATTGGTGTCATCTCCATTGCGTTCAGCTGCATCCAACCCCCAGCGGAAGCCACTGCGCTGCAGTGCATCGGTGATTGCCATCGCGTCCTGCGATGTCAGTTGTTTCAGGCTTTGCAGTGCCGGATTGCCAAGCAGTGCCTCCAGACCGCTTGCGGTGAGCCGATCAGCACTCAAGCGCAACAGGCTCATGAACGCCTGCTGAAGTCCAGGACAGTTTTGTTGGCTTCGATCGGTTAACCGCCAGGGCAGGTCCACACCAGTGGCATCTCGATCGGAAAAGACAGAAGCCAGCAGCGGTGCATAGCGCTCCACATCGGGTGTCATCACCAGAACATCCCTGGGCTGCAGGCTTGGATCAGCGGCCATCCAACTGAGGATGCGATCACGCACAAGCTGCACTTCTCTCCAGGGCCCTGCACAGCCCATGAACAACAGCGAAGGATCGTTTTGTCTCAGTGACAGAGCAGCTAGCTCCGATTCACTGCTCGCGAGCTGCCGTTGCAGCTGTTCCAGTAGAGACGCCGGGGAGTCTTCTTGCGTTCTCATCACAGTGGGATCAGCGAACAGGTCGCCCTGTTCCCAGCTGCCTAGCAGACAGTCGCCGCTCCCCTCCAGCAGCAACTGAAATTCGGCACCCATTCGGCCCAGGATTCCCTCCAGGCGGGGAGCTTCAATCAGCCAGGAGCCATCGGGGGAGTTTATCCAGTCTTCACCCAGTTGCCTGCGTCGTCGCTGCGAACGCTGCCAAAGGTCCGGACAGGGTGTGAGTAAAAACAGATCTACGCTGATGCGTCCGGCCAGGGCCTGCAACAAATTGATCTGGACCGGAGCCAGATTGCTGACGCCGAAGAGGCGTAGGCGTGGCGGCAGTGGTAGTGCAGGGTCTTCACCGTTGCGGAGTCGTTTAATGACTTGTTGCACCTGCAAACCGAAGGGCCTGCATGGCAAGCGCTCTGCCAGAGCACGGACCAGACAAGGTTGCCACCGCAGGCCCTCCGGGAGTTGATCGCCCGCTCCTCCTGCCAGCCAGTCAGCGAGCTCCTCTGGCCTATAGAGGGCATAGTCGTCGACTGCATCGGCCAGGCTGCGGGCCAGTTGCCACTGGTCACGATTCAGTTGTCCCTGTCGACCACCATGGAGCTCCCACCACTCCCTGAGGTTCGACGCAGACTCTTCTTCAAGCAGGTTCGGCAGAACGTCCAGGACCTTCCAGACCAGACGCTCCGCTCTCCATGGATCTTCGATGGCAGGCGCATCGCTGAGCACGGTCTGCACGAGCTGTCGCAGGCGACTGCCAGGGAATGGAAAGCGCACCAGTGCACTGATCCCATTCACTCTGGCCAGCTGTTCACCGAGCCAACGGCTGGTTGGCCAGGTGTTGACCACCACCTCGATCTGTTCAAAAGGGCCAGGAGGTTCAAGCCTGAGTTCCTGCGCCAGAAGCTCAGCGAGCAATTCCGCTCGGTTGCTGCGGTAAACCCTCAGCAAGGCACTTCTGCAATGAGTTCATAACGGTCTGCGGCCGTTGCCCTGCCCGTGGGCTCTCCGATCACCTGCACCACCGCTTCAGTTTCTGGGCAGAACGCGGTGAGCAGACCGCCGTAGACCGCGCCGGTGTCGATCATCACGATCTGGCCACGATGCTCCACAGCCGGTCGGGGCGTATGGCCCACCACCACGGTTCCATAGCGACCGTCGTAGCTCTCCCAGAAGGGTTCGCGCACATTGAGGTCTGGTTGACCCTGTTCATCAAAGCCGGCATGGGTGGCCACCCATCCCTCTCCGGAATACACCAAAGGAAGCGTGCTCAGGCGTTGTTGCCATTCCCGCGTCAGCGAGTCACCCAGTTGTCTGTAGGTCTCGATCGCGAGCAGATCATCTCTCCCCTCCGCTGAAATGGCCTGAAGGCCTTCCAGCAAACTTTGTTCGTGGTTTCCTCGTAACCAGGTAGCTCGACCGCTGGCCACCAATCCCCACACTTGATGGATGCATGCGGCGATTCCAGGCCCGCGATTGATCACATCGCCACAAAACACCAGGTGATCTTCGGCTGGAAGCACTGAAATCAGGCAAAGCAGGGCCTCGTGACATCCATGCACGTCACCAATAACCCAGTGATGGCCCCGAGGGGACGCCATTTCGAGCGCTTCGATCACTTGATTCTGACTGTGTGAACCAGAGCTGTCAGCGAATGTGATTACGGTGGGGCGCCAAAGAGCTCTGGATATGGATCCCCGTTCTCTTTCACCTTTCCGTCGTGTGGCTTTGTTGGTCAGGGCACTCGATGGTGCCAAGAAAACAAATGAGGCGCTGTCTCGGTGTAGCGATGGAGAGGAGATGCTGGAGGTGCTGCTCGGAGCCTCACAGAAGCTCAAACTTGGACTGACGCGTGAAGAACTGCGTAACACGCCACCCATTCGCGACTGGGTGTGGTGGAAGAACAAAGAGGCGCTTGTCACCATTGGAAAGTGATGCTTGGACAAGGGTGGGACGTGCTGACCTTTGAAAGGCTGGAAGATGTCTCACTTGTGCCGTCCTAACCCTTCAAATTTCTAGTTTTCTAAGGCGATTGGAAGTTTCATTGTTGCTGTCCGCCTTGAATTGTTGAACAATTCGGATAAGTTCTATATGCCTCAACAGTACTTTTCATACGACCAAGTTCGTCCGTCATAAACTTATAAGCCATACCATTCTTTTCAGCTTGGCCCAGGTCTTTAGAAATACGACCCGCCTCCTCCATTTGCCTTGTAAATAAGGGCATATTTTCATGATTTAGCACTTCTTGGTAAGCAGTTTGATATAGCCTTTCAATCCGATGCATTTCACTTTCCTTATTCCTTATGCAGTTGTTGTCCCTGTCGAATTGAGCAACGGCAGGGGATGCCGAGAGGAGAAGAGCGCTAATAAGGGCTGGGGGGGGGGCACAACGAAAATCCCAGCTCTTTCCAATCATCCATAACTTGAATGAATGCTGGCTGATTTACAGCATCCTCAGCAAACAATATTTCATTGACAAAATCTAATGCGGATTCGCTAATTTATTCTCTAGATTTAAGAGCGCTTACCACGCCTATTGCCGATCCGAAAGACACATAGCCGCAAGCCTTTTAAGCTCTTTCCTTTGGGACACACATTTTACTGGTTTCTACAGAATAGTCAGCTGAGTATGTCGGTGATGCCGAGAGAAGCAGAGCACCGAGGAGTGGAAGGTATTTAATGTCAACAGGTTAGAGACGATTCCCTATTCCATCTATCACCAACAAACATATCGGCAATTGCTCAACTATACCGATTCCTTTAAGACTCCAGGATTTTCATAAGTTCCTCAGCTTTTTCCCCGTAACACTCACTCAGTGAACGCGTATCTTCATCACATTTCATCCAGAAACTCACAAATTTTGTGTCGGTTCTATGCGCCCTTGAACGATGTCGAACAACTGTAATCTCAAAACGAGTTACTTCACTCCAGTGATAATGGAACTTTCTGAATAACACTCTCTCCCTCATTCCATCTGGACCTAATTTCAACCAACTACTATTAGGCCAGAGAGTCAGTATGGATATCAAAATTCCTAAGCCGCCCAGCATGCAGATGAACAGTCCAAGCAATGTTTCAGTGTCGTGATCTCCTATCAGGAAGATCCCCATTGCAATAAAGCTGATGCAGCCAACTAACACCAATACCCACTTGATTTTGTTGGGATAAAGCGTCATGGACTCTGGCAGCAATTCCTGTTGATTCACAAGCTTTACAGTTCGTTAATGAGCTGTTCAAAAGGCTAGTGGAGTCTCCCTGCTTGTACTGCTACGCCACAAGGAAGATGAGACTGCTTATCCCAGTGCAGCGAACAACACGTACCAAGAGAAAGTCGGCATTCTCAAGGACAAGCTTTTGGGAAGCCAATCTATCTGAAGATTTGAAAATTAATTGTAGACAAAGTGTAAATCGAGAGGATAATTAATCTACCCGTTCAATTGTCTTGGATAACCAGTCATCTGTTTCTCCGCCAATGCAGAAAAGGCTCGACAGAATTGATTCTCTTATCAAGGAAGGCTACACGCTCAAAAGAAGCGGATGGTTTGATATTCAATTTCACAATAGTTCTGGAATCAGGGTGAATACATTGCAGCCTTGGAAATCTCCAGGTGGGTTTTCTTGGATTGCTTTTTGGTTTCCAGGTGTCGTGTGCTGTCAAATTCGTGAGTGGTCATATTTTTACTGGCTTGCGATTATTACCTCATTAAGCGTTGCTTTCGCTAGTCTCTTCAATAATGATTCGACAAGCACTGGCGGCTTCTTGTTGAGCTTGCTATATGCATGCTTATTTCCCTATATGAGATATCTGGCGATCGAGGAAAAGAAACAAGAGTTTTCAGTTTTAACCTCTTTCTTTCTGTCCATCGGTTTGACCATTGTTGCCATTATTCCTGCGGTAATCCTTGCAATGATCCTGGGTGTTGAGTAATGGCTTGAATTACCTAAGACCTGCAATGACTCGTTCGGATATCGTAATCTTATCTTGGCTTAATACAATTTTTAGTGGATATTATCCAATTACGTTTTTTGATTGTATTTGTGTTGTCTGATTGCACAAGCTGATTCTGACCATCATTTGCGTTTGTCGTAGGGGGGTCTCATATCAGCAGCAGCATTCTTGGTTAAGTTCGTTCATCCCTTAGGACGAAGCCCTATCTCATCAAGAAGGAGGGGCATCCTGTGCATCTGCTTAACGATCTGTCCTTCAACAGCCAGCAAGGATATGGGTCACGAGGTTTGCGTTGATCCAACGAATCACACCTGAATCCCCTTCGGCTACCCGAAAAATGTTGTGGTTGCTTGGATCACGAGCTGTGCCGCCGCAGTGGATCACTTCTGCCATCTAGCAGTCCTTGCCTTGGGTTTCACCAGGTCACTCATCATTCCTCAAGATGACTGTCATGCCAGGTTTCACATCCAAGAACCAAGGCTTCGCCTCGCTATGAGTTTTGGTCGCGGTGACGTGATCGGCTGACTCAAGCAGTTAGTACTGAAGTACTGGTTGCGCTAGGACGCTCGTCGGGCTTCATCACTTCTGTCGTCTCAGATCAGAGCCCATCTCGGTGGTGAATGGGTTGGATCGTCAGATCCCAGGAATACCCCGAAATATGTCCCATTGGGATCAAGAACTGTCGGGGGCATGGCGCGGGAGCTGCATGGTTGAGCGGCATCTGTTACCTGACAATGCAATAGCAGTAACGCACAATTCATAGGTCCGGCAAAACTGCATGAGCCCCACGTATCTGATCACCACACCTGTTGAAGTCGATGTGCTCTGGAAAGTCAACGCAGCTTCAGAGGAAGAAGCTGTTCAAAAGCTTTCAGACCATTGCGCAGAGCTTAAGAAAACACCCGATTCAACGACACTAGGTTCCATCACGAAGGGGATCTCATACCGAGGATTGCCAGACGAAACGCAGAATATCCAACAGATGTCGATCCTCTTCGCTGCGGATAATCCTCATCGATGCGTTGTCTTCGACGAGCTTGACGAAGTAGAGAATTGAGCTGTGTATTTTAGCGATGTGATTGCCCACCAGCGAGGGTGGGTAAACCGCAAAGTCATTTTCACTCAACATTACCCTCCCTACTTTTAGATTTTGGAGTCACTCTTGGTCGGGTGATGACGGACTTATGTAGTAGTTGGTAGCTACTCCTTTTTCCTGATCCAGCCGGGAGACCTTGTGCTTTCCTGCCTTGAGTCGTGAGATGAAGCTTGTTTTTGATTGACGATCGCCTAATCTAAGTAAATGCAAAGCAGCCAGCCACAAGACAATCGAGGATGGGAAGAAAAATTCTATTCCATCAAGGATGATCTAATTGAGCATGAGAAGGATTATTCAAGGTATGAAAGTGGTTTTTACTGGAATGACTCTCAACACTCTGGTTTATTGTTTGTCTCGAGCAGGATGGTTGGCAAATATCAGCTCCGCGTGATTCCTGATGACAACATTGAAAGCTGGATTGACGACTGCGGCCTGAATGCAATTGAGAGAGCAGAGTGTCTTGAAAGGTATGATCACGCAATTTATATTCACCATGCGGAAGCCTTTTCTATCACAAAAGATGGGTTGGATTTTTCAAGTGGTACTTATACGAAAACACCTCATGGAGAATGCTATTCCACCGAATTTGTCGCTTGGTTTAACGATTTTGCCATTGAGCTGCTGAAGGAAGGTCAAGAAGATCTGAAGATTGTTAAATGGTGTGATGGCTAATTTGTCAAATTGGTATGAATCAAAGAGCTTAGTTGTTCAAGCCCTTGTTGATCTGGTCTGCCAAAGAACTTCCTTTGTGCTGAAGGAAGCCGAGATTGACAGGTTTCTTTTGATGCTTGCAGATTATGGTATTAAATCGGAAAACGAGTTTGCAGATTCATTTTTCGGTGAGTACGAGGGTGATGAGGATGGCGTCTTGCAGCAGTTTGTCCAAGACTGGTTTGCTCTTGCTAAGGGATGTCTTCCTAAGCAGTTATTGAAGCAGAGCAATTCAGCGCAGCTTTGGCATGAGTTGATTCAGTTTGACTTTTACAAGTTTGTCTTCAATGGCAACACCTATTTCTTTAAGAGAAATTTTTAGACTCTATGGTTTAACAGAACGACCATTACCTTATTCATTACTCGACTACAGGTGAAGAACACCTTGATAGTGATCACCCCACCTTAGAGGAAGCTTAAAAATGATTTGAATACTTTAAAGACTACTGGTAAGAAGTATTCCCTGATGAATTCACTGCTGTTTGCTGGATCAGTACTTTGATCAAATTGATCAATTCAATCTTTTTGGCTAAGGACTCACATAGGATATTGAATTAATGTTGAATTGATATTTATATGAATCATTCTCTACTTTTTTAAATGGTCAGAACTAATTGATTGATTAACGTTAATCACGCTTGTCTTTGACTGTGTTAGCCAAATAGGTGGCTAAGTACCTTCTCAAACCTCATTCCCCCCTTCATATAGAGAAGCACCACGCCTGAAATAATCATTGAGTTGAGGACCAAAAAGCCTGAGACGACTTTGATTTCATCTTTCATGCATTAATTTTCGCCAATGTGCCACTGCTGCTGTGGCTTGAAAGCTGTTGTGATCTGGAAGAAAGTCTCTTGGAGCACCCACTATCAGTGCTTGCTTCTGTCTTGTTGCTGCAGTGCTGTTCTCTGTTCCAGCTTCTCTGCAGATGTCCTTTTCGCGTCGGTGGTGTCCTCAAAGGTCAGCCACTGATGGTCTTGAGACCCCACGATGGACCCAGAAACAGTCTTGTCTTGTTGGCTGGACTCTTGAGTCGGGGCAACTGGTAGAGCGTTGAGATGAAGCTGTTGTGTGATCTTGACCGAGGCTGCTTTATGGAAAAATCATGAATTAAGGAGCTTTGTAGGGGTTTACAGCGACTAACTCCTGTGTCTGGAGCAGCCTGGAACTATGAGCATGACGCTTCAACTGGCTGTTGCACGCGGCACCGCCCGTGGTCTGATCAACGGCACAGCCGCTGCTGACTACGGTGATGTCATTTCTTTAAGGCGTCTGCTTTTGCGTGAAGGTGAGCATGGTCTGGCAACAGACTTGCTTGCGCTGGCCAAGGCCATGAGTCCTACTGCTGCTGAGCTTTCCGAATATGGTCCCGCAGCGTGAAGAGCAATGAGTTGATTCTTCGCCCATGATCTTTGCATTGCTTCTTTGCTGTTTTGTCACGCTAAATAGCTTGTTGTGATGCTTATCTCCACTCTGCTGCAGAGCTTGCTATGTATTGGCTGAGTGTGACCATGTCCAAATGCCGGAGAATTCGGATCCTCAAATTATTGATGTCACGGCGATTGTGGAATCTCATCCCCTTCTCGATGAGGACGATCTTCATGGAGGGGTGGCTGAAAGACTGAAGCATTCTAAGGAGTTTGGGTCGCTTGTCTGGGACGCTACGAAGGATTATGTGCAAAAAATGAATCTCACTTCTGAGGAGAAAGCTAATGTGACGACTTGGCTTTCTTCAAAAAAAGATCGACTCCAGAAAACAATTGTTGATAAGCTCCATAAATTTCATCAGCATGATTCCTGATTTTTGAGTGACTCGTCTTCAATAGTTCCATTGCATATTTTTTTATCAGTCGGCTGAGATGATCATTTCAATTTGGCGGACTGTCCACACGCTGATATATGCGAGTCTTTATGATAAGTAAATCGACTTTTTATTGTTGATGATCCATTACGAAGACAACCAGCCATCCGATCATCTCTTGAACATCTCTTATAAAACTGTTCGTTTGCGTGATTGGCTTGATTCGCGACTGCGACAACTCGCTCGCGAGCAGCGCATCCAAGATGCAAGAGCAATCAGAGATGAGTTTTTGATTGAGTAATCTTTTCTATTGAAGTTAATTGACGTTGTTTAATTGATAATCGAAATTGATATTAGTTTTATCGGCTTTTCATGAAGAACTTTTCAATTTGTGCCGAAACCGATTAATCGGCTGGTCTGACAGTCTGTTCGAAATCCAATTTGGCACCCCTAGTTGCTTGAATGCTCAATTTGTGCAGTTTTCAAGCCGCAGCAGCCTCTAAGGAATCATTCAGTGCATCAGGCTCAACAGTGAGATCACTAAAACGTTCTCCCTCTTCAATGGCGTACAACTTGTAGAGAGCCATTGCCGCTTCGTCCCATTGTTCCTCTTCAACGGCTTCGATCATCTGTTGGAAGAACAGCACGTTGACGACTTCAAGATCGAGTGAGTTCATCGAGTCCCGATTTCTGCAGTCAAACTATCGGATTTGCGCCTCCTGACTAGGCCTCAAAGCAGTAGAGAGGTGGAAGATTCAGCTTGAATCTGGTTCTGTTCAGCTTTTCACTCTGGGAAAGGGGGAATGGTTGCTCTGGTGAGCGTCGTTACGGCTGGCAGTTGTCCTGTCGAAGCTGCTGGGGTGATGCATCACCCCAGGCATCGGTTTGCTCATTGCTGCATTCCTGTGTCCGAATGTCGTTCAGTTCCCTCTGTTCACC
Source organism: Synechococcus sp. AG-673-A03 (assembly GCA_003211275.1). Taxonomy (GTDB): domain Bacteria; phylum Cyanobacteriota; class Cyanobacteriia; order PCC-6307; family Cyanobiaceae; genus Synechococcus_C. The sequence continues at coordinate 2,994 of QCTE01000010.1, read as the reverse complement.
TTCGTTGTCTGACGCTTGGGCAACCTGCAGACCTGACATCAGGGTTGCGATTGCAACGACGATCACGCTGACTGCTCTCAAACCCATTTTCAGCAGGTCCTTCCAGTCTGTCCCACCAGCATGGTCTGTTCGTCGCGATCTGTCTGGTTATGAGGCCACGTCTAGTTCGTGATCGGTCGACGACGACTCAGTCATGGTTGTGGTTTGAGTCTTGCGGCCGTTCGTCCTTTGCGGTTCGAATGTTTCTGGATGTGCCTCTCCCAAAACGACTGGGGCCACTACACAGCTGCGCTACGGCAGCTTAGCTGGAAGGGCCTGCCCTCACTGGAATCTGTCCACTCCTCTCCCCATCGATCCCTGAAGTGTCCTTGTCTCCCCAAATGATTCAACCCTCATGAGGGATTTTCGATAAATTACCTCTTAGTTTCTCTCGAGACAGAACGCCAAAATGCAGAAGTCATTTGAATAGTTCTGCGACCTGTCCCCCAAAAACGAGATCTGTTCGACGAGTCGACTTTGATCTCAAGTCTTTTATGGCCAGTGACGACCGCATTGCTGCCTGGCAAATTGTCAATACCGTTGTTCCCCTAGCTCTCTGTGCAATCGGATTATCTGCAGTCACAACATCGTTCGATTTAGCGTCGGTGTTGATGGCTCCATTGTTCTTTGTGCTCATCATTTTGTTGATGAGCCGAAGTTTTTCATTAATGCATGACTGTGGTCATCAAAGCCAGTTCCGCTCTAAGCGAGCGAATCGCTTGGTTGCTTTTATGCTCAGCATCATTCACGGCATCCCTCATCACCCGTGGTCGAGAGGCCATGCTTTTCATCATAAATACAATGGCAACTGGGATCGTTACAGAGGCCCATCGGCTCTGACGACACGGGCGCAATATGAATCGAAGAAATCAGACCAAAAGGTTTTCTATCGGATTTTGCGCCACCCCTTGTTGCTGTTTCCTGGAGGTTTTTATTACCTCATTCTCAAGCCAAGAATTGCCCTTGTCCTTGGTTTCTTTGAATGCTTTTTCGTAAGCCTCAAAAAGGCAGCTTCAGTCATTTCAAAAGGCAAAATCCCTAATGTTATTTCAATTGTCAATAAGCATCAGTCAAGCTTTTTTTACACGCGAGGCGAGGTTTATGACACAATCGCTAATACGCTCGTACTGTTTATTTGCTGGTTTTTAATCGGTCATTCGATCGGTCATTGGCATTTCTGGCTCCTTTACGTGTGTGTGATGAGCTCAAGTGCCGCTTTGATGATCGCTGTTTTCTTTGTTCAGCATAATTTTCCAGGTTCCTATGCCAGTAATGAGCAGGATTGGAGCTATTTCAAGGGTGCTATCGAAGGATCTTCTTTTCTGCAGCTACCAGCGATATTGAATTGGTTTACCGCAGATATTGCTTATCACCACATCCATCATCTTTCCGAAAGAATACCTAACTATCGACTTCGGGATTGCCATTACGCAAATCTGCATCTGCTTGACGACGTGCAGCCTCTTTACTTGCATCAAATCCCCTCGTGCTTTTCTCTCATCCTTTGGGACAACGTCAATTTAGAGCTTGTGCCTGCTGGGCTCTAGATATTCGTTAAAGACCTCTTTGATTGATGGATTAAGGATGTTTTGTTCTGGCCGCTCGTCGTTTAGCAGTCCTTCCATTCCTCAACAACGAGGCGCCTGATGTGATGTCGTGATAACGGTTGCTAGCAAGCAACAATGATTATGCGATCTCTATCTGCTCTTTGGCTGATCAGGCTCGCGTAGGTACTGGAGTGACCGCGTAGGATTGCTTCGCAGCCAATCAAGCACCACTCCGGTTTGCGTCAGTGTTGATCAAGGGCCAAAACAGAGACAGTCGAACTGCATGCCATGCCGTCTAGCTCTGTTCAGAACTCTTCTGTTGATTTTACGACCAGAGTGATCGTGGCCATTGGTGTATTGACTGGTCTGAGCTGTCTGGCAGTTGTTGACATTGGTGGCTTCATCACTGCAACGGCAGTCAAAGAGGGGATAAAACAAGTGCCGGTGGAGGCGCCCATTCCGATGGAGGATTCCCAGGCTCCGTCACTTCGGCTGTAATGATCAGCTGCTGAGTTTTTTGACTCTCGTCAGATTCCATGATGTTCAATGATCATCCTGACGTCGCTGGGTGCGAGAAGCTGCCCCAAGCTGGGGCATGGCTTGTGAATTCTCAGGAAGGTCTGTTCATCCAGATCAAGCCAGAAGCCTCGGCAGAGCAGCTTCAGTTCGTTGTGTTGAGCACGTTTCGCTGGTCCCCTGTCCTGGGTCAACCTGTCCGCCAGCAGCGGATGCTCCATCAGCTCGGAGTCGAGTTGTGGACTGACCTGCAGAACATCGGGTGGATGCCCTGCTCTCCACCTCAGCGTTGACTTTGCGGAAAGAGGGAGTGTGACGCCTCCCTCTCCCCAACGCACATGAGTCGGCTGCTCGACTTGCCCCTCATGTCACTCTTTAATGTATCAAAGCGCACGCGTCTCTGCATGCATGTAGAGCGTCTTGAGACCTTGCCTGCCCGAAGCCAGGTCAGCACTCATCGTGTTCGCTTTGGCGATAAGGAGTGATGAAGTTGTCGCTAACAGCATGAATCAACGCGTCAGGTGAACTGTTGGAAGGTATGAAGCCACAGCATCCAGGAACCCAGGAGACCTGCTCTGCAGTGGTTCCAGGGATCGCCACAACTCCGGACCCGATGCCATCAGCCCTGAATCAGACTCCTGAAAAGCTTGCGATTTTTGTCTGGCTCAAAATCCATGCCGTCATTGGTTTAGCCAGCGAGCGAAAGTCCAATGTTGACAAGCGCTAGTCCAGCTAAAAAGAACGCCGCTAGCAGGGAGGATTCGGGGAAGAATTTGGCCAATGCCAGCCCCGCTCCCATGAAGGTGGATGAAACCAGAATCGCCGTGACATCAACGGGCATCTGAACGGGGCCTTGGGCAGTGCTTTTTAACAGATGATGGCTTTCCGTGAG